>DAOTGT010000026.1:0-18767 GCA_035447285.1 Candidatus Competibacter sp.
TCCGGAACCAGGACCCCTTCCAGGTCCAGGCATGCAAGTTCCATGAGAGCCCCCTATGGCTCCCGCCGCGGGCACGGCGGGCATTGGTCGTTAGCAAGATTCACAAGTGGCGTAACGCTACCCGGTTTGCCATTATGACCGCAATAGGCACCGCGCTGCCTCTCGCGCCCTCACTCCAGACGCGGCGGCTCTTCCTCGGCGATCAGTTCAGCCAACTGCTCGGTGTTGAGCCGTAGCCGCAGCGCCAACACGTTGATCAGATCGATTGCCGCCTTGGGATTCTGCTCCAGAAACGGCATGAAATCCCGGCGGTGGATCATCAACAAGTCGCAAGACGTCAGGGTCATTGCGGTCGCAGAGCGGCCCTGGCCGTCGAGCATGGCGATCTCGCCGACGATCTCGCCCGGCCCGACCGTGCCCAGCACGATTTCCCGCCCTTCCCGATTAGCCACGCTGACCTTCAGACGCCCGCTCAAGACCACGCACATCTCCGTGCCCGCATCGGCCATCTGGAACACTACATGCTGGGCCGGCAATGTCACCACCCGCGACAAAGCGACGATCTTCTCTAAATGGCTGGGGGACATGTTACGAAACAGAAAGCTTTTATTGAGCACCTGGTGCTTGTGCGGCACCAGCGCTGGCGCCGGCTCTTTCCGCATCGCCCCCAAGGCCAGCACGCCGTGTAACTGACTGGCGATCAACGGTCGTTTGATACAAATATGCTCCGATCCAAACCGCGAGTTGGCCGAGGCGAAAATGACACCGATGTCCGTATCGACCTCCCGATATTCGTTCCAGGCCACCATGGCCGCCGGATCGTCGGCGTTGACGATCAGGATATCGACCAATTCATGGCTAGCGTCCGCCATGAGATAGGTACACTCGTTGCTGCTAGCCACCGACAGGATATTGCGAATCATCCGGCGATCTCTTTCCACAAATCCGATCACGTTCACGGTCGTCGTCTTCGCTGCCATGATTTTACCCCCAACAATTTTCATTATACACAATCGGTTAACGTCCCATCCGCTTCCGCTCGGCTGGGGTGACCAGTCCCGCCATCCCGGATTCCGGCACGGGCTGGGGGCAAGACTATAATTAATTGCACATCATCAGACAGAGTGTCTCTTATGAACAGCATGGTTCTCAAACCAGCCACTCATTGCGCCAGCGCACCGCATTGCCGGCAGGCTTGGCTGACCTCACTGGTTGTGGCCTTCCTGCTCACGCTGGCCGGCCCCACACCCGGCGATGCCCAACCGTACAGTGGCGGGCGCTACAACGACGATCGCCGTGACGACGACGATCGCCATGACGACGAACAGAATCATCGCCGGGGTGGTCACAACGCCACCGTCCGCTGTGAATCCAACGGCAATTACCGACACTGCCGCGCCGACACCCGGGACGGCGTGCAGCTTTCCCGCCAACTGAGCAGGAGCGCCTGCCGTTACAACGACACCTGGGGCTACGACCGCCGCGGTATCTGGGTGGATCGCGGCTGCCGAGGCGACTTTCATCTGTATACCGGCAGCAGCGGCGGCGACGGCAACCGGAAAGACAAGAACAATACGGCGGCAATCGTCGGAGGGGCGATTGCGCTGGGTATTCTCGGAGCGGTGCTCGCGGAACGCGGCAAACAAGATGGTCCCGACCACTCTTACCAAACCTTTCGCTGCGAATCCGACGGCGATTACCGACACTGCCGGGCCGATACCCGCAACGGTGTGCAGCTTTACCGCCAACTGAGCAAGAGTGCCTGCCGCTACAACGATACCTGGGGCTACGATCGTCGCGGTGTCTGGGTGGATCGCGGCTGCCGCGCCGAATTCTCACTCAACTGATCTCCGCCCCCCACGACCTCATTTGGAGCTTTCTCATGAAAAGACTGTTCGCGCTCAGTCTCTGTCTGTGCCTCTTCTCGCTGGCCGGTCCGGCGCGAGCACAGGAATCACCACCTTCGCCCGCCGCCGCCGAACTGAGCCTGATGACCGGGCGCGAGGCCGGTACTTACTACCAGATCGGTCGAGACCTGAAACAGCTCGCCGGTCGCCACCAAATCGATCTCGATGTGATTCCCTCGGCCGGCTCGCTGGAAAATATCTTCAAGGTTTATGAATACCCATCGATCCAACTCGGCCTGAGCCAGTTCGATACGCTGAGCCTGATCGCGATGCAGGCCGCCGTCGGCGACGACGCGGACGCCGAGGAATTACAGAACGTCGTCAACTCGATGCAATTGGTGCTGCCCTTGTACCAAGAGGAAGTACATGTGCTGGCCAAGTCGCCAGAAATCAAACAGTTCTCCGATCTGAACGGCAAAAAAGTGGCAATGGGCGATGTGGTCAGCGGCACCTACGGTACCGCCTCGATCCTGCTCGAACTCTTCCAGATCAAGCCGGCCGAGCAACTGGAGTTGGATGCGGTCGCCGCCCTCGATGCCCTGCGCCAGGGGCAAGTGGATGCGATGATCTATGTGGTCGGCGCGCCGGCCCGGCTATTCGTCCGCCCGTTCGAAACCGGCGAGCAACCGCATCTGGTCTCCGTGACGATTCCGAACAACGCGGCTAAACACGATATTTTTCAGTCCTTCTATCGGGCCACCACCATCCCAGCCGGCACCTACGGCTGGCAGGACCAGGAGGTCGCCACCCTGGCGGTCGGAACCGTGCTGTTTACCAGCGACAAGGGTCCGGACGAGGAGCGCTGCCGAGCCATCAGCCGCTTCGCCCGCATGGTGTACGACAACCTGGACGGGCTGCGCGGTAGCGGCCACCCCAAATGGAAAAGCGTGACCATCGATCGAGAGGCGCTGCTGAAAGCGCCACATCTATCACCCTGCGTGGCCCAGGCGTTCAAGTGACCCAAAAAAACCCGCCGGACGGCGGGCTTTCAATCCCATCGACCCTAACCCGTTTCAGTCAGTCGCCCTCGAAACGCAAGGGTTCCGCCAGCAAAGGCAGATAATCCGAGAAATAGGTGCCACCGGCTTCGAACGGCCGTTCGGGATCGTTCAGCGTTTCGGCGATGCCGACTCCATAGCTAATCAAGGCGGGATCACTCAAATCCACCGGTCGGTCGGTGATCACTTCTCCCACTTGATAAGGTCGTCCATCCTGATGCGCGAAGCCTTCCGCTTCTTCCCGGAAATAACGGTAGGTCACCGGCGTTTCCGGGAAGACATCCTTGCCCTTGTCGTAGCGCTGGGTTACCACCACTTGCCGGTAGCGGCGCGCGGCGGCCAAGGCATCGTCCCGAGGCGGATAAAGTAGTTCGCCGCGAATCGCACCGTCAGCGGTCAGGTAGCCGCCCCGCGCGGTGAGATCACGCAGCAAGCGCTGTCGCTCCGCCTGACTGTCTTGAAAAGCCGAGGCGCTGCTGGTATCGAGCGCCGGCCATGCACTGGCATAGCCCTTGGCGGGCTGGATGGCGGCGGCGAGAAAGCGCTCAATGGCGGCGGGCATGTCCCCATACAGGCTGACACCCACCACATTGTCCAGAAAATGGCGGAACTCGCCCTTGTTTAGTCCTCGGTTCAGCGGATCGCCCAATTGGGCGATGCCGGGCGTCTGGTCCGGCGGCGCGTCCGCTTGGGCGAGATAGCGTAGATAGTCCATTTCCCGCCATCCCAGTTCGCCGGGGAACTTGCGCGGTAACGCCCAGGTGGAGTCCACGGTGTTGCCGGTCCCGGACGTGAATTGCGGAAACTCGGTGGCGACGATGCCGCTATGGCAACCAATGCACTGGGTCAATTCTTCGCGATTTTGCGGGCGCAACGCACCGCTCTGATCTTCGATGTAGCCAGCCAGATACCAGCCCACCCCATTGTCCACCCAACCCTGTTCGTCATTACCGTATACCGGCGCACCCTCTTCCTTGACGCCGGGACGGAATTGGCTGGGATGGAATGCCTTCCACTTGTACATATAGCGGACTTCCTTGACCCGACGGGCGCGGGTGCCGGGATAGGGACTAACCGTGAGGTCACGACCGTCCGCCACCGCGTCCACGTAATGCAGGGGATGAGCGAACTCGGTGCCGACCGGATACAAGCCGCGCTCAAGCGCAACGGCTTGCGCCGCGCCCCGATAGGTTTCACCGTCCTCCCCGCGCAGGCGGTCCTGAATCGCTCGCTCCACCAAATCGAGATTCCGAGTATAGACCTCCAGATCGAAACCGCCGTCCTCGCGCTGCATGAACGACTTGGGCAAACGGATATAAATACCCGAAACCGAACCGGTCATCGGGGTAAAAATACCGTAAGGCATGAAATTCACCGCCCGCCAGCCAGTGATCCAGCGCCCCGCGCCGTCCTGGAAGAAGCCATGACCCGCCTTGTCGGAGCGAACGAAACCATCGGCGTCGGCGGGTAAATCCGCCGGATTCAAGCCTGGAAACAAC
The DNA here is from genome assembly GCA_035447285.1 of Candidatus Competibacter sp. Taxonomy (GTDB): domain Bacteria; phylum Pseudomonadota; class Gammaproteobacteria; order Competibacterales; family Competibacteraceae; genus Competibacter. The sequence continues at coordinate 4,405 of DAOTGT010000026.1, forward strand.
CGAAACGGCGTTTCCGCGCCGCCGTCCCAGTCGCGAGGATCACCGGGCCGTTGCGCGAAAGCCGCCCGCCAATTGTCCTGGCGAATGTAGCCCTCCATATCCCAGGTCTGGGGATCGATGCCCAGCGCCGTGACTGCTTCCCGCAACTTTTCCGGAGTCAGGGTATTCTCCCAAGGATTGCGGCTCGGCGAAGGCGTGAAGGGACTGAAGGGGGTAAAGGAGTATTCGAGTTGCAGGTCACCAAGACGCGGCTCGGCGCCAGCCTGCGGGAAGTTGTTGCCTAGACCGGCCCGATAGGCGCCGTTGGTATGGCAGAACAGACAAGCGTTCTGCGTGCCACGCGACGTTTCGATATGACATTGGGCGGGAATGTGGGCGTAGGGATTGCCAAAGGTCAGCGGACTGCGAAAATCACCCTGTGGATAGCTCACCACAGTCGCTGTGGTGGATGCTTTGGCTGTTTGCACGCTGGCGGCCTGCCCCTGACTGTCGCTGCACCCGTTCAGCATCGCGCTCAGCATCAGAACCATCGCTACCGGATTCGAAAAGTGTGGCCGGTGACTCATGCGGGACTCTCCTCGCAAAAAGCAAAAAAGCTAGCGACCCGGGCAGTCGCCAGCTTAATGGGTTCAAATCAATGGATGATGATCACAGTCCCGGAATCCCTCCGATATAGCCCACCGGCGCATAAAACTTGTCGATCATCGGCGTGAGTCGCGTCTTGAGGTCGGCGTTGATGCTGCTCGGGAAATCGCCGTAATGCTGAGCATTGCTCATGACGTAGGCATGACCGTTTAGATTATCCACCACTTGCAAACCAGTGGACTCGGCACCCGCCGTCAAGCTCAGGATGCGGGTCAACTTCTGAGTATCCACGTTATAGGCCCAGAGGAAATTCGAGATGTGCATCCCCGAATCTTCGCCGATGAACAGCGTGCGCATCTTTTCGGAAAAGAACAGATTGTCAGTGTTGGCAATGGTATTGAGATCGGCCGTGTTGCCGTATTCATCGGTGGACATCGGCTTACCCAGCAAGGCCGGTTCCACATACATGGTGGTGGCCACCCACTCGGAATCGATGGCGTTCCCCGCGCTATCCTTGACACCGGATTCCAGGGTTAAGGTATAAGTCGCGCCAGCACTGTTCTTCGGCAAACGGATGTCATTCACCGGCTCGGTCGAATCGGAGGCCATGCTGTCCCTGATGCTCGATATGGCCATATACAATTTCTTGTCCTTGGCATTGACCGTCACACCTTCCATCTTGGTAAATTCGGTGGTACCGCCGAGCAGGGCCGTGTAGCGGCGGGTTTCCAGAAAGGCGGCGGCCTTTTCCATGCCCGGCTTGAGGCTGAGACATTCGTCGGCGGAGGAACCCGCCCGCACCCGAGTGTAACCCGCCGCGCACTGCCCATCGACTGGCTCGACCGCATCGAAGATATCGACAAAAGTCAGACTGTCGGCCATCGGATCGATTTCGGCGTCGGTGGCATGACCGAGTCGATTCCAGGTGAGCGTTGCGCGACCACCGTCCTGATCGCTGACTTGATGCCATTTCGCGGAGTACAAGGTACCGGCGGACAGATCGCCGTATTGATCGGCCACGAACATCGCCATGAGCCCGTAGGCGCCGTCGTCGCCCATGTAGGCGGTACGTCCGTCCGGCATCAAACGCGACAACTCCCAGGTTCCGCGTCCCATGGCATGATGCTTGACCACGCTGGTGGAACCGTCGGACTTGATCATCACCTCGGGAATGATGCCGTAGTGATAGGGAGTAGCCTGCTGCGTTCCGCCAAAGTAAAGGTCAGTCAATGCCTTGAGGCCAGCGGCGGTTGTTTCGTAGTCGGCGGAATCGAGTGGGTTGTAAATCAGATCGTAGTCTTCCTCCGAACCCAGATGGGTGTTCCAAAGCGTCTGCGAACCCGCGCAGGGAATCCAGAGACCATTGACCCCGGAAAAATCGATGGGCCTGACCTTGGTCGCGGTCAACTTACCATCGCTGGCTTGGGCGATCTCGCTCAGGGTCATCGACATCGGCATGCGGGTATACCAACCCGGTGTCGTATAAGCGACCGAACCATCGCTCAAAATCCAGTCATACTCATAGTGCGTAACCAGAAACGGCTTGCCATCGATATTGAGCAGACTATTGGCGTCCGGGGTTTCGGCCACCACCGGATTACCCATCGGATCAAGCAGCGGTTCCATCTTGTAGTTGTAGAGTTGGCCGGCTGGGTACTGACTACCGTTCACTTCGGCCACTTTATCGCTGACACTGAACAGTACATTGTAACTTAGAGGATCCTCCTTCACGTGACCGTCTTCATAAGTCACCTTGGCAATCGATGTGGTGTACGTCGTGGCGAACTCCTCATCGGTCGTGGGCACGGCGGTTCCGGTGAACTCAACCGACTTCACCACGGACGTCGATGACGGCGTTGGCGTATCGTTGTCATCATTACCGCAAGCAGTTAGACCCAGGGCGGACAGCACCGCCACCGTGAGCAGTTTCATTTTCATCGCGCAACTCCCTGATTTATCCGAAATCAAGATGATGCTCCACCCAGATTGCCTGAATATGACAAAAATAAGACACCCAGATGACCCGCAAGCGCGGTAACGCCGCCAAGCCCACATATAGCGTTCCTCTCCGAGTTGTGAAATCGCCGTTTCGAACCCCCCGGTGCTGCGCGCCACTCCTCCTTGGCCAAGGAGGGGAAATTTCACAACTGATTTGGGAGCGCTATATCCACCCGCAGCCAACGATTAGGGGAACGACCTTCACCAGTACATGTCGATGTAACCTGTATTTCGCAAAAGATCATTGACTCCTTGCATTTCTTTCCAAGGTTCCACACATGGTCTAAAGTTGGGTTGTCAAGCGATCAGCACTGCTGAATCGCTGGAGGAATAAGATCAAGCCATGGTTAGCATTCCCCAAAATGCCGTCACTCAACCCAGCGGCCAGCTGATCGGGCTGGCCAGACAGCTCGTCATGCATCATCTGCTCGATGAGGCCGACGCGCTGAAGGCTTTCGAGCAGGCACGCAAGCAAAATATCCCGTTCGTCGCCTATTTGATCGACAACAAACTGGCTCGCGACAAGGATATCGCTCGCGTTGCCGCGCGCAGTTTCAACCTACCGCTGTTCGATATCGAAGCGCTGGAAGTCGATAAAACTGTCGTGCAGTTGGTCGAGGAAAAACTGCTCCGCCAGCATCACGCCCTGCCACTGCACAAACGGGGCCGGCGACTATTCGTGGGCCTGAGCGATCCCACCAACCAGCGGGTACTGGAAGACATCAAATTCCAAACCCGGCTGGACGTCGAACCTGTGGTCGTGAGCGGGCTGCATCTGGTCAAGATGCTCGACTCCGCCGTCGAGCCGGCAGCGTCGGCCATGGTCGATCAGGACATCGGTGATCTCGACTACAGCAGCGAAGGCGATTCCGCCAAGGTCGAAACGCTGACTCAGGCCGACGCCGACGACGCGCCAGTGGTACGATTTGTCAACCAGGTCATTATCCAGGCTATCAACCGCGGCGCTTCCGACATCCACTTCGAACCTTACGAAAAAACCTACCGGGTACGCCTGCGCCAGGACGGCATTCTGGACGAACTCTATAAACCGCCGATCTCCATGGCGCCGCGCTTGGCCGCGCGCCTGAAGATCATGGCTCAACTCGACATCGCCGAGCGCCGGGTGCCACAGGACGGACGGCTCAAACTGTATCTCACCAAACAACGGGCCATTGATTTTCGCGTCAATACCATGCCCACCCTTTGGGGCGAAAAGGTGGTGTTGCGCCTGCTCGATCCCAGCAGCGCCCAGCTCGGTATCGAGGCCCTGGGCTACGAGGACCATCAGAAGACACTGTTTCTCAAGGCAATTCAAAGGCCGCAGGGTATGGTGCTGGTGACCGGACCCACCGGCAGCGGCAAAACCGTATCGCTGTATACCGCGCTCAACATCCTGAACACTCCCGAAGTCAACATCTCCACCGCCGAGGACCCGGTGGAAATCAACCTGCCCGGTGTCAATCAGGTCAACGTCAACCCCAAGGTCGGCATGACCTTCGCCAACGCCCTGCGCGCCTTCCTGCGCCAGGACCCGGACATCATCATGGTCGGCGAGATCCGCGATCTGGAAACCGCCGAAATCGCCATCAAGGCCGCCCAAACCGGTCACATGGTACTGTCCACCGTGCATACCAACAGCGCGCCACAGACCCTCAACCGCCTGGTCAACATGGGGGTGGCGCCCTATAACATCGCGTCCAGCGTGACATTGATCATTGCCCAACGGCTGGCACGCCGGTTATGCGTGAATTGCAAGGAAGAAGTACACATTCCGCCGGAAGAGTTGATCAACCAAGGTTTTCTCAAGAGTGAACTGCAGAATCTGACCATCTTCAAAGCCGTCGGCTGCGATCAATGCAATCACGGCTACAAGGGCCGAGTCGGCGTCTACGAAGTGATGCCGATTTCCGAAGAAATCGGCCGGATCATCATGGAAAACGGCAATGTGCTGCAAATCGCCGAGCAGGCGCGCCGGGAAGGCATCAACGACTTACGCCGCTCGGGTCTGAACAAGATCCGCGCCGGCCTCACCAGCCTTGAAGAAATCAACCGAGTGACAACGGATTAATCGCCGTGGCCAAACAACCGACGCTGGCAAAAGCCAAGAAAAAAGATGAAGAGCTGACTTTCAAATGGGAAGGCACCGACAAACGCGGCGTCCGGGTCAAGGGTGAGCTGCGGGGTGTCCACCAGAACCTGATCAAGGCCGAACTGCGCCGGCAGGGGATCATGCCCCTAAGCGTCAAGAAAAAAGCCAAGCCGCTGTTCACCTTCGGCGACAAGATTGTTCCCAAGGACATCATGCTGTTCACTCGCCAACTGTGTACCATGCTGAGTTCCGGCATCGCCGTGGTGCAAGCCCTGGATATGGTCGGGCACAGCAACCGCAAACCCAAGGTCAAGGAACTCATCCTGGACATCAAAGCCAATGTGGAAAGCGGCATCGCACTTTCCAAGGCGTTCGCCAAGCATCATCTGTACTTCAACGACCTGTACTGCAGCCTGGTGCATGCCGGCGAGGAAGCCGGGGTGCTTGAGGTGCTGCTTGACAAGATCGCGACCTATCTGGAAAAATCCGAGGCGCTGAAGGCCAAGGTCAAGAAAGCGCTCACCTATCCAGCGATCGTCTTGGTGTTCGCCTTTGTCGTCACCGCCATTCTGCTGATCTTCGTCATTCCGACCTTCGAAGATCTGTTCAAGGGTTTCGGCGCGGAACTACCCGCCTTGACCCGATTCGTCATCGATGTTTCCAACGTATTTCAAGAATACTGGTACCTCATTCTGGGGACACCAGTCGTGGCTGTGGTCGGTTTTCTGGAAGCACGCAAGCGCTCGCGCACCTTCTACCAATGGCTGGACCGCATGGTGCTGCAAATGCCGCTGATCGGCGACTTGGTCGCCACCTCGGCCAATGCCCGCTTCGCCCGTACCCTGTCCACCTTGTTCAGTGGCGGCGTGCCGTTGGTTGATGCCATGCTCAGTGTGGCCGGCGCCACCGGCAACTACGTCTACGAAAAAGCGGTACTGGATATGCGTGACGCGGTTTCCATCGGCCAACAACTCAATTTCGCCATGCGCCAGAGTAGCCTGTTTCCCGACATGGTGATCCAAATGGTGGCCATCGGCGAGGAAGCCGGTTCGCTGGGCGACATGCTGGCCAAGGTCGCCGATTTCTACGAAGCGGAGGTCGATCAGAAGGTCGATACCCTGACCACCATGATCGAACCGCTGCTGATGGCTTTCCTGGCCGGCGTGGTTGGCACGCTGGTGATCGCCATGTACCTGCCGATCTTCAAGCTGGCCGCGGCGGTCTGACGAGGCGCCCCACAATGGCCCTGCTGGAGCTACTGGCCGGTTCGCCCACGCTGTTCGTCATCCTGACCGTGCTGCTCGGTCTGATGATCGGGAGCTTTCTCAACGTGGTCATTTACCGCCTACCACTGATGATGCAGCGAGAGTGGCGGGCGCAGTGTGCGGAACTGCTCGACCAGCCAACCCAGGACGACACGCCTCGGCTGAGCCTGTGGGGACCGCGCTCGCAGTGTCCGCACTGCCATCACCTGATCGGCGCCACGGAAAATATCCCGCTGTTGAGCTACATCCGGCAACGCGGTCGCTGTGCCCACTGCGGTGTTGCGATCGATGCTCAGTATCCACTGGTGGAGGCGGCGAGCGGGCTACTGGCCGGTGTCGTGGCCTGGAAATTCGGCTTCGGCTGGCCGGCGTTGGCGGTGTTGCTGTTCACCTGGACCCTGCTGGCGGCCAGCATCATCGATCTCCACCACCAGTTATTGCCCGATGATCTGACCCTGCCGCTGCTGTGGCTGGGACTGCTGGTGGCGTTATGCGGGCTGGGAACCGATCTGCGCAGTGCCGTGATCGGCGCCATGGCCGGCTATCTGTCGCTTTGGCTGGTCTATCAGGGTTTCCATCTGCTGACCGGCAAGGAAGGCATGGGCCACGGCGATTTCAAGCTTCTGGCGGCGCTTGGTGCCTGGACCGGCTGGCAATACCTGGTTGCTATCGTGCTGCTGTCTTCGCTGGTGGGTGCGATCTGCGGATTGGCGCTGATCCTGCTGCGAGGCCGCGCGCGTGGCGCGCCGTTGCCCTTCGGCCCTTTTCTGGCCGCCGCGGGCTGGATCGTGTTGCTATGGGGCGAAACGATCAACCACGCCTATCTACGTTGGCTGGGCCTCTGATGCTGGTTGTCGGGCTAACGGGCGGCATCGGCAGCGGCAAGACGACGGTCAGCGATCGCTTTGCGCGGCACGGCGTACCGGTCATCGATACCGATCTGATCGCCCGTGAGCTGGTCGAACCCGGCCAACCCGCCCTGGTCGATATCGTGACCGAGTTCGGATCGAACTGCCTCGACGGCGACGGCCGGCTGCACCGCGCGCGCCTGCGCGAGCGGGTTTTTGCCGATCCCGCCGGACGACGACGACTTGAAGTCATCCTGCATCCCCGCATCCGTGCCGTGACGCGGGAGCGCGTCGCCGCCTTGACCGCCATTCCCTATTGCCTAGTGGTCATCCCGCTACTGACGGAGACCGGAATGACCGATCTGGTGGATCGGGTGTTGGTGGTGGACGCCCCCGAAGCCGAGCAAATCCGTCGGGTCATGGCACGCGACCGGATCGACGCCGTTCAAGCGCGGGCCATTCTGGCCACCCAGGCCCGGCGCGATGCGCGGCTCGCTCTGGCGGACGACATTCTGGAAAACGATGGTGACTTTATGGCGCTGGACCGCCAGGTCGCCGCCCTGCATCGACGCTATTCGGCGCTGGCCACCCACCAGATTAAGACCGACGACCCTGGTTAAGGCCGGCGCATTCGTGTTTTCGCGCCTGGGCCGCATAGACCATTGCCGTGCCTGCGAGGTCGCTCTTGTACCAAGTCGTTTGCTACGAACACCCTCTGAACGAACGCGTCCGCTCGTTGCTGCGCCTGGAATTCCTGTTTCAGCAGGTAACCCACGCGGTCGCCGGACACTCGAGCTGGGACAGCCGCGCCGCACTGCAGGGTTTGTTCGACCTGCTGGCGCTGACCGGACGGAACGAATTCAAAGGAGACTTACTCAAGGAACTGGAACGGCACGGCGCCACTCTGAGTCGCCTGCGGCAAGCCCCCGGCGTACACGCCGCCACCCTGGACAGCGTGCTGGCGGAAATCGATTCGGTCATCGGGCAGGTTCATGATCTGGACAGCCTGGCGCTGGAGGCGGTGCGGCAAACCGACTTCCTCAGCGCCATCCACAAGCGCAACCAGGTTCCCGGTGGCACCTGCCGGTTCGATCTTCCGGCATTTTATCACTGGCTACAGCAGGATGCCTCGATCCGCGCCGGCCATCTACGGGAATGGCTGGCCCCTCTACTGCCCTTGCAACAAGCCGCCACGCTACTTCTTCGGCTGATTCGCGAGAGCGCCTCGCCCAGGCCGGAAATCGCCGTGCAGGGTTTTTTCCAGCGTGGCCTCGACAGTGGAGCGCCCCATCAGCTCGTCCGAGTCCTGCTGCCAACCGGCAATGCCCTGTTCCCGGAAATCAGTGGTGGTCGGCATCGCTTCTCGATTCACTTTCTCGAACAGCCGGACCCCAACCGTCGCGCCGTCCAAAGCTCGGCCAATATCGCCTTCGAGTTGGTCTGCTGCGCCATTTGAACCAGGCTCCGACAATATCGTCGGCGGTTCACGGCTTAGCCGTTTCTCCAACCTCGCCGAGCAACGCGGCGATAATCGGCGCATCGGCGGCCGGGAATGTGTATTGCTCCATCTCGCCGGGCGATGCCCAAACCAAGGGCTGCCCTTCCCGACCGTGCGGTTCACCCTCGAAATCGGTCACCCGCCAGACATCCAGCAATACGCGTCGATCATCGGGATAGGCGTGCCCGGTCTGAAGCAGCGGCTCGGCGGCTCGCACCGCGATACCCAACTCCTCGCGCAGTTCACGACCCAGCGCGGCGATGACCGATTCGCCGTGCTCCACCTTACCGCCGGGAAACTCCCACAATCCACCCTGATGGACGTGGTCGGGCCGGCGGGCGATCAGCACCGCCCCATCGGCTCCGGCGACAATGCCCACCGCCACATGTACGAAGCTGTGTGCTTCGGGGGCACTCACGTCCGGTACTCGGCGTTGATGCGCACATAGTCGAAGGAAAGATCGGTGGTCCAGATTCGCGCCGCCGCCCCGCCTCGTCCGAGTTCGACTCGAATGGCAATCTCGGGCCGAGCCATGACGCGCTGACCCTGTTCCTCGGTGTAATCCGGGGCGCGACCACCGTCGCGGACGATGCAAACCTCGTCGAGATGGATGGTTACCCGCTCCAGGTCGAGCGCATCCAAGCCGGATCGTCCCACTGCCGCCAGGATACGACCCCAATTGGGATCGGCGGCGAAGAAGGCGGTTTTGACCAGTGGCGAGTGGGCGATCGTGTAGGCAATCTGCCGGCACTCGGCCGCGTCCCGGCCACTCTCGACCCGCACGGTGATGAATTTGGTGGCGCCCTCGCCGTCGCGGACGATGGCTTGCGCCAGATCGACGCATACCTCGCTCACCGCCGTGGCGAAACGGGCGCGGTCACCGCCCGTCGCCGGCACGCTCGCCCCGGATCGGCCGGTGGCCAGCAACAGGCAGGCATCGTTGGTCGAGGTATCACCGTCCACGGTGATGGCATTGAAGGAATCGGCAACCGCTTCGTGCAGGATCTCCCGCAACAGTGCTGGGTCCACGGCGGCATCGGTGGCGACGAAAGCCAACATCGTGGCCATATCCGGCCGGATCATGCCGGCACCCTTGGCGATGCCGGTGATCGTCATCTCCCGCCCGGCCAGCGTCAGTCGCCGCGACGCCCATTTCGGTCGGGTGTCGGTGGTCATGATGCCGGCGGCGGCTTCCGCCCAACCGTCGGGCCGCAGCGTCGCCAGCGCCTCCGGCAGGCCGGTGACCAACCGAAATAACGGCAGCGGCTCGCCGATCACCCCGGTGGAAAACGGCAGCACTTCTTCCGAACGACAGCCGGTCCGCTCCGCCAGACTTCGGCAACTGGCCTCGGCGTCGGCCAACCCCTGCCGGCCGGTGCCGGCGTTGGCGTTGCCGGTGTTGATCACCAAGTAGCGCGGGCTGGCGGCGGCCAGATGCGTCCGCGCCACCGTGACCGGAGCGGCGCAAAAGGCGTTGCGAGTAAACACGGCGGCGGCCTGAGTCTCCGCCGCCAATTCGACCACCACCAGATCGCGGCGATCGGGATATTTGATGCCGGCGCGGGCGGTTCCCAACCGGACGCCGGCGACGGTCAGCGGTTCCATCGTACCTTCCCTCTCAATCCAACTGACCGTGACAGTGTTTGTACTTCTTGCCCGAACCGCAGGGACAGGGCTCGTTGCGGCCCACCTTGCGACCCTCGCGCACGAACGGGGTATGCGCAGCAGTGTCCTCTTGTTGCCGCCGGCGGATTTCGATGCCGGAATCGTCTTCCTCGGCCTCTCCCGCCGCCAGCGCCGACGCTTCGGCGTGCTCGAATCGCATGGCGGCCGGCGCCGGCCGGCGCGGTTCGGGAATCGGCTCCGGTTCGGCCTGAAACTGGGCTCGCGCCAGGAAACCGACCGCTTCGTGATGGATGCGCTGTACCAACGCCTGGAACATCTCGAAGGCTTCGCGCTTGTACTCCTGCTTGGGGTTCTTCTGGGCGTAGCCACGCAAGTGAATACCTTGGCGCAGGTAGTCCATCGCCGCCAGATGCTCGCGCCAGTGGGCGTCCAGCACCTGCAACAACACCGCTTTCTCGAATTGCCGCATCCAAGGCGCGCCGACCAGGGCCTCCTTATCGGCATACACCCGTTCCAGTTCGGCGTGAATCCGTGCGCGCAGCGGTTCTTCGTGCAGATCGTGATCGGCCTCCAGCCAGGCGCCGATCGGCAGTTGCAGCCCGAATTCCTTCTCCAGCGTCTGCTCCAACCCGGCCACATCCCACTGTTCTTCCAAACTTTGCGGCGGGATGTACTGGTTGATCGTCTGCTCAAGCGCTTCGGCGCTCATGTCCTTCAACGTGGCCGACACGTCCTCCGCCGCCATCAACTCGTTGCGCCAGCCGTACATGACCTTGCGTTGGTCGTTGGCGACGTCGTCGAATTCCAGCAGGTTCTTGCGGATGTCGAAGTTGTGGGCCTCGACCTTGCGCTGGGCGTTTTCAATGGCCTTGGTCACCCAAGGATGTTCGATGGCCTCGTTCTTTTCCATACCCAGCTTTTGCATCAACCCCGCCACCCGGTCGGAAGCGAAAATGCGCAGCAGGTTGTCTTCCAACGACAGGTAAAAACGGCTGGAACCGGGGTCGCCCTGGCGACCGGAACGGCCGCGCAACTGGTTGTCGATGCGCCGCGATTCATGGCGTTCGGTGCCGATCACGTGTAAGCCGCCGGCGGCCACCACCTGCTCGTGCCGTTGCCGCCAGGCATTGCGGACCTCCTCGCGAGCCGCCGCGTCGGCGTCCGGACCCAGCGCCTTCAGCTCCGCCTGCAGATTGCCGCCCAGCACAATGTCGGTGCCGCGGCCGGCCATGTTGGTCGCGATCGTCACCGTGCCCGGCTGGCCGGCCTGAACGATGATTTCCGCTTCCCGCTCGTGCTGCTTGGCATTCAGGACCTGATGGGGAATCTTTTCCTTGTCCAGCAGCGTGGCCAGCAGTTCCGAAACTTCGATAGAGGTGGTGCCGACCAAGGCCGGCTGGCCACGCTTGCGGCAATCGCGGATATCTTCCAATACCGCCGCGAATTTCTCCTGCGGGGTCAGAAACACCAAATCGCCCATGTCCTTGCGCACCATCCGCAGATGGGTGGGCACCACGATGACTTCCAAACCGTAAATCTGCTGGAATTCGAAAGCTTCGGTGTCGGCGGTACCGGTCATGCCGGCCAGCTTCTGATACAGGCGAAAGTAGTTCTGGAAGGTGATTGAGGCCAACGTCTGATTTTCGGCCTGGATCGGCACCTCTTCCTTAGCCTCGATGGCCTGATGCAGGCCGTCCGACCAACGCCGTCCGGGCATGGTACGACCGGTGAATTCATCGACGATGATGATTTCGCCATCGCGCACGATGTATTCGACGTCCCGATGAAACAGGGCATGCGCGCGCAGACAGGCGTTCATGTGGTGGAATACCCCAAGGTTGGCGGCATCGTACAAGCTCTCGCCGCCATGCAGCAACCCCGCTTCCACCAGCAGATCCTCAACCTGCTGGTGGCCGTCCTCGGTCAGGTAGACCTGCTTGGCCTTTTCGTCCACCCAATAGTGACCCGGCCCTTCTTCTTCCTTCTGGCGGGTCAGACGCGGCACGATCTCGTTGACCCGACGGTACAGTTCGGAGCTTTCCTCGGCCGGACCGGAGATGATCAGCGGCGTGCGCGCCTCGTCGATCAGGATCGAGTCCACCTCGTCCACTAACGCGTAGTGCAGATCCCGTTGTACTTTTTGCTCCAGCCCAAAAGCCATGTTGTCGCGCAGATAATCGAAACCGTATTCATTATTGGTGCCGTAGGTGATATCGGCGCCGTAGGCGACACGTTTCTCTTCCGGGCTCATGCCAGCGACGACGACATCGACGCTCATGCCCAAAAAACGGTAAATCTGCCCCATCCAGTCGGCGTCGCGACGAGCCAGGTAGTCGTTGACCGTGATCACATGCACGCCCTTGCCGGTCAGGGCATTCAAGTACACCGGCAGGGTCGCGACCAGGGTCTTACCCTCGCCGGTGCGCATCTCGGCGATCTTGCCCTCGTGCAACACCATGCCGCCGATCAACTGCACGTCGAAATGCCGCATGTCCAGGGTGCGCCGGCTGGCCTCGCGTACCACCGCGAAGGCATCCGGCAGCAACGCGTCGAGTTTTTCGCCCTGAGCCAAACGGCTCTTGAATTCGTCGGTCTTGGCGCGCAAGTCCGCGTCGCTCAACGCCGCGATGCCCGATTCCAGGGCATTGATGCGTTCCACCTCCTTGCGCATGCGGCGGATCACACGGTCATTGCGACTACCAAAAATGCTTTTCAGAATATTCATCGATCGGGCGCCCTTACTTCGTCGCTCAATGCCAAAAGAGGGTCGAATGATACCCCAGCGGCGGCGGTTTTGCTCGGCCGACGGGCTCACCAGAAAAGGAAGCGCGGCTTTCCGGGATCAAGCCGGAAAGCCGCGACGGGGAGACGGATGAGGGGGAATCGGCGGAAAATCGGGCGGGGGATCAGCGGGTCGCTTGCGCTGGCTGCAGGTAGCAAATCGGCGACTGTCGCTCGTCGCTGAAGGTAATCTCTTCCCAGGCGGCACTATCGACCAGCAGCGTGCGCAGCAAGCGATTGTTCAGCGCGTGCCCGGATTTGTAACCGGTAAAGGCGCCAATCAGACTACGGCCCAACAGATACAAGTCGCCGATGGCGTCCAGAATCTTGTGCTTGACGAACTCATCCTCGTAACGAAGGCCGTCTTCGTTGAGGATACGGTAATCGTCCACCACGATAGCGTTATCCAGCGTGCCACCCAGCGCCAGCCGCCGCTCGCGCAGGTATTCCAGATCGCGCATGAACCCGAAGGTGCGGGCCCGGCTGACTTCCTTCACGAAAGAAGTGGTGGAAAAATCCACCACGGCATGCTGGTTGCGACCCTTGAACAGCGGGTGGTCGAAAGCAATGGTGAACTCGACCTTGAAGCTGTCGAAGGGATCGAAGCGCGCCCATTTGTCGCCTTCCTCGACCACCACCGGCCGCTTGATGCGGATGAAGCGCTTGGGTGCGTTCTGCTCCTGGATGCCCGCCGACTGGATCAGGAAAACGAAGGGGCCGGCGCTGCCGTCCATGATCGGTACTTCGGCGGCGCTGACATCCACATAGGCATTATCGATGCCCAAACCGGCGAACGCCGACAACAGATGCTCGACCGTGGCAATACGGGCTTTGCCCTTGACCAGCGAAGTGGATAGTTGGGTGTCGCCGACATTTTGCGGGCAGGCCTTGATTTCAACTGGTTCGGGCAGGTCGACCCGCCGGAACACAATGCCAGCATCGGGCGCCGCGGGCCGCAACGTCAAATAGACCTTATCGCCGGTATGCAGGCCGACGCCGGTCGCCCGAATGACATTCTTCAAGGTTCGTTGCCTAATCACGTTAGGTCCCCCAACACATCGATTGAACTGGAGCATGGCATGACAGATGGAGTGGGCGCAGATCGCGCATCCAACGCTCCGCCGATGGGTCCACCGACACCACCGGCCTTTGCCGTCAACATGCATTGCGGTAAAGATACCGCAACTCGTAGCGATCCTGCAACTTTTGTTTCCAAATCGCAACTAGCCTTGTTGTTAAGTTGCGAAAGGCCGCGCTCCAATGCTCAGATCGACTAGCTTCGGCCAAAACCGCCACCAGGCAAGCTACTGAGTGGCGGTCCGGCACTCAGGGACCACAAACCCGCGTTCCATTTCAATCGGCTTGTCGGCGTAAAAATGCGGGGATATCCAGATAATCCAGTTGATCAGCGTCAATTCGCCCGCCCTCGCTCAGACCGTCGCCGACCGCTTTCTGTCGGCTGGCGGGCCGATCATGACGAGAAGAATGTGGGTCGCTACCATCCCCCATCCGCTGCACCAGCTTGAAAGGTGGAATCGCCGAATCCCGTTCGCGGGAACCGCCGGCCTGCTTGGCCGGAACGCCTTGGCCGATACCCGTGGCGACAATGGTGACCCGTAGTTCGTTATGCATCTCTGGATCGACCGCCATGCCGACCACCACGTTGGCATCCT
>DAOTGT010000026.1:18867-22379 GCA_035447285.1 Candidatus Competibacter sp.
AGTTCGTTATGCATCTCTGGATCGACCGCCATGCCGACCACCACGTTGGCATCCTCGGAAGCCAATTCCTTGATGGTATTGCCAACCTCGTCGAACTCACCAATGGTCACATCCATGCCCGAGGTGATATTGACCAGCAGGCCCTTGGCGCCGGCCAGGTTGACGTTCTCCAGCAAGGGGCTGGCGATCGCTGCCTCGGCCGCTTCACGAGCACGGCCGTCGCCGACCGCTCGACCGGTACCCATCATGGCCATGCCCATCTCGGACATGACGGTGCGCACGTCGGCAAAATCCACGTTGATCATGCCCGGCCGGGTAATCAGCTCGGCGATGCCCTGCACCGCGCCCAGTAAAACGTCGTTCGCCGCTTTGAACGCATCAAGCAGGCTGGCGCTCTTGCCCAGAACCGTCAGCAGCTTTTCGTTGGGGATGGTAATGAGCGAGTCCACGGTCTCGCTCAGTTCGCGGATCCCATGCATGGCCACTTCCATGCGTTTCTTGCCTTCGAAGGGAAAGGGCTTGGTCACCACCGCCACCGTCAGCACACCCATCTCCCGGGCCAGTTGCGCCACCACCGGCGCGGCTCCGGTGCCGGTGCCGCCACCCATGCCGGCAGTGATGAACACCATATCGGCCCCCTGCAGCACCTCTTTAATCCGTTCGCAATCTTCCTGCGCGGCCTGCCGGCCGACCTCCGGGTTGGCGCCCGCACCCAAGCCCTTGGTGATATTGACGCCCATCTGCAAAGTCACCGGCACCGAGCAGGTCTTGAGCGCCTGCGCATCGGTATTGGCACAGATGAAATCCACCCCCTCAATATTGGCGCTCAGCATGTGATGCACGGCATTGCTGCCGCCGCCGCCTACCCCAATCACTTTAATGACGGCGCTTTCCGACTTGGTTTCCATCAGCTCGAACATAACGGCATCTCCTCGATCAATGGTTTTCGACCCAGCAAGCAATGACCAAACAACTTAGAAATTTCCCTGAAACCAATTTTTCATGCGGGTCCACAACCCATTGTGGCCCACTCGCGATGTCGGACCCAGACGGGCCAGCCGGCGGTTCTCATTACCGAACAACAACAACCCCACCGCCGTGGAGTAAATAGGGTTGCAAAGCACATCCTCCAGACCGGTCACGTCGTGCGGCAGGCCCAGGCGTACCGGCATGTGAAAGACTTCCTCGGCGAGTTCCACGACGCCTTCCATCTTGGAACTGCCGCCGCTCAGCACCACGCCGGCGGCGATCAGGTTCTCGAAACCGCTGCGTTGCAGTTCTTCCCGCGCCAGCTCGAAAAATTCCTCGTAGCGCGGCTCGACCACTTCGGCAAGGGCACGGCGCGACAGGGTCCGCGCCGCCCGGTCGCCGACACTAGCCACATCGATCTGCTGCTCGGGTCGCGTCAATTGCTTGAGGCAGCAGGCATGTCCGAGCTTGATCTCTTCGGCTGACTGGGTCGGCGTGCGGAAGGCGACGGCGATATCGTTGGTGACCTGATCGCCGGCGATCGGAATCACGCTGGTATGACTGATCGCGCCATGGGTGAACACCGCCAAGTCGGTGGTACCACCACCGATATCGATCAGGCAGACCCCCAGCTCCTTTTCGTCCGGGTTCAGCACCGCCCGGCTGGAAGCCATCTGCTGCAGGATGACGTCGTCCACCTCCAAGCCGCAGCGCTGCACGCACTTGACGATATTCTGGGCGGCGCTGACCGCGCCGGTGACGATATGCACCCGCGCCTCCAGCCGCACCCCGGACATCCCGACCGGGTCCTGAATGCCTTCCTGGCCGTCGATGATGAACTCCTGCGGCAGGATGTGCAGGATCTTCTGGTCGGCTGGGATCGCCACCACCCGCGCCGCCTCCATCACCCGCTCGACGTCTTCCGGCGTGGCTTCCCGGTTCTTGATGGCGGTCACGCCGTGCGAGTTGAGCCCGCGGATGTGGCTACCGGAAATACCGGTATAGACCGAATGAATCTGGCAACCCGCCATTCGTTCGGCTTCGTCCACCGCATGCTGGATCGATCGCACGGTCGACTCGATGTTGACGACCACGCCTTTCTTCAGGCCCCGCGAGGGATGCATGCCGATGCCGACCACCTCGATGGCCCCGTCCAGGCTGACCTCGCCGACGATGACCACCACTTTCGAGGTGCCGATATCGAGCCCGACAATCAAGTTCTTGTCTTCTTTCCTGGACATATCCTGGTCCTCTCCCACAATAGATCTAGCCTGCCGTCGGATTCGGCGATCCGGTCTTCCAGCGCACGGCAAAGCCATTGACATAACGC
Organism: Candidatus Competibacter sp.; assembly: GCA_035447285.1. Lineage (GTDB taxonomy): Bacteria > Pseudomonadota > Gammaproteobacteria > Competibacterales > Competibacteraceae > Competibacter. The sequence continues at coordinate 21,167 of DAOTGT010000026.1, forward strand.
AAATCCACCACCGCGATCCGCTCGGCCTGGGCGGCCAGTAGGCGCGGATAGACCCGCGCCAGTCGCTGTAACCGCCGCTCGAATTGCTCGCGCCCCACATACACTTCCAAACCGGAGTCGAAGGTCAACCACCAAGCCCGCCGTTCGTCCTGCACCAGTTTCACCAGCTTCAGTCCGACCGGGTCGAGCAGAGCGCGTACCTGCTGGTATGTCTCGATCAAGTCCTTTTCATGCCCATCCGGCCCAGCCAGTCGCGGCCAGGGACCCGGTTGGCGAAGCGCCGCCGGTTGGAATCGGTGACCATTCACGTCCACCATTTCCCGCTCGCCCCAATACCCGAAGGCGATGCGCTCGCGTAGTTCGATTTCGATGGTGTCGGGCCAGCCGCGTCGCACCGCGATGGCCTCGACCCAGGGATTGGTCGCCAACGCCGCGTGCAAGGCATCCAGATCGGCGTTGAAAAAGTTCTGGCCCAGATAGCCGCGCACGACGGGTTGCAAATCCTCCTCGGCCAAGTTGCGCAGCTCGCCCTCGATGCGGACCTGGCGTAGCGGAAACGCGCCAGGCTCGCGCAGTTTCTCGTTCGCGACCCGCGCGCCGAAACCCACCGCCGCCAGCGCCAGCGCCACGCCCAACCAGCGCAGCGGCAACCGCCAAGTCTCTTTCCATGTCCCCGAGGGAACCGAGGTGTCGTGCCTGAGTGCCGTCGCGCCCCGCCGGCGCTGACGATATCCGAACCGCATCCCGCCCCCCACTCAGTCCGGCCGCGCCAGACTGGTCTCCAAAATCCGCCAGACCAAATCCTCAAAATCGAATCCAGCCACCCGCGCCGCCATGGGCACCAGGCTGTGATCGGTCATGCCGGGCACGGTATTGACTTCCAACAACCAGGGTTGACCCTCGGCATCCACCATCAAATCGACCCGGCCCCAGCCGGCACCGTCCACCGCGGCGAAAGCCTGCCGTACCAAGGCTTGCAATTCCGCTTCCCGCGATTCGAGGAGACCGCAGGGACAGAGATAGCGGGTGTCGTTGGCGTGGTACTTGGCCTCGTAGTCGTAGAAAGTGCGAGGCGTCTCCAACCGGATCAGCGGCAACGCCGCGCCGCCCAGCAGCGCGCCGGTATACTCCTGGCCTTGAATCCACGGCTCCACCAGCACCGGCGAATCGCAGGCGGCGGCCTGTTCCCAAGCGGCCTGGAACTGCTCCGGGG
>DAOTGT010000026.1:22479-26010 GCA_035447285.1 Candidatus Competibacter sp.
CGCCCCCTGAATGACGCCATCCTCGCCACCGCGCCCGTGCAGGACGATAAAAACCCGATCGAAACCGCCGCCGGACAACACCCGCAAGATCTGGCGATCGGCATCGATACCGTGAGCGTCCACGCCGCGCGCCAGCAGCGCCGTCAGCACCGCCTGACCGCTCCTGAGCGACACGGCCCGTTCCGCCGACCAGCCGCCCATCAATACCGCGACCTTACCGAACTCCGCCGGATCGCTCACCGTTCGTTGTCGTATCCGTTGCATCCGCGCCCTCCACTTCGAAGTGGTTCGTGATTGGTGATTGGTACCGACCGCTGAACCTGGACCCTAAACCGGCAGACCGTCGCGACCCAGTTGCGCCGCCATGGCGCCGATATCGCCAGCGCCCATCAGCAGCAGCAGGTCGCCGTCGTTCAACAGGCCGGGCAGCGCCGCCGGCAAATCGGTGGTTTGCTCGACGAAGACCGGATCGACCTTGCCGCGTACCCGGATCGCCCGGCTCAGGCTGCGGCCATCGGCGCCGGCGACCGGTTTCTCACCGGCGGGATACACGTCCAACAGAATCAGCGTATCCACCCCGGACAGCACCTGGGCGAAATCGTCGAACAGATCGCGGGTGCGGCTGAAGCGATGCGGCTGGAAGGCCAGCACCAGCCGCCGTTGCGGCCAGGCGCCGCGCACCGCTTCCAGCACCGCCTGAATCTCCCTCGGATGGTGACCGTAATCGTCCATCAGCGTCGCGCGCCCGCCACCGGGCAAGGCCAGTTCGCCGTGCTGCTGGAAACGCCGGCCAATGCCCTGGAAATTCAGTAGCGCGCGGCGGATGGCGGTTTCCGCCACCCCCAGCTCGCGCGCCACCGCGATCGCCGCCAGCGCGTTCAATACGCTATGCCGACCAGGCAAATTCAGGGTAACCGGCAGCGGCGCGCTCAGACCGGACAGGTGCGCCAGGAAGCGGGTGCGCAGACCTTCCTGTACGATGTCGCTGGCGCGGGCGTCGCAATCCTCGCCAGTACCGTAAGTCAGCGCTGGCCGGCTCAACCGCGGCAGGATCGAGCGCACCTGTGGATCGTCGGCGCACAACACCGCCAACCCGTAAAACGGCAGGTGTTGCAGGAACTCGACGAAAGCTTCGCACAGCCGCTCGAAATCACCGCCGTAGGTCGTCAAGTGATCGGCGTCGATACTGGTCACCACCGCCAACATCGGCTGCAAGAACAGGAACGAAGCGTCGCTCTCGTCGGCCTCGGCCACCAGATAGCGACCAGCGCCGAGCCGGGCGTTGGCTCCGGCGCTGTTCAGCCGTCCCCCGATCACGAAGGTCGGGTCCAGCCCACCTTCGGCCAGCAGACTGGTGATCAGGCTGGTGGTGGTGGTCTTGCCGTGGGTTCCGGCCACGGCGATGCCGTAGCGGAAGCGCATCAGTTCGGCCAGCATCTCGGCGCGCGGCACGACTGGAATACGCGCCGCCCGCGCCGCCATTACCTCCGGGTTGTCCTCGGCCACCGCACTGGAGATCACCACCGCGTCGCAACCCGTGATGTGCGCGGCGGCATGGCCCTGGTGAATGGTCGCGCCCAAGCGTTCCAAGCGCGCGGTGACCATGCTGGCGCGCAGGTCGGAACCGGACACGTCATAACCCAGATTCAACAGCACCTCGGCGATACCGCTCATGCCGGCCCCACCGATACCCACGAAGTGGACATGGCGGATCCGGCGCATGTCGCGCCACGCTTCGGGAATGGTCATCAATGCCGGGTTTTCCATGTCTTCGACTCTCGTTGTATTTTTCAGGAGCGTGTCCGCTCCAGGCAGGCTTGCGCCACCTGCTCGGCGGCTTCCGTCTTGGCTAAGCGCCGCGCCGCCTCGGCCATGGCCAGCAGGCACCGGCGATCGCCCAGCAATTCGCGCAGCAATGCCGACAGACGTTCGGCGCTCAGTTCCGCCTGCTGGACCACTCGCGCCGCGCCACCTTGTTCCAGAAACCGGGCATTGGCGGTCTGATGGTCGTCCACCGCAAAGGGAAACGGCACCAGGATCGCGCCGATGCCAGCCGCCGCCAGTTCGGCCACGGTCAGCGCTCCGGCACGGCACAACACCAGATCGGCCCAACCGTAGGCTGCGGCCATGTCCTCGATGAACGGAGTCAGCCGCACCGCCACTCCAGCTTCCTGGTAGGCTCCCACCGCCGCCTCGTGCAACTGGCCACCGGCCTGATGCCAGACTTCCGGCCGCTCCGCACCGTCCCATAACGCCAAGGCTTGCGGCACCAATCGGTTCAGCGCCAATGCCCCTTGGCTACCGCCCAGCACCAGTAATCGCGACGGACCGACGCGCCCGGCGAAGCGCTCGGTCGGCGGCGGCAGGGCGGCGATGGCTTCCCGCACCGGATTGCCGACGTTCATGGCGTGCCGCGCCGGCGGAAACGTGCCTGGAAACGCCTCCAACACCTGATTGGCGAGACGCGCCAGCCAAGTGTTGGTCAAGCCGGCGACGGCGTTTTGCTCGTGCACCACCAGCGGAATACCCAACGCCCGCGCCGCCAGACCGCCCGGTCCGCTGGCGAAGCCACCCATGCCCAACACCACCGGTGGCCGCAACCGCCGCAGGATGGCACCGGCCTGCCACAAGGCACGCCCGAGCATGAACGGCAGCGCCAGCAAGCGACGCACACCCTTGCCGCGCAAACCGGCCACGCCGATCCATTCGATCGGAATGCCGGCCTTGGGCACCAGCACCGCCTCCAGACCTTGCCGGGTTCCCATCCAGGCCACCGGCACACCGCGCGCGCGCAGCCGCTCGGCCACCGCCAGGGCCGGAAACACATGCCCACCGGTCCCGCCGGCCATGATCAGCACCGGCCGCGCGCCATTCATTCCTTGCGTATCCTCATGGCCCGGATCTCCACGTCGATTCGCAGCAACAGTGCCAGCGCCATGCACATCACCACCACGCTGCTGCCACCGTAGCTCATCAGCGGCAGGGTCAGTCCCTTGGTCGGCAACACGCCCATATTCACCCCCATGTTGAACAAGGCCTGAATGCCGAACCACAGACCGATACCGTAGGCCAGATAGGCCGAAAACGGCATGTCCAGCCGCTCGGCCCGCCGCGCGATCACGAAAGCGCGCCAGACCAAGATCATGAACAACGCCAGCACCGTCAGGATGCCGGCCAACCCCAACTCCTCGGCCAACACCGCGAACAGGAAATCGGTATGGGCCTCCGGCAGATAGAACAGCTTCTGCACGCTACCCCCCAAGCCGACACCGAACAGCTCGCCGCGACCGATGGCGATCAGCGATTGCACCAATTGGAAGCCACCGCCGAAAGGATCTTCCCAAGGATTGACGAAGCTAAACAATCGCTCACGGCGGTAGGGCGAGGACAGAATCAGCACCGCCATGGCCGCTGCGGTCCCCACTTGCAGCGCGCCGAACTGCCAGAGGTTGACGCCGGCCAAGAACACCATGCCCAGCGCGGTCGCCATCAGCACCACCACGCTGCCGAAGTCCGGCTCCAGCAACAGCA
>DAOTGT010000027.1:0-25557 GCA_035447285.1 Candidatus Competibacter sp.
TCAAGCCGGCGCTGGCGCGCGGCGAGCTGCACTGCATCGGTGCCACCACCCTGGACGAGTACCGCAAGTATGTGGAAAAGGATGCGGCGCTGGAGCGGCGCTTTCAGAAGGTACTGGTCAACGAGCCGAGTGTCGAGGACAGCATTGCGATTTTGCGCGGCCTGAAAGAGCGCTACGAAGTCCATCACGGCGTCGATATCACCGATCCGGCCATCGTCGCCGCCGCCACGCTGTCGCATCGCTACATCACCGACCGCAATCTGCCCGACAAGGCCATCGACCTGGTGGACGAGGCGGCCAGCCGTATCCGCATGGAGATCGATTCCAAGCCGGAGGAAATGGACCGGCTCGACCGACGCTTGATCCAACTCAAGATCGAACGCGAGGCGCTGAAGAAGGAAGGCGACGAAGCGTCGAAAAAGCGTCTGGACCTGCTGGAGCAGGAAATCACTCGGTTGGAGCGTGAGTACAACGACTTGGAAGAGGTCTGGAAAGCGGAGAAGCTGGCCTTGCATGGTTCGGCTCAGGTCAAGGAAGAACTGGAACGGGCGAAACTGGATCTGGAGACGGCCCGCCGCGCTGGCGATCTGACGCGGATGTCCGAACTGAGCTACGGCCGCATCCCGGAGCTGGAACGGAAACTGACCGAGGCCAGCGCCGCCGAGCACGATGAGTTCAAGCTGCTGCGCAACAAGGTCACGGATGAGGAAATCGCCGAGGTGGTTTCCAAGTGGACCGGTATTCCGGTCTCCAAGATGCTGGAGGGCGAGCGCGACAAGCTGCTGCGGATGGAGGACGCTATTCAGCGGCGGGTGGTGGGTCAGGACGAAGCGGTCAAGTCGGTGTGCGACGCCATTCGCCGCTCCCGCGCCGGCCTGTCCGATCCCAACCGGCCCAACGGTTCGTTCCTGTTCCTCGGTCCCACCGGGGTGGGTAAGACGGAGCTGTGCAAGGCACTGGCTGAATTCCTGTTCGACACCGAGGAAGCGATGGTGCGGATCGATATGTCGGAGTTCATGGAGAAGCACTCCGTGGCTCGGATGATCGGCGCGCCGCCCGGCTATGTCGGTTACGAGGAGGGCGGCTATTTGACCGAAGCGGTACGGCGGCGGCCCTACAGCGTGATCCTGCTGGACGAGGTCGAGAAGGCGCATGCGGATGTATTCAACGTGCTGTTGCAGGTGCTGGACGACGGGCGCCTGACCGACGGGCAGGGCCGCACGGTGGATTTCCGCAACACCGTGATCGTGATGACCTCCAACCTGGGTTCGCAGATGATTCAGGAGATGGCGGCGCAGGACAACTATCCGTTGATGAAGAGCATGGTGATGGCGCAGGTAGCCGATCATTTTCGGCCGGAGTTCATCAACCGCATCGACGAGGTGGTGGTATTCCATCCGCTGGGCCGCGAACAAATTCGGGCCATCGCCGGTATCCAGATCGGTTATCTGCGTCGGCGGTTGGCCGACCGGCAAATGGGGCTGGAGGTGTCCGTGGCGGCCTTGGACCGCTTGGGCGAAGCCGGCTTCGATCCGGTCTATGGCGCTCGGCCGCTGAAGCGGGCGATCCAGCAGGAATTGGAGAACCCGTTGGCGCGACGGATATTGGCCGGCGAGTTTGGGCCGGACGATACGGTGGTGGTGGATGTCGGCAGGGAGGGTCTGGATTTCCACAAACGAATGCCGGATAAACTGGCCAAGTAAAACCCGACCGAAGCGCCTTCCAAGGCGCTTCGGTCGTTTTGGGGTGGTCGTTCCCGATTTCCCGTTCCCGATTGATGCCGCCAAGGAAGTTTCTTCAACGTGATTCGCGATATTTATGTAAACAGAAGCCTTGCCGATTGGACAGTTATCATCTAATTACCTAAATGGTAGGTGACTCGTAAGTGCCCATATAAGAATCTTTTTGAGATGACTCGGAGTTGAAGCCGTTTAGGAGCCTTTGCATGCGCTTGATCATTCGTTTGGTGGCTGTCGTTGCTTTGGCACTTCTATCGGCCCCAAGTTGGGCACAACTCCGCTACTTCACTCTGATCGACTCCGATAACAATGTAGCGACAGGATGCGCCATCTCCCTCTCAACGGCGGGCACCGTCACAGGGATTGATCGGCGCCTGACGGCCACCGTTTCCGAAACCGCCACGCCGCAGGTTACCCAACTCACCTTGGAAAGCTGTGTCGGCGGCAGTTTTGGTGCCTCGACTTCATTACCGGGTACTCCCTATCCCGTGGGGTTGAACAATGGTGTCGATGGGACCGATGTGGTCGAACAGGCCGTGCCGATCAACGCTATCGCTGCCGCCGGTGCCACCGTGCGGTTCTACTTCGCCGCGCAGGGACCGACCAGCAGCGATTTACTGGGATCGGTGAACGACCCTCCCATAGTGATCGAAACCCCACCCAATAGCCCAAATCCAGTGGGTATTCCCTCGCTATCCAACTGGGGTTTGCTGATTTTGGTGTTGCTCCTGTTCGTCGTGCTGGTCCGGCAACGATCCCATTTTCCGACGAGCACGGTTAGCGTGCTGCTGTTGGTTGGAGCATTGGTTGGAATCGCTTGGGCGGCGGGTTTTCGTCTGGATGGTCAGGTCGACGATTGGCAGGGCGTATCCGCAGTCGGCACCGACGTGGTGGGAGACAGCTCTCCGAAAACTGACATTACCCAAGCCTTTGTGGCCCAGGAAGGCGGTACGCTGTTTTCTCGACTCGATATCACGAATATTGACGGGTCGCCGCCGCCCAACCGGCCACCGATCTTCACTAGCACTCCGGTTACCACCGCCAATATCGCTAGCCCTTACAGCTACGCCATCACTACCAGCGATCCCGACAACAACGTCCTGATCCTGACCACCCCCACAGTGCCGGCCTGGTTGACGTTTACCCCCGGCGGCAACGGTACGGGCACGCTAAGCGGCACGCCAGGCATCACCCATTTCGGCGATCATGCCGTCGTCCTGCGGGTAATCGACAGCGGTGTTCCCAGCCTGAGCACGGAGCAATCCTTCACCATCACGGTCAATGGCGCCATCCATCCCGAGCCGATACTCGATCTCAACGGAGCCGCCGCGGGTCTCGATTTTGCGGCCACCTTCATCGAGGACGGCAGCGCGGTGGCGATTGTCGATCCCGCGAACCTGACCGTTACCGATCCAGACAGCCTGAACCTGGCCTCCGCCACCATCACCCTGACCAATCTGCTGGATACCGGCCAAGAAACCCTGGCGGTGGGCGCGGCCATGGTCGCCCCCAACACTCCCATCACCGCCGCTTACAACCCCAGTACCGGAGTATTGACGCTCACCGGTTCGGCCACACTCGCCCAATACCAGGCGGCGTTGCGTACCATCACCTATCACAACACCGCCGCCGCGCTGACCGTGACTCCAGCGCGGGCCATCACTTTTGTGGTCAGCGACGGCAGTAATACCAGCGCGCCAGCCACCGCCACCGTGAAGCTCGTCAGCGTTAACGACGCGCCGAGCTTCACCGCCGCCAATCCCCCGGCGGTAAACGAAGACAGCGGCGCGCAGACCGTAAATGGCTGGGTGACGGCCTTCGAGCCCGGCCCCGCCGACGAAGTCACCCAAACCGTACTGGCCTACGCCGTGAGCAACGTGAGTAACACAGCACTGTTCGCCACGCCGCCAACGGTCGATACCAGTGGCGTTTTGCACTACACCCCCGCCCCCAATGCCTTCGGTACTTCCACCTTCGAAGTGCGGGTGCGGGACGACGGCGGCACGGCCAACGGTGGGGTGGACACCTCAGCGGCGCAGACCTTTACCATTATGGTGAACCCGGTCAACGACGCACCGAGCTTTACCGCCAGCAACCCGCCGGCAGTGAATGAGGATGCCGGGGCGCAGACCGTGAACGGCTGGGCGACCTTCAACCCCGGCAACCCCCAAGAGTCGGCCCAAACCGTACTGGCCTATACCGTGAGCAACGTGAGCAATCCGAGCCTGTTCGCCGTGCCGCCAGCGGTCAATGCCAGCGGCGCTCTCAGCTACACTTCCGCCCCCAATGCCTTTGGTACATCTACGTTCGAGGTGCGGGTGCAAGACGATGGTGGCACCGCCAACGGTGGGGTGGACACCTCGGCGTCGCAGAGTTTCACCATCACGGTGACTGCGGTGGACGACCCGCCCACGGCGGTCAACGACAGCGCCACGGTCACCGAAGACGATCCGGCCACCGCCATTGACGTACTGACCAACGACACCGACCTGGACGGAGGCCCCAAGAGCATCGTCTCGGTGACCCAACCGACCAACGGCACGGTAGCGATCACCGGCGGCGGCGCGGGGCTGACCTACCAGCCGAACGCCGACTACTGCAACGCCCCGCCCGGCAGCGTCCTGGACACTTTCGGCTACACCCTAACGCCGGGCGGTTCTAGCGCCACCGTCACCGTGACCGTCACCTGCGTCAACGACGCGCCCATCGTGGACCTCAACGGTCCCGCCTCGGGAATCGACTTCGCCGCCACCTTCACCGAAGGCGGCGGCGCGGTGGCGATCGTCGATCCGGCCGAGCTCACCGTCTCTGACGTCGACAATCCCACCCTCGCCTCGGCCACGGTGACGATCGGCAACCTGCTGGATACAGGCATGGAAACGCTCGCCGCCACCGTCACGGGCACCTCGATCACCGCCAACTACGTCGCCCCGACGCTCACGCTCACCGGTCCCGACAGCCTAGCGAATTTCCAGCAGGTGCTGCGCGGCGTCACCTACAACAACGGCTCGTCGAACCCCAACGCCACGGCGCGCGGTATCACCTTCACCGTCGACGACGGTGCTGCCGCCAGCGCGGTGGCCACCTCCACGGTCACGATCATCAGCATCAACTCGGCGCCTTCCTTTACCAAGGGGGCGGATCAGACGGTCAACGAGGATTCCGGCGCGCACACCGTGAACGGCTGGGCCACCAGCATCGACGACGGTGACGGGAACACGGGCGGTCAAATCCTGACTTTCCAGGTTACCAACAACACTAATCCAACCTTGTTCAGCGCGGGGCCGGCCATTTCCCCGGCCGGCGTGCTGACCTACACCCCAGCGGCCGACGCCAACGGCAGCGCGACGATCACGGTGGTGTTGAAAGACGACGGCGGCACCGCCAACGGCGGGGTGGATACCTCCGTATCGCAGAGCTTTGTCATCAACGTCACGGCGGTGAACGACGCCCCCAGCTTTACCAAGGGCGCCGATCAGACCGTGTTGGAAGATGCCGGGGCGCAGACGGTCAACCCGTGGGCGACCGGTATCTCGGCGGGACCGGCGAACGAAGCGGGACAGACGCTGACCTTCAATATCACCGGCAATACCAATCCGGGTCTGTTCAGCGCGGGGCCGGCGATTTCCTCGGCCGGCGTGCTCACCTATACCCCGGCGGCGAATGCCAACGGTTCGGCCACGATCACCGTGACGCTCTCTGACAACGGTGGCACCGCCAACGGTGGGGTGGACACCTCGGCGTCGCAGAGTTTCACCATCACGGTGACTGCGGTGAATGATGCCCCCAGCTTTGCGGCTGGAGGGAATCAGACAGTCAACGAGGATGCCGGCGCGCAGACCGTGGTCGGCTGGGCCACCGGCATCTCCGCGGGGCCGAACGAAGCGGGGCAGACGCTGAGCTTCATCATCACCGGCAACACCAATCCGAGTCTGTTCAGCGCGGGGCCGGCGGTCGCATCGAACGGCACCTTGACCTACACGCCAGCACCCAATCAAAACGGCAACGCGACGATTACGCTGGTGTTGATGGACAACGGTGGTACCGCTAACGGGGGGGTGGATACGTCCGCCTCCCAGAACTTCGCCATCACCGTCAATGCCGTCAACGACCCGCCGGTGGCGACGGCGAAGAATTACACTGCGATGGCCAACATGCCCATCGACATTCCAGTTGGAACCGGACTGATCATCGGCACCACCGACGTGGACAACGGCATCAATGGCTGTGTTTCGACATCGTTCGCCGTGTCGAGCGTCAGCGCAACCAATCCTGCCGGTGGCAGCGTTGTGGCGAACCCGGATGGTTCGTTCCGCTTCAATCCTCCGCCGGGTGTGACGGGCGACGTCACCTTCACTTACACGGTCAACGATACGGGTTGCCCTGGTCCGGCCGCGACCAGCGCCCCCGCCACGGTTACATTCAACCTTTCGGGTCCGGTCATCTGGTTCGTTGACGGTACGAGCGGTGGCAATGGAACGCTCACCAGTCCGTTCACCAGTTTCTCCAGCGCGGCCACCGCGATGGGCACCAACACCAACCAGCGTATCTTCATCGCCAACGCCAACAATCAGGGGGCGGGCACCGGAATCACGCTGCCAACCAACGGCTGGCTGGTAGGTCAGGGTGTGGCGGGCGCCTCCTTCGATGCTGTCATGGGAATCAGTCCGCCCGTGGGTACGATCACTCGCCCCGCCATTGGCCTCGGACAGCCGACGATTCAGGGTACAGTCAACATGAACGGTGCCAACAACCACGTCATGGGTCTGAACATCAGCACCAGTGCCGCAAAGGGCCTGGCGCGATCGAATGCCGGCACTATCAACGGGCTGGTCGTCTCTGACGTTGGCTCCATCACTGCGGTCAACTCACGGGCCGTCGACCTCTCCAACGTCGGCATCGCGTTCACCGCCACAGCGATCAACTCCAGTGGCTCTGATGTCGGAATCAACCTCGTCAATCAGGCCGGCAGCTTCACGGTGACGGGCACGGGTACGGCTGGCAGCGGAGGGACAGTTCAGAACATCGCCAACCGAGGGGCTAGCTTCATCAGCGCGACCAATATCACCCTTCAGAACATGAACTTCACCAATACAGCCACAGCAGCAGGCGCCCCTTGCGGCAGCGCAGCGGTTGTTGGCGCCAACACCGGCTGCAACGCAGCGATCCATTTGGACACCGTGTCCACCGTAACTCTCAACAACCTAAACCTCACTATTAGCGGACAGCAGGGTATCAATGGCATCAACGTTACCAACTTCAACTTAAGCAATAGTGCGTTGTCCAGTCTGGGCAATGCCCCCGACGAGGATGGCTTGCATTTCCACAATATGCTTGGAACAAACGCGATAACCAACACCACTATCGCGAGCAGCGGAGACGACAATGTCAATATTCAAAATCTCTCGTCGACCGCCTCGACGATCACTATCACCGGCGGTGGTTTCAATACAGGTGTGCTCGGCAGTGGGTTGCTTTTTGGTAGCCGCAATACCGCAGATACAACACTCAACATTTCCGGCGTAACGGTTGATAACAATTTCAGTGGTGGCATCGTTGCTGACGGTTTCGATACGGCTAGGTTGAAGCTCAAGGTGACCGGCTCTACAATCACCAATAACAATGATGGCATCCAGGTGAGTGCCAATAACGGCATATCCCAGTTCGATATCGATAACAACACCTTAATGGGTAACGACTTCCTTGCGATCACTTTGCTCAAGGCCGCGTTCTCGACGGGGGGTACGCTGGAGGGTGTGGTCCGCAACAATAACCCCATTACCATCGCCAACGGCCGGACTACGGACGCCATATTGATCTTCCAAGCGGGAGCAGGGGCTCTTAAGGTGGCGGTGACGAACAACGTGATCAATTATGCCGGCACACAACGCGCCATTCTGCTACAAGGCGGTCAGGACGGTAATGGCAGCATTGATGCAACGCTGACCGGTAACAATTTCGACATTCAACTCGATGGAGTTGGAAACGCGGTTGCTGGAATACTGGCTCAGAATGCCGTCACAGGGCCTGGTAACACGACATCGCTCTGTGCGGATATCGGCGGAACGGGCGCCCTGAAAAATACATTTACGCACTCGCTGGGAGGTTCCATGGGCGGAGGCGATATTCGAGTGCGCCAACGGAACGACGGAACTGTGCGGCTCTCGGGCTACGGTGGCGCGGCAACAGACACAGCGGCTGTTGCGACCTATCTCAACGGCCGCAATACCGTGGTGTCGCCTTCAACGGCGACTTTTGACTCAACCGGATTCGCAGGTGGCGGGGCATGCACGCAACCGACGTTGCCTTGATATTGAGGCAAGGAATGTAATGACGGTCGGGTTGACGACATGAAGGCAAATTCTTAAGCACCCGAGGAGTTACAAATGGCGGAACCCTTCTTAAGTGAAATCCGCATCATGAGCTTCAATTTCCCACCAAAGGGCTGGGCGCTGTGCGATGGGCAACTGTTGCCGATCAATCAAAACCAAGGGCTGTTTTCGCTGTTGGGAACCACGTTTGGGGGAGATGGACGCGTGAATTTTGCGCTCCCCGATATGCGGGGAAGAACTCCGATTCACGTTGGCGGTAGCCATGCACTGGGCGGGCGAGGCGGCGAGCAGGCACACACGCTGTCCATTGCGGAGTTGCCGCGGCATGTTCATGAAGCACGGGGCAGCAGCACGACGGGCTCAACGCAAGATGCGACCAATAATGTGCTGGGTACCGTGGCAAGCCGGATTTACACCGATCCGAGCGCACTCACTTCGCTTAGCCCCTCGACCATCGCGAATGTCGGTGGCAGCCAGGCGCATCAGAACATGCAGCCGTTTTTGACCTTGAGTTTTTGTATCGCATTACAGGGGATATTCCCAAGCCCCAATTAGGGAGAAGTAATATGGCACTACCCTATGTCGGTGAAATTCGCATGTTTGCGGGCAATTTCGCGCCTGCGGGCTGGATGTTTTGCGACGGTTCATTACTGCCCATTTCTGAAAACGAGACCTTGTTTCAGTTGATCGGCACGACTTATGGCGGCGATGGGCAGAGTACTTTCGGGCTTCCCGATCTGCGCGGTCGACTCCCTGTCCATCAAGGCAATGGCTTCATTCTCGCGGAAACGGGCGGCGTGGAGGAAGTAACGCTCACGGTCAACCAAATCCCGGCTCATACCCATGCAATGCAGGCATCCACGAATGTTTCGCAGGATACAAGTCCATTAGGCAAGGTTCTTGGACAGAGTGGTAGCGCGCTGCTGTACATACAAGACACCACGGATTCCAACATGAGTCCGCAAGCGGTGACGTCAGTGGGGGGGAGTCGGTCGCACACGAATTTCCAGCCCTATCTATGTGTCAGTTTCATCATCTCGTTGTTCGGGATTTTCCCGTCCCCCACATAGGAATACCCCTATGGCCGATCCCTTTGTCGCTGAAATCCGGATTTTTCCGTTCAATTTTGCCCCCAAAGGCTGGGCATGGTGCGATGGGCAACTGTTACCACTATCGCAAAATACCGCATTGTTTGCATTGCTAGGCACCACTTACGGTGGCAACGGCAAAAGCAATTTCGCGTTGCCCAATTTGCAAGGACGGGCCCCGATGTTTTGGGGACAAGGGCCGGGATTATCGCTGCGCGATATCGGTGAGACGGGGGGAACGGAGACGGTTACCCTCCTTGAATCGGAAATGCCTTCGCACACTCACACGATGCGGGCCCACGACATCGATCTAGGCGAACTTAACGCACCGGCATCGAACCGTTCACTGGCGAAATCGGCAAATGCGACCGCATATACGACCGCAAACAATCTCGTCAGCATGTCACCATCGGCCTTGACGCCTGTCGGTGGTGACCAGCCACACAACAACATGCAGCCCTACCTGACTTTCTATTTCTGTATCGCCCTGCAGGGGGTGTTTCCACCACGGACTTGAGGAACTCTCCTCGCGACCGTCGTGTCGTGCAGCACAGCGTAGGTGACCACCATGCCGGTGTTGGGCTGCCTGCAGGGGGTGTTTCCACCACGGACTTGAGGAACTCTCCTCGCGACGACGCGATTTCGTTGGGTCGGGTTGATGCTCACGTGACGCGCAAGTCCGAAATAGTTTGTGTTCATCCATTGAAGAGGATTGTTATGGCTGATAATTCCGTTCCATTGTCTGTCGTCAGTTCACGCGAAACTCAGTACCTGTGGGCCAGCATCGCCATCGGGAAAAACGTTCTTGTTCAACAAGCGCCGTCCAGCGGCCGTGCTTACTGGTTCGTGGTGATCGATCGCAGCTCATTGAATGTCGTCTACAACCAGTTGCAGAAGGCGCCGAACGTAGCGCCCAATCTCGGGCCCTACAACAGCAGCGACTACATCCTGATCGTCGCCACCATCGGGTTGGGCCTGGACGTTACGCCGACCGGCGACCTGTTCAACTTCCTCGATTATAACGGAGCTGGTCGCGAGTTACGGCGCATCGAACAGATTGCCCAGCAGTTCGGTTGCGGCACCATGGGCACCTTTGGCTATGCATTGGTGGGTGTGCTCGGCGATCTGAACCAACCCGGCTTTGAAGCCAGCAACATCGCTGGCACCAACGTGGGGCCGGTGCTGACCCTTCAGTTAATGCCTTTCGTCAACCAAGGCAAGACCGTCTATACCCCTGTGCAACTGAGCAACGCTTGACCTCGCTTGCGCATCTGCTGCTGTGCGGTTGGTACCGCCCAGGTACGGGGTTCACCCGCGTACTGCAAGCGTTGCTGCCGTATTTCCTCCGTGAGTATCACATCACCTGGGTTGGCGTCGGTTATCAAGGGGCGCCAACCGATCTTGCTCCTGGCGTTCGGCTACTGCCCACCAATCTGATGGGTGGCGATCTGATGGGTGCCTATGCCTTGCGTTTGGACTGGAACAAGCTGGCCGCCGACGTCATTCTGGTTCTGAACGATTTGTGGTTCCTCAAGCATTACTCGCGCGAACTGGCCACGGTTAAGGGCGGCGTGCCGATGCTCGGTTATCTACCCCTGGATGGACGGCTGGAGCACGCCGAACTGGTCGACGAACTGGAGGGCTATCACACGCTCGTCACTTATACCGAGAGCGCCGCGCGCGATCTGCGAGCCGCGCTTACCCGGCGGCGGTCATCGATCGGCGTGGCGGTGGCGGAACACGGTGTCGATCTGGGGCGTTTTCGTCCACTGTTGCCTATCGATCAGGTGGATTTAATGAGTGCGCGAATGAAAATGGCCAAGGCATTTTTCGGGCTCGATCAGCCCAGCTTCATCGTGCTCAATGCCAGCCGCCCTGACCCGCGTAAGCGCATCGATCTTACCTTGGCGGCCTTCGCGCGGTTCGCTCAAGGTCGCGGCGACGAGGTGCGCTTGTGTTTGCACCATGCCATCGCTCACCCTCCATTCGTCGATGCGCTCAAGCAGCAAGTCATTGCGCTTGGCCTTCAAGATCGAGTGATCTTTTGGCCACCTGCGCCGGGTCCGATGGATGATGAGGATCTCAACCGTCTGTACAATGCCTGTGCGCTTGGAGTCAATACCGCGCTGGGAGAAGGATTCGGACTGGTGAGCTTTGAACATGCGGCGGTCGGTGTACCACAAGTGGTCCCGGACCATGCCGCAATGGCCGAACTTTGGGGTGATGCCGCGATGCGTGTTCCAACGCGTCCCTGTTACACGGATCATTCGCCGTTACGGATGGGTGAGGTCGATGTCGCCGCGGTTGCGCGCGCGTTTGCCGACCTGTGCGACGATCCGATACGTTATTCCCACGCGGCGCAAGTTGCGCGCTTGCATGCGAGTTCACCCGCTTTCGACTGGCGAATGATCGGAGAACGGCTATGCCGATTACTCCGCGACAGTCGTGGGATCTGATGCTCATGTCACGACCATCGTTCGCACTACGCTCGATTCGTCCCGAGGACCACGATTTTCTCTTCCAGGTCTATGCGGGTACCCGTTTGGATGAACTCGCCCTCACTGATTGGAGCGAGGCACAAAAGCAGGCGTTTCTCACCCAGCAGTTCGAGGCGCAGCACCACCATTACCAGACTCATTATCAAGGCGCCCGATTCGATCTTATCTTGCTGGATGACCAGCCCATCGGTCGGCTGTACGTTGCACGCTGGCGGGAGGAGATCCGCATCATGGACATCGCGTTGCTGCCCGACTATCGCAATCGAGGCATCGGTAGCGGGTTGTTACGCGATTTACTGGAAGAAGCCGCCGTAACAGGTAAACGTCTGACCATTCACGTCGAGCGGTACAATCCCGCCCTGCGGCTGTATCGACGGATGGGATTCGAGCCGGTCGGCGAAACCGGCGTTTATCTCTTGTTGGCGGTGGAGTCACCGCCCGACCAAGCAGCCGAACCGCTCAGGTGAAAATCGCCTCGTAACGCATCGTCTGGCCTGCTGGACCGAGCGGAACCAGAAAAATTCCCAGCTCGCCCATCACGGCATTCCTCAATGGGTAAATGGCTTGCGGTAGCAGCGGCGTCAGCGGACCGGAAAACAACAGCGAATAGGGTTGCCGCCAGTCACCGCTTTCGGCGCCCAGCGGGGTGACGGAGGTCAGTTGCAAGTCGAGTTGCTCTTCCGGTCCAGAGTGGGTTTGGAAAGTCTGTCCCAGGCATTCAGACCAATCGCTTACGGTAAGGGTATCCAGCATGGTTTGTTCCCTACGATGATGAGGCGGTACGAATCTTCAAGTTTACAGCAGGCGGTCCGCTTGCCGTGGCTGAGGCCACGAACCAGGAGCGCTTCGATCTCCGTGGCCGGGAGTTTCGCTTGAATCAAGCAACACACACAGATGAGGGTTCCGCGCGGATTGATCCGGTGGGTTGTGTTAGCAGCTATAAGCTGCTGTTAAGGTGAGTCTGCTAAAGTTCCACTTTTGCGTGCTTCCACGCGGGCAGTAGACAGGAGATGGTCGTGAGTACGGTAGAAAAACGCAGTCCATTCGAATTTTCCTTGTCACCATGGCGTTCGATGGCCATGCTCGTATTATTGGCGGTGACGATGTCCGAAGGCTATGCGGCCTCGGTGGGTGGAGGCTCACCGCCGATGGCGGGCAAGTCATCCCTGAGTTCTCCCGATAAGCAGCTCAAGCAGGATTACAGTGTGACCCCGATTCCACTGCAAATTGTGCTGGATGCCGTCACGACGACGGAGGAGAAAGCCGCGCTCGCGACACAGCGTAAGGATCAGCCCTTGAAAGTGGGGTTCGCGCGCGCGATGCCGCAGCCTTATCAGGAGGATTTGTCTCCGTTGCTCTCGTGGAAATTGCTGCCGGACGGCGGGCAGGTCGCGGCGTTTTCGATCACCTCGCCGGGCGCGCGGGCGCTGCGGGTGGCGATCGATTTGGGGGGTTTACCCGAAGAGACGGAAATACGCTTTTTCGGAAGCAAGAATTCCGAGACTTTCGGACCCTTCACGGCCAGATCCATCCGTGCCCAGCAGACGGTGGGAAATTCGGCGGATACCGAATCGGCGCGGGCTCTGTTCTGGTCGCCGGTGATCGAGGGAGAAACCGCCGGGGTGGAGATTTACCTGCCAGCTTCGGTTGAAGGCGGGTTTCCGATTCGGGCGCCGAAAATACAGCATCTGACTCAGTCGTTCCAATATCCAGAAACGAAGAGTCTTGCTCAGCTTGGAAGCTCCGGCTCTTGCAATATCGATGTCAAATGCCGGGATACCCTGCCCGATAATCTAAGCGCCGCAGTGGCCAAAATCATTTTCAGCGATACCGACGGCAGCTATTTATGCACGGGAACGTTGCTCAACGACAACGATTCTAGTAGCTGGATTCCCTATTTCATGACGGCGAACCACTGCCTATCGACCCAATCCGTCGCCAATACCATCGATAGCTACTGGTTTTTCGAACGTGCGGTCTGCGGAGGGCCGGACCCCACCTCCGTCACCCATTTCACCGGCGGCGCCGATCTGCTCGCCACCGGTACCAACAGCGATTTCACCTTCCTACGCTTGCGGAATACTCAAATCAGTAACTTGTCGGGTATCCAGTTTGCCGGTTGGAGCACCAACAATCCAACCGGTTTGACGGTGATCGGCATACACCATCCCAGCGGTGACTTGAAGAAATGGAGTCAAGGTACCGCCGACGGATATGCGCCTCTTGGTTTTCCAGTCAATGGCACGGGTAGCCATATTCAGGTGACTTGGTCGCAGGGCGTCACCGAAAAGGGGAGCAGCGGATCCGGGATTTTCGCCATTACCGGCGAGCAAAACGGCCAGCAACTTTTTGTCGGTAATTTACATGCTGGCGCTTCATCGTGCTCGGACTCGACAGCGCCCGATTGGTATGGCCGTTTCGATTTAAGCTACCCTTCAATCAGCCAATGGTTAGATGCGTCGTCTGGAAGTGGAGCTTACTTGGAAAGCCCGCAACAGGATTCCTTCGAGAGCGGCGTCGGCTTGATCCGGGGTTGGGCCTGTCAAGCCAACAAGGTGGAAATCCAGATCGATGGCGGTGCGCGGCAACAGGTGGCCTACGGCACCACCCGGGAAGACACGGCCGCAACCTGCGGTGACACCGACAACGGCTTTGGGTATACCTTCAACTGGAACACCCTGGGTAACGGTGGCCACAATTTGCGAGCCTTTGCCGATGACGTGGAGTTCGCCAACGTCAATTTCACTGTGACCACCCTGGGCGTGGAGTACCTGCAAGGGGTGAATGGGCAGTACGTGCTTCCCAGTTTTCCGCGGATTGGAAGTGACGTTACTGTAAGTTGGAGCGAACCGCATCAGAACTTCGTTATCTCCGGGGCCAGCAAGGCGGCCACGGGATCGACGACGGTTACCACGCGAGCCGGATTGTCCGCCCATCTGGAAAGCCCGCAACAGGGTTCCTTCGAAAGCGGCATCGGCCTGATCCGGGGTTGGATCTGTCAGGCCAGCACAGTGGAAGTGCAGATCGACGGCGGCGCACGGCAACGAGTGGCCTACGGCACCACCCGGCCCGACACGGCAGCGGCCTGCGGTGACAGCGACAACGGCTTTGGCTACACCTTCAATTGGAACCGGCTGGGCAATGGTAGCCACAACTTGCGGGCCTTCGCCGACGGCGTGGAGTTCGCCAACGTCAACTTCACCGTGACCACCTTGGGTGTGGAGTATCTGCAAGGAGCCAGCGGACTGTATCGCCTGCTTGATTTCCCGCAAACCGGCAGTAGTGTCGTCGTAAGCTGGGCCGAACCCCATCAGAATTTCGTGATCGTCTCGTTTACCGGACCGTAGTCGGCGCCGGAATGATGTGGCGCGGGGCAACCCGCGACCGCTCAGGCATTTCGAGCGATGCCCGGTATCGATCGATGTAATCGATGGCGTTCGGATGGGTGGTGTTTCACGATCCCAAACAGCGAGGTAACGGCGATGGCGAATGACGAACGATTTGCCCCAACGATGCTGAACGGACTGGACGACAGCCAGCGCGCCCTGCTGGATCTGCTCGGCGGCCTGCGGCGGGTGCTGGTGTGGTACACGCCGCTGATACGACCCGAGTTGTACGACGATCCCGACGTGCTCGACGCCATCCGCAATCAAGTGGTGAGCCAGCCCAAGTTGCGCCTGCATCTGGTGTTGCCGCCAGCCAGGGAATGGCGCGGCGACTGTCCCCGGCTGGCGCGACTGAGCGAACGCTTGACCAGCGCGTTGCTGCTGCGTACCCCGAACCGGCCGGAAATCCCGGACCGGCCGGAATTGAGCCAGGCGTTCGTCATCGCCGACGAGCGGGCGCTGTTGCGTTTCAGCGATCCGCGCCGCTTGATCGGCGGCTATGAGCCGGAACCTGGCGAGCGCATGAAGGAGTTGCTGGAACTGTTCCGCCTGATCTGGGAGCGATCGCGGCCCGATGCCGACCTGAACCGGTTGGGGATCTAGGCCGGCGCCAGTCCCCACCGTTCCAGCAGTTTCGGCCGGTTCAATTCCAGCCATTGTAGGGCGATGATCGGCGCGGCCGAGTTGATGCGGCCGGTATGCAGCAACTCCAGCACCTCGGCGCGGGAGACCAGGTGCAAGCGGATATCTTCATGCTCGGAAGCCAGGCCACGGATGCCGGGAGCGAGGTTCGAAGTGTCCACTCGGCCACAGAACAGGGTGATGCTTTCGGAGGTGCCGCCGGGGCTGACCAGATAGTGGCAGATGGGAATCAGCTCCAACAACTCGCAGCCGGCTTCTTCCTCGGTTTCGCGCCGCGCCACTTCCTCGGTGGTTTCGGCGGGATCGTCCATGATGCCGGCGACGATCTCAAGCAGCCAGGGGCCACCGGGAAACTCCAGCGCGCCGACCCGGAATTGCTCCAGTAAAACCACTCGATCTCGATCCGGGTCGAACAGCAGGACCGCAACCGCGTGGCCGCGCTCCAGACACTCGCGGGTGATTTCCGGGCTCCAGCCGCCGGCGAACAATTCGTGGCGCAGGCGGTATTGTTCCATGCGGAAAAAACCGCGATAGCAGAGGATCTTGTCGAGGATGGTAAATTGGTGATTCATGGCAGGTTCCGCGCGGATGGAAAGAATGGCTCAGCTTGTCGCCGACGGTCAGCCGGCCAAGGGTAGCGGAGGTATTCGGATGACCATGATAACTCGATACGGTGGCCGGTCGTGGGTCTGGGCGGTTCTGGTACTGGCGATGACGGCCTGCTCGCCCCCAGCCGATTCCCCCGAGACTGAAATTCGTCAATTCATCGCCCGGGCTCAGGTCGCAGGCGAGGAGCGCAACTTGCGTGATTTGCGCGGGTTGATTGCGGATGACTACAGCGATGCCCAGGGTCGCGATCGCAAGGCGATGGAAGGTCTGATCCGGTTGCATGTCCTGCGCCATCAATCCGTCCATTTATTCACCCGGATTCGCGACATCGTGCTTACGGACCCGGATCATGCCACGGTCAGCGTGGCGGCGGCGCTGGCCGGTCGGCCGGTGGCCAGCGCCGACCAATTGGTCGGTCTGAACGCCGATCTTTACCGCTTCGACTTCACGCTGATCCGCCGGGGCCGGGATGATTGGCAGGTTCTGCACGCTGCCTGGGAGCGGGCGAAGCTGGACGATTTTTGGTAGCGTCGCTCGGTGCTTGGAGAGAGCAGCATGAAACCCGAACTTGCAAGACGGGCGTTCCTGGTCGTGGGATTGGCGGTTCTGCTGCAAGCGTGTGGCGGGGACGATGGGGGTGGCGATGTGCCGCCGACGCCGACGCCGACGCCGACGCCGCCAGTCACCCAGTTTACCTTGAGCGGCGCGGTGCGACCGGCTTCCGGCGTCGCTGCGGACAGCGATGTCAACGACCCGCTGGCCCCCTACCACGCCAACGACACGGTCGCCGACGCCCAGCCGCTTCCCAATCCGGTTACGCTCGGCGGCTACGTCAACCAACCCGGCGCTGGGTCGGCGGGCCGATCGCGCAGCGGCGGCGATACGACCGATGTGTACAAGATTAAGCTGCTGGCTGGTCAG
Organism: Candidatus Competibacter sp.; assembly: GCA_035447285.1. GTDB lineage: Bacteria > Pseudomonadota > Gammaproteobacteria > Competibacterales > Competibacteraceae > Competibacter. Next base: position 17,216 of record DAOTGT010000027.1, read on the forward strand.
CAGATCAGTCTGCAAATCGCTGGCGACGACATCCAGAACGATCTGGATTTGAGCTTGGCCGATCTTGAGGGCAACATCCTTGATGCGGCGGTCAGCCAGAACCGGGTGGAGTCACTGACGGTGGCCACGAGCGGTGATTATCTGCTGGTCGTGACTGCGGATCGCGGCGCGTCGAATTACGTGCTGACCGTCGGTCAGGCGCTGGTGTCGACTGCGGCGGGGATGCGGCTGAGCGATCCATTTGTCGCGGGTGAGGCAATTACGCGCTTTCGGCCGGCGGCGGTGCGGCGCGATGGCTTGCGGGCTCAGCTGCGGGCGCTGGGTTTGATGGGAGATCGGCTGGCGGAATCCGAACCGCGCAATGCCTTGCTCGACTTGGCGGGGTTGAAACGGATCGCGGCCTATCGAAAACAGGCCAGTGTTACTCAGGCCCATTTCCCCGACGGTTTTCAGCTCGCCAATCCGATCCTGCGGGAGAAATTGGAAACCCTGTATTCGATCAAGGTGATGAAGCGCGATCCGGACGTCGCGGACGCGGGACCCAATTACATCCGCCACGCCCAGTTCGTTCCCAACGATCCGTTGTACCGTTTCCAGTGGCACTATTCGCAGATCAACTTGCCGCAAGCCTGGGATCTGACCACCGGCACCGATGCGATCATAGCGGTGATCGATACCGGTGTCGTGCTCAGCCATCCCGACCTGCAAGGGCAGATGGTGGCGGGCTACGATTTCATCAGCAATCCCAGCAACGCCGGCGACGGCGACGGCATCGATTCCAATCCGGATGATCCCGGCGACGGCACCGATCCCGGCGGCGGTAGTTCCTTCCACGGTACCCACATCGCCGGCACAGTGGCGGCCGCCACCAACAACAGCGTCGGGGTCGCGGGCGTCGCCTTCGGGGCCAAGGTCATGCCCTTGCGTGCCCTGGGTCGGTTTGGCGGCACCGATTACGACATTGAACAGGCGGTGCGTTATGCCGCCGGTCTGCCCAACGACTCCGGTACCGTGCCGCCGCGCCGCGCCGACGTGATCAACCTCAGCGTCGGTGGTCCCGGTTTCTCCACCGCCACCCAGGCGGTCTACGATCAGGCGCGCGCCGCCGGCGTGGTCATCGTCGCCGCCGCCGGCAACGATGGCAGCAACACGCCGTTCTATCCGGCGGCTTTTCCCAGCGTGCTGGGTGTCGGTGCCGTGGACATCGACAAGGCGCGGGCGCCGTATTCCAATTTCGGCACCGCCGTCAGCGTGGTCGCGCCCGGCGGCAATACCGCCCGCGACGTGAACGGCGACGGCAAACCGGACGGTGTGCTCAGTACTGCCGCCAGCGACAGTAGCGGCACGCTGGTCAACGATTACGCCATCTGGCAGGGAACCTCGATGGCGACGCCGCATGTGGCCGGGGTGCTGGCGCTGATGAAGTCGGTGGCGCCGAAGCTGACGCCCCAGGACATCGACACGCTATTGGCCAGCGGCGCGTTGACCGAAGATTTGGGCAAGCCGGGTCGGGATGACCAGTTCGGTTACGGTCTGATCAATGCCTACAAGGCAGTGGTCGCCGCCGCCAACAGCGCGGGGCGACCGGTGAACCCGATGCCCATTCTCACGATCAGTCCGGCGGCGCTGAATTTTGGCATCAGCCTCGATAGTCAGACCTTGACGGTGCTCAACGGCGGCGGCGGCGAACTGAGCGTGAGTCCGCCCACCGAAGACTCCGGTGGTTGGTTGAGCGTGACGCCGACCCAAGTGAACGCCGACGGCACCGGCAGCTACACGGTCGCGGTGCGGCGCGACAATCTGGCGGATGGCGTGTACAGCGCGACCATGACCTTTACCTCCAACGCCGATACGATCTCGGTCAGCGTGATCATGCAGGTGGCCAACCATCTGAGCATCGGCTCGGTCGGGCAGCAATATGTGCTATTGGTCAAGCCCGATAGCGGCGAAACCGTGAAGGATGCGACCGGGCAGTTGCAGCCGGACGGTCGTTACACCTTCACCCTGTCGGACATCCCGGCCGGCACCTACCAGCTTTTCGCTGGTTCCGACGCCAACAACGATCTGTTTATTTGCGATGCCGGCGAATCTTGCGGCGCCTATGTCACCCTCGATGCGCCGGTGACCATCGAGGTCGATCGGGATCTGAGTGGCTTGGATTTTGTCAGCAGTTACCTCGTGCAGCTACCAGGTGTCCAGACCACCGCCAAGCGCGAAACCGGGATACGGCGAGGCACGAATCAGTGAGTCGGTGGTTCGCAATGAGGCGATCGCGTCGGATGCTGGCGGCGTTGGCGCTGATTTCGGGTTGCACCCAAACCGGCGCAGGGGAGGATGCGGCGTTGCCGGTGGGAGTCTTGTTCGGCGGCAGCCAGTGCGGCGGTTTGAAACGCCCCACCGTGATCTGGATTGCCGGTGCGGCGGCGTGGCGGCCCTGGCATGGGCGGATCGTCACCCGCAAATGAGCTTGCTGTCTCCGCCGATGGTGGATTTCAGCCGGGAGGGGGTATTGCTGGTTGCGATGGGGACGCGGCCCTCGGCCGGTTACGGCCTGAGCCTGGCGGGCGCATCGGCGACCGTGCGGGATGGTGTGCTGTCGGTGCGGGTGGACTGGCGCGAGCCGCCGCTGGGCTATCGGCAAGCGCCGGTCGTGACCCGCCCCTGCCTGATGCTCAAAGTGCCGGTCGTGCCGTTCGCGCGGATCACGGTGCTGGACTCGGAAGGTCGGACGCGGCTGGAAGGGGTTCGTTAACCGATTGGCGCGCTAGCGGGTCCTGCCGGTAGAACGCCTGAAGCTGCCGGTAAACCTCCGGGTAACCAGCAAGCACCCTGTCGGGGGCGGTAAAAAATACTTCGCTGATCACCGCGAAGAATTCGCCGGGACTGTCGGTGGCATAAGGGTCCAACAGTGTCGGCAGGCCCCGGTCCACCTCCCGGCACAGCCGCTGATACGCATCATTGAAGACACGGCTCCATTCCTGTATCGCCATGCTGCGGTGCAGCAGCGGCAAGCCGTTCACCTCACCGGTCAGCATGTCCAGCTTGTGGGCCATTTCGTGGATCACCACGTTGTAGCCCGGTTCCGCGGCGCTGGCCGCGACATCGGCCCAAGACAGGATCACCGGCCCGCGCTCCCAGGCTTCGCCGATCAGTGGCCGATGGCCGCTGTGGACCAGACCGTTCGGGTCGGTGTATTCATGCCGGGCCAGGAACCCTTCGGGATAGAGGATCACCGAACTCCAGCCCCGGTAGTAGTCCAGTCCGAGATTCAGGATCGGCAAACAGGCTTGGGCGGCGATGTACGGCCCCATTTCGGGCGTCAGCTCCAAACCGCCGGCCGGTTCCAGTGCCTTTTCGTGCAGGAACAGCGTCGCCAGATCGCGCAGCCGTTCCCGTTCCGTCGGATTCAAACGGTCCGCCAGCGGCAGTGCCGCCATGGCCGCCCGCCATGTGCTTGCCGGAATGCGGGTTCGCTCCAGCCGGCGGTGGTGCAGCCAGTTCCGCAACAGGGCAAACATCAGGTGGCTCGTCGTTGCCGAGGTCTGGCGAGGTTCCCGCCTAATCCTTCCGCTTTTCTTGCGCCTTGGCTTCCCGCGTCCGCGCCAGATAGCGATCCGACCAGCGCGCCAGCGCGTAGATTGGGTAGCCGATGACCATCACCGCCAGCAGGATGCAAACGGTCAGGGCGACGGCTTTGGGCAGCCGTGCCCACCATTCGTTGACGAAGTACACCAGCCCCCAGAGCAGCAAGCCGGTGATGCCGAGGGAACCCAGAAGAGCCAGAATGTCGCTGCGTTGCATGGGGAAGCTCCGTTGGAGGCATGCCGCCGTGAGGGGGTGTTACGGTCGCCGTCGGGCAATCCGCGCTGCATGCGGGATACCGCTACCGTGCGTGTCGGTTCCGTTTTACCAGCGGCTTGATGAGCCGGTTGCCGCGTGGCGCGGCGTTTTTCCCGATGAGCCGTCAAGATTGGAGGATGGCGGCTGGCGCTGGCCAGTGCCCGACAGTTTTATCGGCAAGAATTATGGGTTCCGGGTCTATTTCCGGCAAGCGTTGAGCGGATATCGGGAGTCGCCATAAGATCGATCGAGCGGGTTCGGCCGCGCTGGACAGGCCCGAAGAGACGGTGACGCGAATTCTTGCCGCGTCGGGTTGGCAAGGGGTGGGCGGCAACCCTCTCCACGATTGTCTATAGTCACAGGATTCCGCTCGCTGCCGGGCGGCATGATCCGTGACGGATCGAGCATTGTCTTCGAATGTGGATGGGTATGTCGCAATCGCTGTTTTTGGCATTTACTTACGCGCTGGTCGCGGCGTTCTGGATCTTCGGGTCCGATCAACTCGTGCTGTGGTTGGGCGTCGGTCCGGCGGCACTGACTCGCATACAAACCGCCAAGGATTGGTTTTTCGTGGCGGTTACCGCTCTGCTGCTGTACTTGACCTTGCGCCGCTTCGAAGTCGAACGCGATGCGATGAACGACCGGGTTGGTCGGGTCGTTTCCACTCCTCGAACCGCGTTGACGCTGGTCGTGGTGCCGGTGGCCCTGATCATGATCGTTGCGATGCTGGGCGCCGTTGCTTACCGCGAAGTGATCCAGAACTTGGGTTACGACGAATTGGCTCGCATCCGCTGGCTGGCGCTGTGGATTGGTTTCGTGCTGCTGTTTGCGCTGGGCACCGGTGCCGCCGGTATTGTGCTGTGGTGGCAGAATGCCAAGTCGCGCTTCGAACTGGAGCACCTGCGCGACGATCTCGAACGGGCCAATCTCCAGCATCGCTACGAGCAACTCGCCCAGCAATCGCTGGATGTCGTGCTGTTGTTGGGCGAGGACGGTACCATCATCGAAGCCAACGACCAGGTGTGGAACTATTACGGCCTCCGTCCGGAGGAGTTGAAGGGACAACACGTCAGCGTGCTGCGGGCGCCCTCCTGGCGGGATGCGGTGGAGCACGATTATCGTCGGGTGGCCGCCGCCGGTGGAGCACTGTTCGAGGTGCTGCACCAGCGACGGGATGGCGCCACGTTCCCGGTCGAAGTCAGCGCGCGTCCCCTGACCAGTCGGGAACACCGCTACTATCAGTCCGTGGTCCGCGATATTTCCAAGCGCAAGCAGACGGAAGCCGCGTTGGCCGAGCGGGAGCGGCGCTTTCGCGGTACGTTCGAGCAGGCGGCGGTCGGCATTGCCCACGTCGCGCCCGACGGCCGCTGGTTGCGGGTCAACGACCGGCTGTGCGCGATCATCGGTTACCCGCGCGTGGAACTGCTGCAAAAGAGCTTTCAGGACATTACGCATCCCGAGGATCTGGACAAGGACCGGCATTTGATGAATCAGATTCTGTCGGGCCAGATCCAGACCTATTCGATGGAAAAGCGCTATCTGCATAAGAATAGCGCGGTGGTGTGGATCGATCTCACGGTGTCGTTGGTGCGGGATGCCAGCGGACAGCCGGAGTACCTCATCAGCGTGATCGACGACATCACCAGTCGCAAACTGGCCGAGCAGCGCCTAGCGCGGATCACCCGATTTTACGCGGCGCTGAACCTGACCAGTCAGACCATCTTGCACAACGAGGGGACCGACGGGCTGTTCGAGGAGGTCTGTCGGATCGCGGTCAAGTGTGGCGACCTCAAGGGTGCCTGGATCGGTTTGCGAGATCCGCACACCCAGCAGTTGCGCGTGGTGGCGGCTTACGGCGAACTGCGCGGCCGGTTGGCGTCGCTGGACCCGATGATCGAGTCGGGTGGTGGTGCCCTACCGTACCGGCCGGCGCAAGTCGTGCTGGCCAGCGGCTCGCATTGGGTCGGCAACGATTTGTTCTACGATAGCGGTGAGGAAGCTCCCGACTGGCAGATTCTGATGGCGACCGCCGGAGTGCGGTCTTGTGCGGTTTTCCCGTTGAAGCGGGCGGGCGCGGTGGTGGGCGCACTCAATCTGTTCGCCTCCGAGCCGGAATTCTTCGATCTGGAGCTGACCGCGCTACTGGACGAGATGGTCGCCGAAGTTTCCTTCGCGCTGGACAGCTTCGAACGCGAACGCCAACGTCAGCAGGCCGAGGCGGCGTTGCGGGATAGCGAAAGCCGTTACCGCTTGTTGTTCGAAGCCCACCCGGTACCGATGTGGGTGTACGATCTGGAGACCTTGCGGTTCCTGGCCGTCAACGATGCCGCCATCGATCATTACGGCTACAGTCGCGCCGAATTCCTGGCGATGACCATCGCCGACATTCGCCCGTCGGAGGATGTGCCGGGCCTGCTGGAAAGCATCGCTCAGGTCAAGGAAGGGCTGGTGCGGACCGAGGCCCGCAAGCATTGCAAGAAAGACGGCGTGCCGATCGATGTCGAGATCGTTTCCCACACCCTCGATTGGGGTGGCCGCCGCGCCAAAATGATCATGGCCCACGATATCACCGCTCAGTTGCGGATCGAGCGGGAACTGCTACTGGCCGCTGCGGTTTATGAACAAAGTACCGAAGGGATTCTGATCAGCGATGCCGAGAATCGCATTATTTCGGTCAATCGGGCTTTCACCAGAGTGACGGGTTATTCGTTGGAGGATGTGCGTGGGAGGAATCCCAATATTCTGTCTTCTGGCCGGCATGATCAAGAGTTCTACACCTCAATGTGGGCGGATTTGGAACGGGTGGGTCATTGGCAGGGAGAAATCTGGAATCGACGCAAGAACGGCGAGATCTATCCTGAATGGCTGGGGTTGACTCTGCTGCGTGATGCCAAGGGTCGGACCGTCAACTATGTGGCTATCTTTAACGACATTGGCGCCATCAAGGCGGACAGCCGTCGGTACGGCGTTCGCTCCGCGACAGTTCCTCCAAGCATGGATTCCTGACTGCGCCACCGGTTGTTTCTCGTCGCCCGCGAGGATGGGCTCTTCGTCTTTTCGACAAGGTGATCAAATTCCATTTCGCCGAACCCGTTCGAACTGATCCGGCTCGACAGGCCGAAATGGCTTGTCCAAAATGACCAAGCAGATGGTAATGTCCATACGATAAACCATAAAATCAAATGGTTAAAAATATGGCATGTAATTTGCCTGTATGTCGGTGTTTGTGAGCGCGGCTCTGGATGTTTCCGAATTGCTTCGATCGATTTCGAAACTTAGGAGGCGCCAAAGTGAATGACGAAGCCGGCAATCTGACTGTGAGGAGCAAGCCACCATGCAAATGTCCGACGACACCATCAAGAAATATCCCAAGCTGCATTATTACCTGAAGGTCAATATGCCCCAAGTTGCCGAGGTGCATAAGATCATCAACGCCATCCAAAAACTGGCTGGAAAGGTGACCAAGGAGACCATCAAGAATGCCCTGAAATGGGGTCAGGGACCTACCATCCAGGTGGTGCACAATCTGATGTGTGCCGGCAAGAAAGCCTATGGTTGCTACTCGTGGGGTTCCAATGTATTGCGGATCGACGAGAAACTGGTGAAGGATTTCGAAGCCGGCAAGGGGTTGGTGACCATGAAGAATGGCAAACAAGTCTATCTGGTTGGCGTGACTATCCTGCATGAACTCACTCACTGGGCTGATGCCCAGGATGGTGTCGATGACGCCGTGCCGGGCGATCCGACGAATGAGGAAGGCGAGGCTTACGAGAAAGGGGTTTACGGCGAAGTCTTGGGCTGAAGGTAAACCATTATTCGACGGAAAAGGATGGCGTGAATGAAAAGACCTTCGATTCGTTATGTGCTGTCGTTATTGATGCTGATCCTTGGAATGGCAACGATTCACGCTGGTGAAACGACCCGATCTTCCGGGCCGCCGTTACCTGACAAATTACGGCATGTTTCGTTTGTCGGCGCGGACGGTTCGAGTTGCGAGAAAGCGGTTGTGATTCGGAATGCCGCGAACAACATGGAAGGGGTCGCCGCCGAGAAAGTCTGGGTCGCCTGGAAGTATCCGAATGCCAAGGTAAAGGGGCAGGGCGTCAGCGGAATCGGAAACAGGACTTTCGATCGTTTGGACATTGAAACCGCCAGCGGTGAATCGAAAACGATTTGTTTCGACATCACCGACTTCTTTGGGCAGTGGTGACATGCGGCCTGAGTCGAGTCGCGCAGGTTTTGGTGGCACGGAACCCGCTGCTTGTTCCGTGCCACTTTCGTATTAAGCGTCCCCTAAGCAGAGGGGCCAGCCATCTGGAATGACCATCAGGCGGCATCCAATGCGACGTCGGTCTTGCCAGATTCCTGCCGCAGTGCCCGGTTGACCGCGCTGACCACCGCCCTCAGTGAAGCGGTGACGATGTTGCCGTCGACCCCGACCCCGAACAGCGATACCGGATCGCCGTCCATGCACACCTCGACGTAGGATACGGCAGTGGCGT
>DAOTGT010000028.1:0-25116 GCA_035447285.1 Candidatus Competibacter sp.
AGACTTGACCTGATAGTTTGGCTGTGAGCAATTATGTGCTTAGTGCATCTAACGCTTGAGTTAAGCCGCGCCGCGAAGCGGCGTCGGCTTGAACGAATTGTTAGACATTATTTGCCGACTACCTTGGTGATCTCGCCTTTCACGTAGTGAACAAATTCTTCCAACTGATCTGCGCGGGAGGCCAAGCGATCTTCTTCTTGTCCAAGATAAGCCTGTCTAGCTTCAAGTATGACGGGCTGATACTGGGCCGGCAGGCGCTCCATTGCCCAGTCGGCAGCGACATCCTTCGGCGCGATTTTGCCGGTTACTGCGCTGTACCAAATGCGGGACAACGTAAGCACTACATTTCGCTCATCGCCAGCCCAGTCGGGCGGCGAGTTCCATAGCGTTAAGGTTTCATTTAGCGCCTCAAATAGATCCTGTTCAGGAACCGGATCAAAGAGTTCCTCCGCCGCTGGACCTACCAAGGCAACGCTATGTTCTCTTGCTTTTGTCAGCAAGATAGCCAGATCAATGTCGATCGTGGCTGGCTCGAAGATACCTGCAAGAATGTCATTGCGCTGCCATTCTCCAAATTGCAGTTCGCGCTTAGCTGGATAACGCCACGGAATGATGTCGTCGTGCACAACAATGGTGACTTCTACAGCGCGGAGAATCTCGCTCTCTCCAGGGGAAGCCGAAGTTTCCAAAAGGTCGTTGATCAAAGCTCGCCGCGTTGTTTCATCAAGCCTTACGGTCACCGTAACCAGCAAATCAATATCACTGTGTGGCTTCAGGCCGCCATCCACTGCGGAGCCGTACAAATGTACGGCCAGCAACGTCGGTTCGAGATGGCGCTCGATGACGCCAACTACCTCTGATAGTTGAGTCGATACTTCGGCGATCACCGCTTCCCTCATGATGTTTAACACCGGAATTAAGCCGTGCCGCGATGCGGCATCGGCTTGAATGACTTGTTAGGCCGCCGATGCCCAGCACTGCGACCCAACCCCTGGCCGAACAGTACAACAAGTCTAGGCCGACAGCTTGGGCTTGAGCTTGCTGTGGCCGGAGCCAGATTGCCCGGTCCGCGCGGCCGAGAACCCGCACTGCCAACCATCACGAAGCCGACCCGGGATGATCGTACTTGCGCCGAAGCAGCGCCTGTCCGAAGCCGAGTTGCATCACGAGTGGCCGCCGACGCCGACACCGCGCGTGCAAAATGCAAACGCAGCGGATGAGCGAAGACTGCGAGCTGGCCAAGAACCCTTGCGACAACAGTGCGGGAAACAAGGCCTAACGCCCAAGTTCAGCCGCGGCCACGCCCACACCGGCCCATCCGATTTCCCGAATGCCCTGGGGCGTGGACGTCGGCTGCAACTTGTTGTTGGGCCTCACTGCGCAAGATCTCCGCAAATGATTGACCAGTCTTCCTCTGTGATGTCCACGGGAACGAAGACGGTGGTTCCAGTGATGTTGAACGCCGCGCTTACTCCTCCGCGGCCATCGTTTGCGGCCAACCGAGCTCTAAGCGACGGCCACCTACGTGCTGCATCTTCCATTGATACTGTCCGGGAGAGAGTTCCGAGCGTCTTGATCTTGAACGGTAGCCGCCAAGGTTCAGGCCAGATATCAGTGATGACCTTGTGAGGGTCCGCACGAGACTCAACGATGAAGGGCGTTGTGAACGCATGCAGAGGATTGCAGTACAACACTCCGAATGCTCCTGGACGAAGATATTTTTCTGCTTTTGTCACTCTCGCGGCCATTGCGGAGAGATTGTTGAGCGTCGCCACGGCCCACATTTGATGCTCAATGCCGAGCTCGATGTTCTGGGTGTTGCGACAAGCAAATGAGAAAAGGTCCACTCATCCTCCTTGGGCCCAACAAACAGTAGATCCCCTAAAAAGGGGGCTTATTTCACACCTAGAAGGTGTATAATCGGAAAAGGTACATCGCTTTATATAAATATGTCAATAGGTTATCTAGAAATGACCGTCCTATTTAATGACGTAAATACCCCTCAAATGTCATCGCCCAAGACTCCGAAATTGCTTGATCAGGTTCGCGGAAAGATACGACTAAAACACTATAGTATTCGCACCGAACAAGCCTATGTGGACTGGATTCGTCGGTTCATCCTGTTCCACAACAAGCGGCATCCCATCGATATGGGCGCATCCGAGGTTGAAGTCTTTCTGACCCATTTGGCCATCAAGGGCAAAGTGGCGGCATCCACTCAAAATCAGGCGCGCAGCGCCCTGCTGTTCCTTTACAAGGAAGTGCTCGACCGAGCGCTACCCTGGATGGACGATATCACGCCGGCCAAGCGCCCCCTGCGCCTGCCGGTGGTGCTCACCCACGCCGAGGTTAAGGCCGTGCTGGAGCGATTGCGCGGCACCCATCGATTGTTAGCCAGCCTGCTCTACGGCACCGGCATGAGGCTCATGGAAGGTCTGCGGCTACGGGTCAAGGATCTCGACTTCGAGCGACGGGAAATCCTGGTGCGGGAAGGCAAGGGCGCCAAGGATCGGGTCACGATGCTGCCGGCCACCTTGAGCGAACCACTGCAAAACTATCTGATCCGGGTCAAGACGCTGCACGAGGAAGATTTACGCCAGGGTTATGGCGCCGTCTATCTCCCCGATGCCCTGGAACGAAAATACCCCAACGCTCACCGCGACTGGGGCTGGCAATATGTTTTTCCCTCCCGGCAACTCTCGGTCGATCCCCGCTCCGGCGTCACCCGCCGCCATCACGCCGACGAAAAAGGTGTGCAGCGCGCCATGCATCAGGCCGTGCGTGATACCGGCCTGACCAAACTCGCCACGCCCCACACCCTGCGCCACAGTTTCGCCACCCATTTGTTGATGTCTGGCTCCGACATCCGCACCGTCCAGGAATTGCTCGGCCACAAGGATGTCAGCACCACCATGATCTACACTCACGTTCTCAACCGGGGTGGTAGGGGCGTGGTCAGCCCGTTGGACGCGAGCTGATTTCGGCGCGGCGCTCGTTCGTCGTAAGGGCAAAGTGGCTGCTTCCTCTCGGAATCAGACGCGCGGCGCCCCGCGGTTTCTTCAGCGGCGCTGCTTCGGTGTCCCCCGCGCCCGATTGTGACCCACCATCCGAAACCTTATGATGTGTAAAAATCGAACAAGAGATACACATCATGCGTACCAATATCGTGATTGACGATCAACTCATGAAAGAGACCTTGCGGGTGACGGGCTTGAAGACCAAGCGCGAGGTCGTTGAGTTGGGCCTGCGTACCTTGTTGCGATTGCGCCAGCAGGAAGAAATCCGCCGCTTTCGTGGCAAGCTCGACTGGCAAGGCGACCTAGATACCATGAGAATCGACCGGTGATCTTGGTCGATTCCAGCGTCTGGATCGATTACTTCAGGGGAACCATCACCGTGCAGACCGAGCGTCTGGACGCGCTGCTGGGCAGCGAGCCCTTGGCGGTGGGAGACCTCGTCCTGACCGAAGTCCTGCAAGGATTCAACAGCGAACGAGATTTCAACCAGGCTCGCAGGTTGCTAACCGCCCTGGACGTGGTGGAAATTGGGGGGCGGGAAATCGCCATTCAGGCCGCCCGCCACGTCCGTACCCTGCGGCGGCTCGGCGTAACGGTCAAAAAAACCATTGACACGCTGATCGCAACGTTCTGCATTGAAAAAGATGATGCCTTACTGTACAGCGACCACGATTTCGAGCCGTTCGTCGAACACCTTGGCATGCGCTCCGCGATGGTACAGAGTTAAATGCTTATTTGATGACTCTTGAAGGAACTCCCATGCCCGACACCCTCCTGATCGCCGGCGTGGACGAAGTGGGACGCGGCCCGTTGGCCGGTCCCGTGGTCGCCGCCGCCGTCATCCTCGATCCCGCCCGCCCCATCGCCGGCTTGGCCGATTCCAAGCAACTCAGCCCCGCCCGCCGCGAACGACTGGCGCTGGACATTCGCGCCAATGCCCTAGCCTGGGCGCTGGGCCGCGCCGAAGTCACCGAAATCGACCGGCTCAATATTTTCCAGGCTGCGCTGCTGGCGATGCGGCGGGCGGTCGAAACCTTGCCCATGACCCCGGATCGAGTACTGGTGGACGGCAAGCACTGTCCGCCGCTGGCCTGCCCCTGCACGGCCATCGTCAAGGGCGATGCCACCGTGCCGGCGATCAGCGCCGCCTCGATCCTGGCCAAAGTGGCGCGGGATGCCGAACTGCGCGAATTGCACGATCGTTATCCGTACTACGATTTCGCCCGCCACAAAGGCTACCCGACCGCCGTCCATCGGGAAGCGTTGCGCCGTTTCGGCCCCTGTCCCGAACACCGCCGCTCCTTCGCGCCGGTCGCCGCCGCGCTGCAAGCCGCCATCGTCGATGAACGAGGATGAGCGCACCCTTCGTGCATCTGCGCCTGCACACCGAATACTCGCTGGTGGATGGGCTGATCCGCATCAAGAGCCTGGTCAAGCAGGTGGCCGCCACCGGGATGCCGGCCGTGGCGGTCACCGACATGAGCAACCTGTTTGCGCTGATCAAGTTCTACAAAGCCGCGCTCGGTGCCGGAATCAAACCGATCGTCGGTGTGGAAGTGTGGGTGCGACGAGGCGACGACTCGGCGCGACTGGTGTTGCTGTGCCAAAACCTGACCGGTTATCGTCACCTGACTCGGCTGGTCAGCCGCAGCTATCTCGAAGGCCAGCAGCGCGGGGTGCCGGCGATCGACTTCCGCTGGCTGGCCGGTAACACCGCGGGTTTGATCGCCCTGTCCGGCGGTCGGGAGGGCGAACTGGGTCAAGCGCTGCTGAACGATCGGGCGGAGCAGGCCCGGAACTGGCTGGCCGAGTGGCGGCAATTGTTTCCCGAGCGCTTTTATCTGGAGCTGCAACGCACCGGGCGATCCCAGGAGGAAGAGTATCTGGAGGCCGTCCTGGATCTGGCGGCGGCGACCGGGACACCGGTGGTGGCGACCAACGAGGTTTGTTTTCTCCAACGAGAGGATTTCGAGGCGCACGAGACCCGGGTGTGCATCCATGAGGGCGTGACGCTGGACGATCCGCGCCGGCCACGCCGCCATAGTGACCAGCAATATCTACGCTCGCCGGCCGAGATGGCCGAATTGTTCGCCGATGTGCCGGAGGCGCTGGAAAACAGCGTCGAAATCGCCCGCCGCTGCAACCTGCAACTGGAACTGGGCAAGAACGTGCTGCCGGATTTCCCCATTCCGGCGGAAACCAAGATCGGCGATTTTTTCTCGGACCAGGCCCGCGCCGGCCTCGAACAGCGACTGCGACGCTGGTTCGACCCCGACGCCCTCGATTTCGCCGAACGCCGCCAGCCTTACGACCAACGTCTGGAAATCGAACTGAAAGTCATCATCCAGATGGGCTTTCCCGGCTACTTCCTGATCGTGGCCGACTTCATCCAGTGGGCGCGCGCCAACGGGGTGCCGGTCGGACCGGGGCGCGGTTCCGGCGCCGGCTCGCTGGTGGCCTATGCGCTGGGCATCACCGATCTGGACCCGCTGGCCTACGACCTGCTATTCGAGCGTTTTCTCAACCCCGAACGGGTGTCGATGCCGGATTTCGATATCGATTTCTGCATGGAAGGGCGCGACCGGGTGATCGAATACGTCGCCCAACGTTATGGCCGCGACCGGGTGTCGCAGATCGCCACCCACGGCACCATGGCGGCCAAGGCGGTGGTGCGTGACGTGGGCCGGGTGCTGGGCCATCCCTACGGTTTTGTCGACCGCATCGCCAAGCTGATTCCCTTCGAAATCGGTATCACTCTGGACAAGGCCATTGAACAAGAAGCGGAACTGCGCCGCTTGTACGAGAACGACGAGGAAATCCGCGGGCTGATCGACTTGGCCCGTAAGCTGGAAGGGCTGGCACGCAATGTCGGCAAGCACGCCGGCGGGGTGGTGATCGCACCGTCCACCCTGACCGATTTTTCGCCGCTGTACTGCGAAGAAGGCGACGTTGGAGCGGTTACCCAGTTCGATAAGAATGACGTCGAGTCGGCCGGGTTGGTGAAATTCGACTTCCTGGGCCTGCGAACCCTGACCATCATCGACTGGGCGGTGCGGACCATCAACCGCGAGCGGGCGGTGGCGGGCGAGCCACCGCTCGATATCGGCACGATCCCCCTGGACGATGTGCTCGCCTTCGATCTGTTGAAACGTCATCAGACCACGGCGGTGTTCCAGTTGGAATCCAGCGGCATGAAGGATCTGATCCGCCGTTTGCAGCCGGACTGTTTCGAGGACATCGTGGCGTTGGTGGCGCTGTTTCGGCCAGGACCGCTGCAATCGGGGATGGTGGATGATTTCATCGACCGCAAGCACGGTCGCGCCCGCATCGAGTATCCCCATCCGACACTGGCGACGATTCTCCAGCCCACCTACGGCGTGATCCTCTATCAGGAACAGGTGATGCAGATTGCCCAGGTGCTGGCGGGGTATAGCCTGGGCGGCGCGGATTTGCTGAGGCGGGCCATGGGCAAGAAGGACGCCGAGAAGATGGCCAAGGAGCGGGCGGGGTTTGTGAAAGGGGCGACGGAGCACGCGGTCGAGCCGGAAACCGCATCATATATATTTGATTTGATCGATAAATTTGCGGGATACGGTTTTAATAAAAGCCACAGCGCCGCCTATGCCCTGGTGTCCTACCAGACCGCCTGGCTGAAGGCTCATTATCCGGCGGCGTTCATGGCGGCGGTGCTGTCCTCGGACATGGACAAGACCGACAAGGTGGTGGTATTCATTGAGGAATGCCGCTGCATGGGCCTCAAGTTGGCACCGCCG
Organism: Candidatus Competibacter sp.; assembly: GCA_035447285.1. Lineage (GTDB taxonomy): Bacteria > Pseudomonadota > Gammaproteobacteria > Competibacterales > Competibacteraceae > Competibacter. The sequence goes on from DAOTGT010000028.1 coordinate 6,791, forward strand.
GCCATCAACGCGTCCGATTACCGTTTCACGGTTGGTGCCACCGGCGAGATTCTTTATGGTCTGGGCGCGATCAAGGGGGCGGGCGAGGGCGCTATCGAGGCGCTGTTGCGCGAGCGGGAGCGAGGTGGGCCGTACCGCGATTTGTTCGACCTGTGCCAGCGGGTGGATTTGCGCAAGATCAATCGCCGGGTGCTGGAAGCGCTGGTTCGTTCCGGGGCCTTCGATGCCCTCGGCGTCAACCGGGCAACGCTGATGGCGCAATTACCGGAGGCGCTGCGACTGGCCGAGCAGCATTCCCGCAACGATGCCGCCGGCCAGAACGATATGTTCGGGTTGGCCACCGCCGAGGAAACGCCGACGCGGCCGTCGCATGGCGCTGTCCTCGAAAGTGCGGACCAGCCGGTACAACCGGGTTGCACGACAATGCCGCCGGCGGAGTGCTCGGGGAATCATGTCCGGCGGGAATGGGATGAAGAGGAGCGGTTGCGCGGCGAGAAAGAGACGCTGGGGGTGTACCTGACCGGTCATCCGATCAATCGCTTGAAGTCGGAGTTGGAGGCGCTGGGCGCGACCCGGCTGCGCGATCTGAACGAGAACGGCGGAGGTTCACGTCGAGGCAACGAGCGTTCGCTGACCATCGCTGGACTGGTGGTCAGCCTGCGGACCCGCAACGCCAATCGGGGCGGGCGGATTGCTTTCGTCACCTTGGATGACGGCGGCGGGCGGATGGAACTGCGCATCTTTCCCGAAGTATACGAGCAGCATCGGTCACTGATCGTCGAGGACGCCATTCTGTTGGTGCAGGGGAGTTTGGGTTGGGACGAGTTCAACCAGACTACAAGGCTGAACGTCGAACGGGTGCTGGACCTGGACGGGGCGCGCGCCGAACGAGCCCGACGGCTGCAACTACGCTTGGACGCGGAACAGTGCGCTTCGGGTGCGTTGCGGGATCTGGCCGGCGTGCTGGCCGAGCATCGCGCCGACGGCCGCTGCGCGGTATGGGTGGAATATTTCGGTTCCGGCGCGCGGGTGGAATTGGCATTCGGTTCGGACTGGCGGGTCAAGCCGTGCGAGGTACTATTGCGCCGGTTGCGGGAGCTGGCCGGCGCGAAGGCAGCACGGTTATTGTACGACCAGCAACCGCTTACTGATCGTAACGCATCTTGACGTAGGAACCCGGCGCGTCCTCGATCGGTTGCAGCTTACCGTCGCCCGGCGTGCGGGCCGGTACTTGCGGGCCGGCGTGTGGTTGCAGCCAGGTCAGCCAGTCCGGCCACCAGGAGCCTTCCTGCTGGACCGCGTCCTTGAACCAGTCGTCGGGATTCGGTGGGGTGTTGGGATTGAGCCAGAAGCCGTACTTGTCGGACGAGGCCGGATTGATGACCCCGGCGATATGTCCGGAGCCGCTCAGCACGAACTTCACCGGACCGCCGACCAGTTGGGTGCCGGCGTAGGTGGAAGTCCACGGGGCGATGTGGTCTTCGTAGGCTGACAGGAAGCAGACCGGCGTCTTGATCTGGCGCAGGTCGATGGGCACGCCCGCCAGGGTGATGCCGCCCGGCTCGCGCAGCAAGTTCTTCTGGTACATGTTGCGCACGTAGAAACTGTGCATGTCCCGCGGCATCCGGGTGGAATCGGAATTCCAGTACAGCAGATCGAAGGGGTAGGGATCGTTGCCCATCAGGTAATTGTTGACCACGAAGTACCAGATCAGATCGTTGGCGCGCAACATGCTGAATACGCCGGCCATCTGACTGCCATCCAGATAGCCCCGCTCGCCCATCTGTTTTTCCAGCAAGGTGATTAATTCCTCGTCGATGAATACTTCCAATTCGCCCGGCTCGCTGAAATCGGTCATGCAGGCGAAGCAGATGGCGCTTTTCACCCGCTGATCTTTCTTGGCGGCAAGATAGGCCAGCGTGCTCAGCAGGATGGTTCCACCCAGACAGTAACCGGCGGTGTTGATTTCCCGCTCGCCGGTGGCCTGCTCGATGGCATCCATCGCCTCCACGATGGACAGCATGTAGTCCTCGAACTTCTTGTGCGCCAGTCGCTCGTCCGGGTTGACCCAGGAGGTCATGAACACCGTAAACCCCTGGTCCACCATCCACTTGACCATGGAGTTCTTGGGCCGCATGTCCATGATGTAGAACTTGTTGATCCAGGGTGAGACGAACAGGAACGGTCGCTGGTGCACGGTCGGCGTGCTGGGGTTGTATTGAACCAGTTGCAGCAATTCGTTCTGAAAAATAACCTTGCCCGGTGTGACCGCAATGTTCTCGCCCGGCTTGAAGGCCTTGAGATCGGTCATCTTGATCTGCAACTGACCGCGACCGCGCTCCAGATCTTCCAGCAGATTCTGGAGACCCTTGACCAGATTGTCCCCGCCCGAATCGAGCGTGGTTTGCAGGACGGTCGGATTGGTCAGCACGAAGTTGGTGGGCGCCATCGCGTCCACGAACTGGCGGGTGTAGAACTGCACCTTGCGGGCGGTCTTGTCGTCCAGTCCCTCGACCTTGCGCACCAGTCCCTGCAAGTTGTCGGCGGCGAGCAGATAGGACTGCTTGATGAAATCGAAGACCGCGTTTTCCGCCCATTGCGCATCCTTGAAGCGTTTGTCGCCGGGTGACGGCTCGATGAGCGGTTTGCTTTCCTTGCCCTGCATCCGTTGGGAGGTGGCCTGCCACAGATCAAGATAGTTTTTCCAGAAATTGACTTGAGCCTCAATCAGTTGTTCCGGGTTTTTCAGCAGCTTGTCGAACAGTTCCTGAAAGGACTTGCTGATGATGGCCGGGTCCATGATCGGAAGCTGATCACCGCTTTCCTGGCGCTTGAGGAATTCCTGTAGTACCCGCTGGCTCTGCTCGATGATCTTGGAAAAATTCTGGGCGAGCTTGTTGAAGTCGGCTTTCTTGCTGTCGGGGGAGGGCGACGCGGAGGGTGTGGTCATGGGGATACCTCACTTTAGTCGTGGTAATCACGAAATTATAGGCGAGAGTGCCGGTAGCCGCATGGGGTGAGGTCGGGCCGCAATTGAGGCGATGGCGGGAGGGTTATCCGGTCGGTGTTTTCGCCAGCAGGCGATGCAACTCCCTGGTATTCGGGCGAAAGTACAGCAGTGTGAGACAGGCCAGTACGGCGAAGACGGCTGGCGCCCAGACGAAACGGTCAATCAGGTACGCCACCAGACCATAGATCGCAATGCCGCCGGTCAGGGCCGAAGTGATAAAACTGGCGCTGATATAACGCGCGACCGAGGTAGGAGGGACCTGGCCGCGCAAACGCTGCGCGTTGCCGTTCAGGATTTTGCCGCGCACGAAGGACAGCACGCCGATTTCGATGCCGGACAGCACCAGCAACAACAAGGTTATGGTCCCCGCCGGGATGCTTTGCACGGATGGAAGAATCACGATCTGGCCGACGAGGTAACTCAGCGCGGTAAAACCGACGATCATGATCCAGCCCAGCGCCCAACTCAGGTTCAGTTGGCGGGTCGCGGCGGCCAGAGTCGGCGGGGGTGAAGGAGAACTCGACATGGTGTCCTCGCGTTGCGGCTGAGGAAATGATGTCAACAAGTGTGACCAGTTTTGCCGAAAGCTCAACGGTGTGGCCGATTAATACGGCGGCAGCAGGCGCCGGAAGCCGTGCGCCAGCACGATCAGCAGAAACACGAGGTTGCGCAACGGGATGGCCGGCCAGAAATAGCGCACTGGAACGGTGGGCTGACCGGTCGCGATGACCGCCGACAGCCGGCCGGCAATGGCTTCCAGCAGCGACAGGGATCGGGGCCAATCGGTGATGCGGGATCGCCATTCGGTCGGAATACCAGCAGTTCCCACCATCGTGCCCGCCAGTGCGCCGACAATTGCCCCAGTGGTATCGGTATCGCCGCCACAGTCCAGCACGGCCGTCAGGGTCTGCCGAAAATCGCCGCAATGCCGGAACCAGGCATAAGCCACGACCGGTACGGTGTGGTGGATGTAGCCGGTGACGCCTCGCGCCAGTCCCAGTCGGTCCGCCAGTTCCATGACGGTGACGTTGTCCCTCGCCGCTTGGGCGATAGCGTCCACAGTGGCCAGCCATTCTCGATCCTCCAAACCGCAGGAGTGGAGTAAGGCGATGAACACTTCCAACGCTGGCCGTTCGGTCAATTGGTCCCGCACGATCCAGGCTGCCAGTTCGGCGATGACGGTCGCGCCGGTCAGTGCTTTGGGGTCGGTGTGGGTGAGGCGAGTCGAGGCGGCGACATAAGCAGCGCGCCGGGCGGGGTCGGTGGCGAAACAGGCGCCGATGACGGCGACCCGCATCGCCGGGCCGTTGCCGGCGGAATACACTCCGCTGCGATCTGGCGGAAAACCCAGCCAGAGTTTGCCAATCGCCCGCAAGGTGGCGAAACCGATCCCGGCTGGCAGGGACAGCAGCCAGCCGCGCAGACACCAACCCAGCCGGCGGGCGAAGCGTTCGGGCGAAACGGGGTAGCGTAGCAGGCTCTGGGCGACGAACACGGTGTGTTCGGTGTCGTCACTGACCATGCCGTATCCGAACAGCAGCCGCTGCCACCAGTCTCCTCCGAACAGCCGGCGGATGCGCTGGCGCGAGAGACCTTCGGCGGGCAGACCCAACGTGTCGCCAACCGCCGTACCCACCAACAGGCCGCGCAGTCGAGATGCCAGGAGATCGCTCACTCCCATCGAAACATCCAGGCGCCAATGAGCATGAAGCCCAGGCTCATCGCGGCCAGTACCAGCAGGTGTCCGGAGACATCCGCCAGACTGGCACCATCGATCATGATCGCCCGCGAGGCATCGATGATATGCGTCAGCGGCGCCAGTTGGGCGCACTGTTGCAGGAAGGGATGCACACCCTCCAGCGAAAACCAGACTCCCGACAGAAAGGTCATGGGCCAACTCAGGGCGTTCAGGAGCCCCGCCGCCAATTCTTCGCTGGTGGCGCGGGCGGCGACCAGCAAGCCGAGACTGAGCAGGCTGACCGCGCCGAGTGCGAACACCACGAACAGGGCAAGATAGGAGCCGAACATGGCGAAACCGACGAACAGGTCGGTGCCGACGAACACCAGCACGGTCGAGACCAGGACCAACAGCAGCCGCGAAACGATTTGGGCGGCAAGAAATTCCAGCGGTCGTAGCGGGGTGGCCTTGAGGCGCTTGAGCATCCCGTTCTTGCGGTAGCGTACGATCACGTAGCCGACCCCGAACAGGCAACTGAACATCATGTTCATCGCCAGCACGCCGGGCAGCACCCAGTCCACATAGCGAATGGGGCGGCCGCTCACGCTTTGTTTGCTGAAGGTCGGCCGGGCGTCGGCGCCGCGCAGTATCCGCTCCAGCACGTAGCCTTTCGGCGACTCCTCGTTGATCCAGTAGCGCCGTCCGGCGGGGTCGAGCAGCATGTCGAGCTGGTGGCGTTCGACTTTGGTCAGCGCGGCGCTCGGATCGGTGATGGGGATGAAGCGGATGTAGCGAGTCTGGAAGAATTCGCTGCCGTTGCGATTGCCGGTATCGTTGAGTAACCCCACTTTGTAAAGGTCCAAGCCAGGACCGGAAAAAGCGAAGGTGAAGCCGGCGATCAGGGAAATCGGGAACAGTAGGTTCCAGGTCAACGAAGAACGATCACGCAAGAATTCCCAGTTGCGGTGCACGAACACCGTCCAGAAGCGTTTGAAGCTCACGTCCGCAGCTCCCGGCCGGTCAGTTCCAGGAACAGATCCTCCAGGGTGCGCGGCCGGATCTGCAACCGCGCCAGCGAGATGTCGCCGGCCAGCAATTCGCGAATGGCGGCGGTAACGTCGCGGGTCAGAATTTCCACTGAATTCTGGCCGCGTACCACGGTGTGTGATAGCGGAGGAGGGGGATCGGGAAAATCCGCCGCCGGCAACTGCAGCACCACGTCATCGAAGTGGGCTTCCAGCAGCTCGCGCGGCGTGCCCTGGGAAATGATGCGGCCATGGTCCATGATAGCAATTTCGTCGCACAGATGGTAAGCCTCTTCCATGTAATGAGTGGTGAGCAGGATGGTCTTGCCGCGCGCCTTGATGCGATGGATCAGCTCCCAGAAATTGCGGCGGGCCTGCGGATCGAGGCCGGTAGTGGGTTCGTCCAGGAAAATCAGCTCCGGGTCGTTGACCAGGGCGATGGCCAACAGCAGCCGCTGGCGCTGGCCGCCGGACAGCTTGCGGGTATCACGGTCGAGAAATTCGCCCAGCGCGCAGGCGTCGATCAATGCGTCGAACGGTAGGGTCCGGGTGTAGAAATTGCCAAACATCCGCAGGTTTTCACGGCCGGTGATGAGATCCTGCAGCGCCGTGGACTGGAACATGATGCCGACTTCCTGGCGGAAGCGCGCTCCCAGGATCTCGCCGCGATACCGGATGTCGCCAGCGGTCGGTTGCTGGATGCCTTCCAACATCTCGACCGTGGTGGTTTTGCCCGCGCCGTTGGGGCCGAGCAGGCCGAAACAGCAGCCGATCGGAATGGCGAGGTCGATGCCGTTCACGGCGTTGACCCCGCGAAAGTGCTTGACCAGATTGCGGGTTTCCAGCAAGGCGTTCATGGAGTTTACCGACTGGAATCGAGGGGAATGTGCTGGGCGTGACGGATTGGCCAGGAGGAAAAGACCGCAAGAAAAAAGGCGGGTTTCGTCACGCGTCCCCCGCCTTCCTTCAGCGCCTCGGTGATTCCGAGCTATGCGGTCAGGTCTTTCGAGTCGACCTCGCTGTCGTCGTTCTTGTCGTCATCGCCGATGACTTTAACTTCGGATTCGCCGCTCTCGAACATATGAGTGCTGTTGAGGGTGAGCTGACTCGGAATCCAACCTTGCCGCCGTTGCAGATGGTAGGCCAAGCCGGTGCCGGCTGGGATCAGCCGACCGACGATTACATTTTCCTTCAGTCCGCGTAGATCATCGCGTAGCCCGCGTACTGCTGCTTCGGTCAGCACCCGGGTGGTTTCCTGGAACGAGGCGGCGGAGATGAACGACTCGGTGGCCAGCGATGCCTTGGTGATGCCCAGCAGAATCGGCTGCCAAATCGCCTTGACCCGGCCTTCGGCTTCGGCCCGATCGTTCTCTTCCAGCCCACGGGTGCGCTCGATCTGCTCGCCCTTGATGAAAGGCGTTTCGCCTGGATCGATGACATCGACCTTGCGCAGCATCTGGCGAATGATCACTTCGATATGCTTATCGTTGATCTTGACGCCCTGTACCCGGTAGACGTCCTGAATTTCCTTGACCAGATAGGCGGCCAGTTCCTGCACCCCGAGCAAGCGCAGGATGTCATGTGGGTTGGGCTCGCCGTCGGCAATCATTTCGCCCTGCTCGACGTATTCGCCGTCGAACACACCGACGTGCCGCCACTTCGGAATCAATTCCTCGTAGAGCACGTCGCCGCCCTTGTCGCGGATCACCAGTCGCTGCTTGCCCTTGGTTTCCTTGCCGAACTCGATGATGCCGGATTTCTCGGCGAGGATGGCCTGTTCCTTGGGTTTGCGGGCTTCGAACAGGTCGGCCACCCGTGGCAGACCGCCGGTGATGTCGCGGGTCTTGGAAGACTCCTGCGGGATGCGGGCGATGATGTCGCCCACCGCCACTTCGGCGCCGTCGGCCAGGTTGACGATGGCACCGGCTGGCAGCGGATATTGCGCCAAGTTACTGGTGCCGGGGATGAACAGGTCGTTGCCGTAGGCATCCACCAGCCGTACCAGTGGCCGCTTGTCCTTGCCCTGCGCGCCGCGCTGCTTGGGGTCCATCACCACCAGGCTGGTCAGGCCGGTCATTTCGTCGGCGTGCCGTTGCACGGTGATGCCTTCCTCGAACTCGGCGAAGCGCACCGAACCGGCCACCTCGGTGACGATCGGATGGGTGTAGGGATCCCAGCGGGCGATGACCTGACCGGCCTCGGCCACGTCGCCATCCTTGACCGTCAGTTCCGCGCCGTAGGGGACCTTGTAACGCTCCCGCTCGCGGCCCTGGTCGTCCACCAGGGTGATTTCGCCCGAGCGAGAGACCGTCACCAAGTTGCCGTCCCGACGCTGCGCCACTTTCATCTTATGCAGCCGCAAGGTCCCTCGCGATTTGATCTGCACACTATTGCTCACCGTGGTCCGCGAGGCCGCCCCGCCGATGTGGAAGGTGCGCATGGTGAGCTGGGTGCCGGGTTCGCCGATGGATTGGGCGGCGATCACACCCACCGCCTCGCCGCTGTTGACGCGGTGACCGCGCGCCAGGTCGCGGCCGTAGCAGGTGGCGCATACCCCATAGCGGGTCCGGCAAGTGATGGCCGAGCGTACCCGAATGCGATCGATGCCGAGTTCGTCGAGCATGGCCACGCCCTGCTCGTCCAGCAGGGTGCCGGCGGGAATGGCAATGTCGTCGCTACCCGGCTGAAAGACGTCCTGAGCCACCGTCCGACCCAGCACCCGGTCGCGCAGCGGTTCCTTGATGTCGCCTTCCTCGACCACGGGCGTCATCCACAGCCCTTCGTTGGTGCCGCAGTCCGGTTCGGTCACCACCAGATCCTGGGCCACGTCCACCAGACGCCGGGTCAGGTAACCAGAATTGGCGGTCTTGAGCGCGGTGTCGGCCAGGCCCTTGCGAGCACCGTGGGTGGAGATGAAGTACTCCAGCACGCTCAGACCTTCGCGGAAGTTGGCCTTGATCGGGGTCTCGATGATCTCGCCGGACGGCTTGGCCATCAGCCCGCGCATGCCAGCCAACTGGCGGATCTGCGCCGCCGAACCGCGGGCGCCGGAGTCGGCCATCATGAACACGGGGTTGAGGGAGGGTTGGCGGACTTCCTTGCCTTCGCGGTCAATCACCGTTTCGGTGCCCAGATTGTCCATCATCGCCTTGGCGACCTGGTCGTTGGTGCGCGACCAGATATCCACCACCTTGTTGTAGCGCTCGCCCTTGGTCACCAGTCCGGAGGTGTACTGGTCGTCGATTTCCTTGACTTCCTGTTCGGCTTTTTCCAGCAGCTCGGTTTTCTTGGCCGGAATCTGGAAGTCTTCGAAGCCGATCGAGGAGCCGGAGCGGGTGGCGTAATGGAAACCGGTGTACATCAACTGATCGGCGAAGATCACGGTGTCCTTCAACCCCAGCCGCCGATAGCACTCGTTGATCAATCGGGATACGGCTTTTTTGGTCAGCGCCCGGTTGACCAGATCGAAGGGTAGGCCGGCGGGCAGGATGTCGGACAACAGCACGCGCCCGGCGGTGGTCTTGACCCGTTTCAGTACGGTGCGGGCGTGGCCCTCCTCGTCGATTTCTTCTTGGGGCAGGCGTGCCTCGATCCAGGCGTGAAGCTCCACCTGCCGGTTTTCGTAGGCGCGATGCACTTCCTTAAGACCGGAGAACACCATGCCTTCGCCCTTGGCATTGATCCGCTCGCGGGTCAGGTAATACAGACCGAGCACCACGTCCTGGGAAGGGACGATGATCGGCTCGCCGTTGGCCGGGCTGAGGATGTTGTTGGTGGACATCATCAGCGCCCGGGCTTCGAGCTGCGCCTCGATGGACAACGGGACGTGCACCGCCATCTGGTCGCCGTCGAAGTCGGCGTTGAAGGCGGTGCAGACCAACGGGTGCAATTGGATGGCCTTGCCTTCGATCAAGGTCGGTTCGAAGGCCTGGATGCCTAGCCGGTGCAAGGTGGGCGCACGGTTGAGCAGTACCGGATGCTCGCGGATCACCTCTTCCAGGATGTCCCACACCACCGGTTCCTCGCGCTCCACCATTTTCTTGGCGGCCTTGATGGTGGTGGACATGTTACGGAATTGCAGCTTGCTGAAGATGAACGGCTTGAACAGCTCCAGCGCCATCTTCTTCGGCAGCCCACACTGGTGCAGACGCAGGGTGGGGCCGACCACGATCACCGAACGGCCGGAGTAGTCCACCCGCTTGCCGAGCAGATTCTGGCGGAAGCGGCCCTGCTTACCCTTGATCATGTCGGCCAGCGACTTCAGCGGTCGTTTGTTGCTGCCGGTGATGGCGCGCCCGCGGCGGCCGTTGTCCAGCAGCGAGTCGACCGCTTCCTGCAACATGCGTTTCTCGTTACGGACGATGATGTCCGGGGCCGAGAGTTCCAGCAGTCGCTTGAGCCGATTGTTGCGGTTGATCACCCGGCGGTAGAGGTCGTTGAGGTCGGAGGTGGCGAAGCGCCCGCCGTCCAGTGGCACCAGCGGCCGCAGATCGGGCGGCAGTACCGGTAGCACGGTCAATACCATCCACTCCGGCTTGTTGCCGGAGTTGAGGAAGGATTCCACCAGCTTGAGGCGCTTGGACAAGCGCTTGAGTTTGGTCTCGGAGCTGCATTCGAGGATTTCCTGGCGCAGTTTCACCACCAGTTCTTTCAAGTCCAGCGTATGCAGCAACTGGTGAACCGCCTCGGCCCCCATCCGAGCATCGAACTCGTCGCCGTACTGCTCGACCGCGTCCAGATAGGCTTCGTCGGTGAGCATCTGACCTTTTTCCAGCGTTTGCGTCATGCCGGGGTCGATGACCACGTAAGATTCGAAATACAGCACCCGCTCGATGTCGCGCAGGGTCATGTCCAGCAGCAAGCCGATGCGCGAGGGCAGCGATTTCAAGAACCAGATATGGGCCACCGGGCTGGCCAGTTCGATATGGCCCATCCGCTCGCGCCGCACCTTGGCCAGCGTGACTTCCACCCCGCATTTCTCGCAGACCACCCCACGGTGCTTGAGCCGCTTATACTTGCCGCACAGGCACTCGTAGTCCTTGGTCGGGCCGAAGATCTTGGCGCAGAACAGCCCGTCGCGCTCCGGCTTGAAGGTCCGATAGTTGATGGTCTCGGGTTTCTTCACCTCGCCGCAGCTCCAGGCCCGGATCATCTCCGGCGAGGCTAGCCCGATGCGGATGGCGTCGAAGTCCTCGACCTCGTCGAAGGTCTTGAACGGGTTCAGCAGCTCTTTCATCATCTCTCACCCACAGGATTGCATGACGCCGCCACGGCCGGCGGCGGGTCCGGCGGCCTCACTCGTTGCGCGTCGGCGGCGCCACATCGCTTTCCAGCTCGATATTGATACTCAGGGAACGGATTTCCTTGACCAGCACGTTGAACGATTCAGGCATGCCGGCTTCCATCCGGTGGTTACCGTCCACGATGTTCTTGTAGACCTTGGTGCGGCCGTTGACGTCGTCCGATTTCACCGTCAGCATTTCCTGCAAGGTATAGGACGCACCGTAGGCTTCCAGCGCCCAGACTTCCATTTCGCCGAAGCGCTGGCCGCCGAATTGCGCCTTGCCGCCCAGCGGCTGCTGCGTGACCAAGCTGTAAGGACCGGTTGAGCGGGCATGCATCTTGTCGTCCACCAGGTGGTTCAGCTTGAGCATGTACATATAGCCGACTGTCACCGGTCGTTCGAAGGGATCGCCGGTGCGACCGTCGTACAGTGTGCTCTGACCGGTTTCCGAGAGCCCCGCCAGCCGCAGCAACTCTCGCATTTCCTCCTCGGTGGCGCCGTCGAATACCGGTGTGGCGATCGGCACGCCGCCGCGCAGGTTACGGCACAGCGCCAGTAGCTCCGTGTCGTCGAACTGCCGAAAATCGACACTTTGCCCGCCAATCTGGTTGTAAATCCGATCCAGGAGCGCGCGCGCGTCGGCGAGTTGTGCCTGCGCGTCCAGCAAGCGGCCAATCTTGATGCCCAGGCCCTTGGCGGCCCAGCCCAGATGGGTTTCCAGCACCTGGCCGACATTCATCCGCGAGGGCACTCCCAGCGGATTCAGCACGATATCGACCGGTGTGCCATCTTCCAGATAAGGCATGTCTTCCTGCGGCACGATCATCGACACCACGCCCTTGTTACCGTGACGGCCGGCCATCTTGTCGCCCGGCTGGACGCGGCGTTTGACGGCCAGATAGACCTTGACCATCTTGAGCACGCCTGGAGCCAAGTCATCGCCCTGGGTCAGCTTGCGGCGTTTTTCCTCGAACTTCTGGTCGAAATCCTTGCGCTGCTGATCCAGTTGCCGATTGATCTTTTCCAGTTGCTCGTTCAACTCCTCGGCTTGCATCCGAATGTGAAACCACTGCTCGCGCCGTAGGGCGCTCAGATACTCGAGCGTGACGGTCGCGCCGCCATGCAGGCCATGAGGTCCACCTTCGGCCGTTTGACCGACCAGCATCCGCTCCATGCGCTGGTACAGGTCGTCCTCCAGGATCCGCATCTGGTCGTTCAGGTCCTTGCGGATCCGTTTCAGTTCCGTTTCCTCGATTTGCTGGGCACGGGAATCCTTTTCCACCCCGTCGCGCGTGAATACCCGGACGTCGATCACCGTGCCGTCCATGCCCGAAGGAACCCGCAACGAGGTGTCCTTCACATCCGAAGCCTTCTCGCCGAAGATCGCCCGCAACAATTTTTCTTCCGGCGTCAATTGGGTCTCGCCCTTGGGCGTGACCTTGCCGACCAGGATGTCGCCGGCCTTGACTTCGGCGCCGATATAGACGATGCCGGCTTCGTCCAGCCGTGCCAGCGCGCTTTCGCCGACGTTGGGGATATCGGCGGTAATCTCCTCGGGACCCAGCTTGGTGTCGCGGGCGACACAGGACAGTTCCTCGATGTGGATGGTGGTGAAACGGTCTTCCTGCACCACTCGCTCGGAGATCAGGATCGAGTCCTCGAAGTTGTAGCCGTTCCAGGGCATGAAGGCGACCAGCAGATTCTGGCCCAGCGCCAACTCACCCAGATCGGTCGATGGGCCGTCGGCCAGTACGTCGCCGCGCGCCACGATGTCGTCGACGTGGACCAACGGTCGCTGGTTGATGCAGGTGTTCTGATTGGAACGGGTGTACTTGGTCAGGTTGTAAATATCCACGCCTGGTTCGCCGGCTTCGGTTTCGGCATCGTTGACTCGTACCACGATGCGGCCGGCATCCACCGAATCCACCCGTCCGCCGCGACGGGCGATCACGCATACCCCGGAATCGCGTGCCACGATCCGCTCCATGCCGGTGCCGACCAGCGGCTTTTCGGCGCGCAGGGTCGGCACGGCCTGACGTTGCATGTTGGAGCCCATCAGCGCGCGGTTGGCGTCGTCGTGCTCCAGGAACGGGATCAACGCCGCCGCTACCGAGACAATTTGCTTGGGCGACACGTCCATGTACTGCACCTTGTCCGGAGCGGTCAGGGTGAATTCGTTCAGATGGCGGCAGGAGACCAGCTCGTCGGTCAGTCGCCCGTCGGGATCGAGCGGGGCGTTGGCCTGAGCAATGACGTACTGGCCTTCCTCGATGGCCGACAGATAGTCGATCTGGTCGGTGACGCAGCCATCCACCGCTCGCCGATAGGGCGTTTCCAGGAAGCCGTAGGCGTTGGTGCGGGCATAGACCGCCAGCGAGTTGATCAGGCCGATGTTCGGGCCTTCCGGGGTTTCGATCGGGCAGACCCGGCCGTAGTGGGTGGCGTGCACGTCGCGCACCTCGAATCCGGCTCGCTCGCGGGTCAGGCCGCCGGGCCCCAGCGCCGACACTCGGCGTTTGTGGGTGACCTCGGACAAGGGATTGTTCTGGTCCATGAACTGCGACAGCTGTGAAGAACCGAAGAACTCCTTGATGGCGGCGCCGACCGGCTTGGCGTTGATCAGGTCCTGCGGGGTCAGCCCTTCGGATTCGGCCAGGCTCAGCCGCTCCTTGACCGCGCGCTCGACCCGGACCAGGCCGATTCGGAACACGTTTTCGGTCATCTCGCCGACGCAGCGGATGCGGCGGTTGCCAAGGTGGTCGATGTCATCGACCTGACCGTTGCCGTTACGGATGTCAATCAGCACCTTGAGCACGGCCAGAATGTCTTCCATGGATAACACCCCGGGCGGGTGTTCCTTGGTCGGCACGCCCGGCATCGGCGCCCGCCGATGACTGACCCTGCTATCGAATTTCATGCGTCCGACATCGGATAGATCGTAGCGCTCGGCCGAGAAGAACAGATCGTGCAGCAGGCGTTGAGCGGCATCCTTGGTCGGCGGTTCGCCAGGGCGCATCATCCGATAGATTTCCACCTGGGCGTCCCACTGACTGCGGGTCGGGTCGGCGCGCAAGGTATTGGACAAGTACGGGCCGCGATTGACCTCATTGACATACAAGGTCTGGAATTCGGTGATGCCGCTGACCTGGATTTTTTCCAACTTGTCCGGTGTCAATTCGTCGTTGGCCTGCGCCAGTTGCTCACCGGTTTCTGGATCACGCAGGTCGTGAGCCAGGATCTTGCCGACCAGATATTCGCTCGGTACTCGCAAGCGTTGCACGCCGGCCTTGTCCAGGTCGCGGACGTGCTTGGCCTTGACGCGCTCGCCCGCCTTGAGCAGCACGCGATCCCCGATCATGATGTCGAAACCGGCGGTTTCGCCTTGCAGACGCTCCGGCACCAGATCTAGGTGGAACTGATCGTCCTCGATCCGGACCGTGTTGGTGTCGAAGAAGAGACCGAGAATCCGCTCGTTGACGCTAATGGCGTTGGGATCGTTCGGATTGGGCTCGTCGAACAGCGCCCGCAACAGGATGGTGACCGGCAGCTTGCGGCGACGGTCGATGCGCGCGTATACGATGTCCTTGACATCGAATTCGAAATCCAGCCAGGAGCCGCGGTAGGGGATGACGCGTGCCGAAAACAGCAGCTTGCCGGAGGAGTGCGTCTTGCCCTTGTCGTGATCGAAGAACACGCCAGGCGAGCGGTGCAACTGCGAGACGATCACCCGTTCGGTGCCGTTGATGACGAAGGTGCCGTTATCGGTCATCAGCGGCAGTTCGCCCATGTAGACTTCGTTTTCCTTGATGTCCTTGATCTTATGGGTACCGGCCTCGGCGTCCTTGTCCATCAGTACCAGCCGCAGCCGCACTCGCAGCGGCGCGGCGTAGGTCAGTCCGCGCAACTGGCATTCGCGGACGTCGAACACCGGTTCGCCCAGCCGATAGCTGACATACTCCAGCCGCGCGTTGCCCGAATAGCTGACGATGGGGAATACCGAGCGAAAAGCGGCGTGCAATCCCGCCACCTGGCGTTCTCCTGGCGGCACCTCGGCTTGCAGGAACTCGCGGTACGAATCCAGTTGGATGGCCAGCAGGTAGGGCACTTCGAGAATGCTGGGGCGTTTGCCGAAGTCTTTACGGATACGTCTCTTTTCAGTAAAAGTGTAGGCCATCGGGATTCCTCTCACGGAAGTACCAGCCAAGGGCGGGAGCCGCCTAATTCCATTGCCAGCCTCGGTTCGCTGTTCCGCGAGCCGAAACGGCGGTTTTCCCTGACAGGCTCAAAACGGAAACAGGCCGGCAGCCCGAAGCCACCAGCCGTTCCCGTTCGAGTCCGTCCAAGCCAGAAAATGTTGCGCAACGAGATCCCATCAAAGGGGAGCAGCGCGGCGTTTACTTGATGTCGACCTTGGCGCCGGCTTCCTCCAGCTTTTTCTTGATATCCTCGGCTTCGGCCTTGGGAATGCCTTCCTTGATCATGGAGGGTACGCCTTCCACCAGATCCTTGGCTTCCTTCAAGCCCAGACCGGTCAGGGCACGCACCACCTTGATCACCTCCACTTTCTTTTCGCCGAAGCTGGACATGACTACGTCGAACTCGGTCTTTTCCTCGACCGGCGCGGCGGCGGCGGCGGCCGGAGCCGCTGCCACGGCGGCGGCGGCGGTAACGCCAAACTTCTCTTCCATCGCGGAAATCAGATCCACGATTTCCATCACGGTCATGCCGGCGATAGTGTCCAGCATTTCTTGTTTGGAAACGGCCATTGCAGATTTACTCCTGGATAAAGATGCTAAAAATTCTGACTGCCATCAATCAGGTTGTCTTGCCAAAACGGTCAGGCAGCTTCCTTCTGCCGCCGGACGGCTTCGATCGTGCGCACCAGCTTGCCGGGAATTTCATTGAGAGTCCGCGCGAACTTGTCGAGCGGCGCCCGCAGGCAGGCCATGAACAGACTGATCGCCTCGTCGCGGGTCGGCAGGCTGGCCAAGCGATCCAATTCGCTGGCTGGAAAGGCCTGTCCACCGACCGCAAGCGTCTTGATGACCAGCTTGTCGTTGGTTTTCTCCTTGAGAAATTCCTTGAATATCCGCGCCGCCGCGCCAGGCTCTTCCTGGGAGAACGCCAGAATCAGCGGTCCCACCAAGTTGGGCTGCAGGCACTCGAACTCGGTCCCCCGCACGGCACGCCGCGCCAGGGTGTTCTTGACAACGCGCAGATAAACGCCGGTTTCCCGCGCTTTCACACGCAGGGCCGTGAGCTGAGCCACGCTCAGTCCGCGGTACTCGGCGGCGATCGCGGAGTGCGCACTGGCAGCTACTTTGGCGACCTCGGCCACCACAGCCTGTTTTTCTGCCAGATTGAGACTCATCGCATTACCTCGTGGTTTTTCTCCGCTGTCGCGGAGAATGGGAGCGGCGGCCTTACCAGGAATGATCCGGAAGGGCCTGACCGTCTGCGCGGGCTGTTCCGGTCATGACCGGAAACCATTGAGCCTGACGGCGCCCGCGGTCTTTGACGCTAGCCGGGATCGATTCCCGGCTGGCCCAAAGTTCCTTGTTTCATCTCCGGCGCCATGCCGGGAGACGGTTCAGAATGACAGTGTGGTTTGATCCACGGCGAGACCTGGCCCCATGGTGGTGGACACAGTGACTCGACGGATGTAGACGCCCTTGGACGTCGCGGGCTTGATCTTCTGCAAATCGTGCAATAGCGCCTGCAGATTTTCCCGCAACTGGTCGGAGGCGAAATCCAGCTTGCCGATGGTGCAGTGGATGATGCCGGCCTTGTCGGTGCGATAGCGAACCTGTCCCGCCTTGGCGTTGCGGATGGCACCCGCCACATCGGGTGTCACGGTACCGACCTTGGGGTTGGGCATCAGGCCGCGCGGGCCGAGAATTTTGCCGAGCTGGCCCACTATCCGCATGGCATCCGGTGCGGCGATCACCACGTCGAAGTCGAGATTGCCGGCTTTCACCGATTCGGCCAGATCCTCGAAGCCGACCACATCGGCGCCGGCGGCGTGGGCGGCGTCGGCGTTGGCGCCTTGCGCGAATACCGCTACCCGCACCGTTTTACCGGTCCCGTGCGGCAGCACCGTGGCGCTGCGCACCACCTGGTCGGATTTGCGCGGGTCCACGCCCAAGTTGACGGCCACGTCCACCGATTCCCTGAACTTGGCGCCAGGCAGTTCCTTGAGCAGTTCGAAGGCTTCCTCGATCGGATGGAATTTCCCTGGGGTTAGTTTGGCGCGAATCGCTTGCATGCGTTTGGAGATCTTGGCCATGTCATGCCTCCTCGCGAACGTCGAGACCCATGGAACGGGCGCTGCCGGCGATGGTGCGCACCGCGGCGTCGAGGTCGGCGGCGGTCAGGTCGGGCATCTTGGCTTTGGCCACCTCTTCCAATTGGGCGCGAGTGACCGTGCCAATTTTCTTGGTGTTGGGCGTGGGGCTGCCCTTATCGATCCCCAGCGCCTTCTTCAACAGCACCGTGGCCGGTGGGGTCTTCATGATGAAGGTGAAACTGCGGTCGCTGTAGACCGTGATCACCACCGGAATCGGCAGGCCAGGCTCCAGATTCTGGGTCTGGGCATTGAAGGCCTTGCAGAACTCCATGATGTTGACCCCGTGCTGACCCAGCGCCGGACCGACGGGAGGGCTGGGGTTGGCCTTGGCGGCGGCGACCTGCAATTTAACGTAGGCTGAAACTTTTTTTGCCATTATGACTCCTGCCGGGTACAAGCGCCTCGCGGCTCCCCGAATGAGCCGTCCGGACGGGCGGACGGGCGGAAAATCGACCGGTGAACACCGGTCAGCGGGACACTTTCTCGACCTGACTGAATTCGAGTTCGACCGGGGTCGTCCGGCCGAAAATCATCACGCCGACGCGCAGCCGGCTTTTTTCGTAGTTCACTTCCTCGACCACGCCCTCGAAATCATTGAAGGGACCGTCGGTGACACGTACCATTTCGCCAGGTTCATACAGCACCTTGGGCTTGGGCTTGTCGACGCCGTCCTGAATCCGCTGCAGGATGGTTTGCGCTTCCTTTTCCGAAATCGGCGCCGGTTTGTCGCTGGTCCCTCCAATGAAGCCGAGCACCTTGGGAACGCTGCGGACCAAGTGCCAGGTCTCATTGTCCATTTCCATCTGTACCAACACGTAGCCCGGAAAGAATTTGCGATCGCTCTTGCGCTTCTGTCCGTCACGCATCTCCACGACTTCCTCGGTGGGCACCAGAATCTGGCCGAAGCGCTCGGTGATAGCTTCACGGCTGATGCGTTCCAGCAACGAGCGCTTGACGTGTTGCTCGAAACCGGAATAAGCCTG
>DAOTGT010000029.1:0-19553 GCA_035447285.1 Candidatus Competibacter sp.
CTCACTCGCTGATCTCATTAAATCTTATGGAAATTATTGCCCATGACTATAACGGTCAGGGCGCGGCGAGTTGGCGTCCGCAATCAATCGCGCCAACAGGTCCCGCCCGATCACCGCCGCCCGCCAGCCGTGGAGCAACGGCGAATCTTCGCCCAGCAGCAATTTTTCCACATGCCACCGGTCGGCGAGGCTCTGCGATGGAATGCAATAGCGGTCCGCGCAAGCAGCGATTAGCCCCAGCATCTCGCCCACCTTCGCGGCCTGCTCGGGCGAAAAATGGGACCGGGAGATTCGAGCCGGCCATTGTTCCGGAGGCTCGGCGCGGGCGGTGGCGATCCGCGCCAGCAGGGCCTCACCCTGTCGTTGCACGGTGGTCGCCGGCAGGCTGCGGATGCGCGACAGTTCGTCCGGGGTCTTCGGCATTCGCCGGGCCAATTCGAACAGCGCCGCATCATCGAGAATCCAGCGGCGCGGCCGGTCGTGGGTGCTGGCTCGCTCCTCGCGCCAAGCTGCCAGCGTCCGTAACACCGCCCGCTGCACACCGCGCAATCGATTGTGCTCCCGAATCCGTCGCCAAGCTTCCCACGGTTGCAATCGGTACCGATCGGGGACGGCCAGCGCGGCGAAGTCCTCGGCCAGCGCGTCCAGCCAACCGCGTGCCGCCAGCGCCGCCTGTTGCCGCGGGTACAACTCCCGCAGATAACGCACGTCGGCGGCGGCATAAGCCAGCCATTCCGGCGCCAGCGGTCGGTGGCGCCAGTTGGCGCGAGTATGGGTCTTGTCCAGTTCCACGCCGAGTAGTTGTTGCACCAGGGCCGCATAACCGATTTGGCTACCATGCCCCAGCACCAGCGCCGCCAGTTGGGTATCGAACACGGGCGTCGGCACCGCACCGCGCAGATGGTAGAAGATTTCCAGATCCTGCTGCGCGGCGTGCAGCACCTTGGTGATCGCCGGGTCGTAGAGCAGATCCAGCAGCGGGTCCAGGGAGGGCAGCGCCAGCGGGTCGATACAGGCCACCCGGTCGGCGCTGGCGATCTGGATCAGACAAAGCTGGGGGTAATAGGTCTGCTCGCGGATGAATTCGGTATCCAACGCCAGCCAGGACACGCCGCGCAGGCCGGCGCAGAAATCGTTCAGCGCCGGCTGATCGACGATGTAGAGCAGGTCGTTCATGAACGCCGCCAAGCGCCGGATCGGCCGCCGGTCTTTTCCAACAGGCGAATATCGGTCAGGGTCATGCTGCGATCCACCGCCTTGCACATGTCGTAGATCGTCAGTAGCGCGACTTGCACCGCAGTCAGGGCCTCCATCTCCACCCCGGTGGAACCCCGGGTTTCCACGGTCGCTTGGCAACGCACGGCGTTGCGCTCCGGTAGGGGCTGTAAATCCACCGCCACCCGGCTCAGGGCCAGCGGGTGACAGAGCGGGATCAACTCGGCGGTACGCTTGGCGCCCATGATGCCGGCGATGCGCGCCACGCCCAGCACATCGCCCTTGGCGTGCTCGCCCGCGACAATCCGTTCCAAGGTCGCCGATTGCATCAAGATACAGCCCTCGGCGACCGCAGTCCGATGGGTGATGGCCTTGTCACCGACATCCACCATGTGGGCTTCGCCGGCGGCGTTGAAATGCGTCAGGGACATGGCGGGGAAAGGAAGAAGCGGTAGCGGAGAAAAGTATGGGGCGAGGATGGTTCCTCGCCCCTCATCAAAGATACTTTCGGGAGAGCGGGCTTTCCGCCCGTTGCAGCACGGGCGGAAAGCCCGTGTTGCACAACCCTACATGGCCGCCAGCAACGGCACGATCAGCAACGCGACGATATTGATGATCTTGATCAGCGGGTTGACCGCCGGACCAGCGGTATCCTTGTAGGGATCGCCGACAGTGTCGCCGGTAACCGAGGCTTTGTGAGCTTCGGAACCCTTGCCACCGAAGTTGCCATCTTCGATGTACTTCTTGGCGTTGTCCCAGGCGCCACCGCCCGCTGTCATGGAAATCGCCACGAACAACCCGGTAATGATCGTTCCCATGAGCAAGCCACCCAACGCTTTCGGACCGGCCTCTGGACCCATCAGCCAAGCCATGCCGAACGCCACCACGATCGGCGTCAATACCGGTAACAGCGACGGCACGATCATTTCCTTGATCGCCGACTTGGTCAGCAAATCGACGGCCCGCGAATAATCCGGCTTGGTCGTGCCTTCCATGATGCCGGCGATTTCCTGGAATTGTCGGCGCACTTCCATCACCACACTGCCCGCGGCGCGACCGACCGCTTCCATCGCCATCGCTCCAAACAGGAACGGGATCATGCCGCCGATGAACAGACCGATGATCACCACCGGATCGGTCAGCTCGAAGCTAACCTTAATGTGTGCCAGCGCCAGCTTATGCTCGAAGTCGGCGAACAGCACCAGCGCCGCCAGCGCCGCCGAACCAATGGCATAACCCTTGGTCACGGCCTTGGTGGTGTTGCCCACCGCATCCAGCGGGTCGGTGATGCCGCGAATCTTCTCGTCCATGTCCGCCATTTCGGCGATGCCGCCGGCGTTGTCGGTGATCGGCCCGTAGGCGTCCAGGGCAACGATGATACCGGCCATGGAGAGCATCGAGGTCGCGGCGATGGCGATGCCATACAGCCCGGCCCAAGAGTAGGACAGACCGATGCTCAAGCAGACCGCCAGCACCGGCAGCGCGGTGGCCTTCATCGATACCGCCAGACCGGCGATGATGTTGGTGGCATGACCGGTGGTGCAGGCTTCGGCCAGCTTTTGCACGGGGCTGAATTCAGTGGCGGTGTAATACTCGGTGAAAACCACCATGGCGGCGGTCAAACCCAGTCCGATCAGCGCCGAACCGTAGAGACCCCAGGGATGCTGATCGCCCATCAGCACGAAAATGACGGGCAGGAAGGCCACCGCGGCGATACCGCCGGCCACGCCCAAACCGCGATACAGGGCGTTCATGATCTTTTCGCCTTCGCGGGCCTTGACGAACCCACAGCCGATGATCGAGGCGATGATCGACACGCCGCCCATCAGCAGCGGCAGGACAATGGCGTTCTGGGTGGAACCGCCGGTGAACATCAGACTGCCGACTAACATGGTGGCGATGATGGTCACCGCATAGGTCTCGAACAAGTCGGCGGCCATGCCGGCGCAGTCGCCCACATTGTCGCCCACGTTGTCGGCGATGACCGCCGGGTTGCGCGGATCGTCTTCGGGGATACCGGCCTCCACCTTGCCGACCAGGTCGGCGCCCACATCGGCGCCCTTGGTGAAAATACCGCCGCCCAGACGAGCGAAAATCGAGATCAGCGAACTACCGAAGGCCAGTCCGACCAGCGGGCCGAGATCGGAAACCGCGCCGCTGAATCCACCCAACAGCATGTAATAGCCGGTCACGCCGAGCAGGCCCAGACCAACCACCAGCAGGCCGGTGATCGCGCCGCCGCGAAACGCCACTTCGAGCGCCGCGTTCAGGCCTCCGTGCGCCGCTTGCGCGGTGCGCACGTTGGCGCGCACCGAGACGTACATGCCGATGTAACCGGCCACACCGGAACAGACTGCGCCAATGGCGAAACCGATGGCCGACAACGCGCCCAAGGTGAAGAAAATCACCACGCCGATGACCACGCCGACGATGGCGATGGTGGTGTACTGCCGGTTCAGGTAGGCACGGGCACCTTCCTGGACGGCGGAGGCGATTTCCTGCATCCGGGCATTGCCGGCATCCTTGGCCAATACCCATTTAACCGACTGGACACCGTAAACGAGCGCGCCGATGGCACAGACTAACGCGATGATCAATCCTACCGCCGCCATGACAAGGTTCCTCCAGGGTGTGAATAACGTATCCGCATGATATTCTCCCAATTATTGTACGATATTTGTTCGTTTATTCGCGCGACCGGTCGGGCGAATCCCGAAACCCGGTTTGGACGCGACGCCATGTCCAAGTCACCGGGTGGAGGAATCCAGAACGACCTTTCACACTATCTCTAAGAATAGGTCAAGGACAGCCATAACATACAGCTTCGATCATCGGCGACCATCAACGCTCGACCCGTCACGATCGCGCGGCGGTGACGGGCAAGCACGAGGGCCGTATTTTACTTGTCTTTTTCCTGATTATAGAGTTCCACACTCTTCAAAACCTCGGCCTTGGCCTCTTCCAAATTACCCCAGCCATCGAGGCGAACCCACTTGCCGGTATCGAGATCCTTGTAGTGCTGGAAAAAATGGGCGATCTGGTTCAACTGCGCCTTGGGCATCTGTTCGACCGACTCGATATCGTCGTACAGAGCGCATTCCTTTTTGATCGGTACCGCCAGCAACTTGGCGTCTCCACCTCCTTCATCGGTCATTTTCAGCACGCCTAGCGGCCGGCAGCGCACCACGCAACCGCTGATGACCGGCAATGGGGCCACCACCAGCACATCCAGCGGATCGCCGTCCTCGCAAAGGGTGTTGGGAATGTAGCCGTAGTTGCAGGGGTAGTGCATCGCGGTGTTCATGAAACGGTCCACGAACAGCGCGCCGGATTCCTTGTCCACTTCGTACTTCACCGGGTCGGAGTGCGCGGGGATTTCGATGATGACATTGAACTCGTCTGGGAGATTGTGACCGGCACCTACTCTATCCAGAATCATGGAACTTGCCTTTTGTAGTCATGCTGAATGGGTGAAAGGGAGGGAGCTTATACTACAACAAGGCCGGACACTTGGCAGCATGGCGGCGCCAAGCGCGTGTGGGCGCCAGGCAACGGGCGGCGGCATGGTCGGTCGCGACGCTGGCTCCAGGCGCTCAACCGCCCAAATAGGCTTTGCGAACCTCATCGTTGGCCAGCAGGTTGGCGCCGGTGTCGGCCAGTACGATGCGGCCGTTCTCCAAGACATAGCCGCGATCGGCCAGTTGCAGGGCGCGGTGGGCGTTCTGCTCGACCAGAAAGATGGTCACGCCTTCCTCGCGGATCTCCCTCAGAATCTGAAAGATCTGGGCGATAATGATCGGCGCCAGCCCCAATGAGGGCTCGTCCAGCAGCAGCAGGTTGGGCCGGCTCATCAGGCCGCGACCGATGGCCAGCATCTGTTGCTCACCGCCGGACAGGGTGCCGCCGCGCTGGCCACGGCGCTCCTTGAGCCGGGGAAACAGGGTGAATACCCGCTCCAGGTCGGTTTCCAGCCGCGCCTTGTCGGCGAAGAAGCCACCCATTTGCAGGTTTTCCCGCACGGTCAGGCCGGGGAAAATACGCCGCCCTTCCGGCACCTGCGCCAATCCGCACTGCATGATGACGTGAGTCGGCTTGCGGGTGATGTCCTGCCCTTCGAAGATGACGCTGCCTTTCGTTGCCCGCGGCGAGCCGCAGATGGTCATGAGCAGCGTGCTCTTGCCGGCGCCATTGGCGCCGATCAGGGTGACGATCTCGCCGGGATGCACCTCCAGCGAGACCCCCTTGAGCGCCTCGATCTGGCCATAGAACGTATGGACCTTGTCCAGTTTCAGCATCGTCACTCTTCCCCCAAATACGCCTTGATCACCCGCGGATCGCCGCGGATTTCATCCGGCGTACCGGTGGCGATGGGCCGACCGTACTCCATGACCAGAATGTCGTCGGAAATACCCATGACCAGACTCATGTCGTGCTCGATCAGCAGCACCGCCACCCCGTGCTCGGCGCGCAGATTGTTGATGAGCAGGTCCAGGTCGCGGGTTTCCTGCGGGTTAAGGCCGGCGGCCGGCTCGTCCAGCATCAACAGCTTGGGGTGGGTGATCATGCAGCGGGCGATCTCCAGCCGGCGCTGCTGACCGTAGGCGAGGTTGCCGGCCTCGCGGTTGGCGACCTGAAGCAGTCCGACCTTGTCCAGCCAGAACGCCGCTCGCTCCAGCGCCTCGGTCTCGGCGCGATGGTATTTGGGCGTCTTGAACAGGCCCGGCAACAGCCGTGTCTCCAACTGGGTGTGCTGCGAGACCAGCAGATTTTCGACCACGGTCATGGTCTTGAACAGCCGCACGTTCTGGAAGGTGCGCACCAGCCCCAACCGGGCGATGCGATGGCTGCTCAGGCGATGGATCGGCTGGCCATCGAGGGTCACGCTGCCGCTGGTCGGACGATAGAAGCCGCCGACACAGTTGAACACCGTGGTCTTGCCCGCGCCGTTGGGACCGATGATGGCGAAAATCTGGTCGCGGCGGACGTCGAAATTCACGTTGTCCACCGCCAGCAGGCCACCGAAACGCATGCTGAGATCGCGAACTTCCAGCAGCGGGGATGCGACCGGTTCGGCGGTGGGGGCCTGGTCGGGAGCGCGGTTCATGGCGTCGGCTCCGCGCGCTCCGGCAGTTCCAGCCGCGGCCGGGTGGCGGGCACCAATCCTTGCGGGCGCCAGATCATCATCAGCACCATCACCAGGCCGAAGGCCAGCATCCGGTATTCGTTGAACTCGCGCGCCAGTTCCGGCAGAGCGGTAATCGCGATGGCCGCCAGCATGACACCAAGTTGCGAACCCATTCCGCCCAACACCACGATCGCCAGCACCATGGCCGACTCGATGAAGGTGAAGGACTCGGGATTGATGTAGCCCTGACGGGCGGCGAAGAAAGCGCCGGCGAGACCGGCGAACGCCGCGCTCAGCGTCAGCGCCGACAGCTTGATCACGGTCGGGTTCAGGCCCAGCGAACGGCAGGCGATCTCATCCTCGCGCAGCGCCTCCCAGGCCCGGCCCAGCGGCATGCGCTGCAAGCGATTAATGACAAACAGGATCAGCACCACCAGTGCCAACCCCAGCAGGTACAGAAAAATCACCGCATGTTCGCCGCTGTAGTCGATATCGAAAAATTCGTGGAAGGTGGCGTTGCCTTCGCTGGCCCGGCGGCCGAACTCCAATCCAAACAAGGTCGGACGGGGAATGTTGCCGATGCCGTCCGGGCCTCCGGTCAGGACATTCAGATTGTTGAGCAGCAGGCGGGTGATCTCGCCGAAGCCGAGGGTGACGATGGCCAGATAATCGCCGCGCAACCGCAGCACCGGCAAGCCGAGCAGAAACCCAGTCAGCGCCGCCAGCACTCCGGCGACCGGCAGGCTGAGCCAGAACGACAGCCCGTAATGCTGGGCCAGCAAGGCATAGGTATAGGCGCCGACCGCATAGAACGCCGCATAACCCAGCACCAGCAACCCGGCGAAGCCGACCACGATGTTCAGCCCCAACCCCAGCATGACGTAGATCAGCGCCAGCGTCATGACGTCCACCGCGCCGCGCGAGGCGGTAAACGGCCAGATGACGGCGGCGATCAGCAGCAGCATCCACAGTAGCGCCCGGTAGCGCGGTTGCTGGCGCGTGCGCCGCAAGACATCGGCAAGGGGATTGCGCCAGGCGGCCGGGGGGCGCGTCCGCGTCCAGACAGCGCGCAGCGGTCCCTGGAACAGGCGCAGCAGAAATACGATGACGACCGCGACGACGACCGGAGTCAGGGTGCGGTCCAGCGAGACATCGATGCCGTCCACATGGATACGCAGACCGAAAATCGGCACGGCCAGCACGGCGGTCAACATCGCCGCCAGCAGGGCTTCAGGCAGGGCGCGGCGCATGGCTCACACCTTCTCCACATCCGGACGGCCCAACAAACCGCTGGGCCGCACCAGGAGCACCCCGATCAACAGGGCGAACGCCACCACATCCTTATATTCGGTTCGCAGGTAAGCCGAGGCGAAACTTTCGGCCAGCCCGAGCACCACTCCGCCCAGCATCGCCCCCGGAATGCTACCGATGCCACCCAGCACCGCCGCGGTAAACGCCTTCAGGCCGGCGATAAACCCGATGAAGGGATTGACCAACCCGTAATACATGGAAACCAGCACGCCCGCCACCGCCGCCAGCGCCGCGCCCAACACGAAAGTCAGGGCGATCACCCGGTCGGTATCGATACCCAGCAGGTTGGCCATGGCCCGATCCTGGGAACAGGCGCGGCAAGCCCGACCCATCCGCGAGCGGGAGATGAATAGAGTCAGTACCGTCATCGACACGACGGTGATCAGCGCGATCAGCACCTGCATGTAAGACAAATAGACCTGGAACCCGTCTTCGGGTCCGAAGCGCCAGCCACCGACCAACACCGGCTGCATCGACACGTCGCGGGCGCCCTGGCCAAGCTGCACGTAGTTCTGCAGAAAGATCGACACGCCGATGGCCGAGATCAGCGGCACCAGTCGGGGACTGCCACGCAACGGACGGTAGGCCAGCCGCTCCACGGCCCAGCCGTAGGAACCGGTCACCAGGATACTAACCGCCAGGGTCGCCAACAGAATCAGCGAGATGCTATCCACACCGAACAAGCCCAGCACGGTGATGACCAACAAGCCGACATAGGCGCCGATCATGTAAATCTCGCCGTGGGCGAAGTTGATCATGCCGATGATGCCGTACACCATGGTGTAGCCGATGGCGATCAGCGCGTAGATGCTGCCCAGAGTCAGGCCGTTGATCGTCTGCTGAATGAATTCGAGGAGGGGGGAACCGGACATGAGCGCCGTATCTGGGGTGGTGAGGCAGGGGGACAGGAGGCGGGTATTTTCCCGCCTCCCTGAACTCTATTGCTTGACCGGCGTCTTGGTGGCGTCGGCGTGCCACTCGAAGATCACGAACTCGAATTCCTTCAGATCGCCGTTTTCCTTGAAGGCCACCTTGCCGATCGGCGTCTGGAAGCTGTGCTTGCGGATGTAGTCGGCCAACTTGACCGGGTCCTCGGTTTTAGCGCCCTGAATGGCATCGACAATGATCTGCACCGCCGAATAGGACGGCATGACGAACGGACCGGTGGGATCCTGACCCTTATCCTTGAAGGCCTTGACCAGATTGGCATTGGCGGGATCGGTGCTGAAATCGGCGGGCAGGGTCACCAACAACCCTTCCGAGGCCGGCCCAGCGATGGCGCTGATGTCTTTGTTGCCGACGCCTTCCGGCCCCATGTACTTGGCGTCGAAACCCTGTTCGCGCGACTGGCGCAACAGCAGGCCCAGTTCCGGGTGATAGCCGCCGTAGTAGACGAAGTCCACTCCTTCCTTCTTCATTTTGGTGATCAGAGCCGAAAAGTCGGTCTGTCCTTTGCTGACGCCTTCGAACAACACCGGTTTGATACCGGCGGCCTTGACGGTCTTGTCGACTTCCTTGGCGATGCCTTCGCCGTACTGCTGCTTGTCGTGGAGAATCGCCAGCTTCTTCGGCTTGATCGTGGTGGCGATGTATTTTCCGGCGGTCGGCCCTTGTTGATCGTCGGTACCGATGGTGCGGAACACCATCTGGTAGCCCTGTTGAGTGATCGCCGGATTGGTGGCCGCCGGAGTGATCATCAGGATGCCTTCTTCCTCGTACAGCTTGGAGGCGGGCTGGGTGGAACCGGAACACAGATGGCCAACCACGTATTTGATCTTATCGTTGACGATCTGGTTGGCGACGGCGACCGCCTGCTTGGGTTCGCACACGTCATCCATGATCACCGCTTCCAGCTTCTTGCCATCGACGCCGCCCTTGGCGTTGATCTGCTCGACCGCCATCTGGGCGCCCATCATCTGCATGTCGCCATACTGGGCGACCGGGCCGGTGGTGGGACCGGCCACGGCGATCTTCACGGTATCGGCGGCGTGCGCCACCCCGCCCAAAACCAGAACGACCGCGCCGACGGCGGCACCGAGAACATTACGGCTGAAGGTGTTCATCAAGCGACTCCTCTCCTCGTGATGATGGCTTCAATGGGTTCGACTGAATCCGCCACGGACGGGCGTTTGTATTTAACCGTTTAAAGAATTAACTAAATTCCCAGAGAGAACAAGCCGGCATGGAAAAATCGACGCCGGGAACGGCGAAAAGATACCAGGGTATCCAGCGCGAAAGTCCAAGCCGCGCGACCCTCGCGCAAACCCTTCCTTCCCGCCGCTGGCATCACTCCCGCAAAGTGTCCAGGATCGCCCGGGCGGCGTTCGACAAAGTGCGGCCCGTGTGCCGCACCACCCCCAAGGCGCGCTCCAGCCGCAGCCCGTCCACGTTCAATTCGACCAGATCCGCATCGCGCATGGTGCGTGGCAATATGCTCCAACCCAGCCCAACCGCCACCATCATTTTTATGGTTTCCAGATAGTTGGTGGAAAATGCCACCAGCGGTGTCACTCCCAGCCGTGCCAGACCCTCCTCGATGATCCGCCGGGTGAAGGTCGCCTCGCTCGGCAGGATGGCGGGATATTGGCTCAATCTTTCCGGCGTGACGGCGATCGGTTCCGCCAGCGGGTGCGCGGGCGAAGCGATCGCAATCAACGGGTCCGGCCAAAGCGGCAGCACTTCCAGCGGCGGTTCGAGCCGTGGCGGCAGGGTGATGACCGCCAGATCCACTTCGCCGCGCAGCACCGCCGCGCCGGCCAGCTCCGAATCCATGAACCGCATGTCCAGACGCACCTGCGGATAGCGGCTGGAAAAGATCCGTAAGACCGGTGGCAAGCGATGCAGGCCGATGTGATGGCTGGTGGCGAGGGTCAGCGGCCCGGTGACGACTCCCGACAGATTGCGCAACGCCCGTCTGGTGTCGTCCAGCTCGGCCAGGATGCGCAATGCCCGCGACAGCAGCACGCCGCCGGCCTCGGTCAGTCGCACTGCCCGGCCTAGCCGGTCGAACAGCCGCGTATCCAGTTCCGCTTCCAGCGCCGCCAACCGCTTGCTGACCGCCGGTTGCGTCAAATGCAACCGCTCGGCGGCCAGCGAGAAGGACCCGCTGTCGGCGATGGTGACGAAAGCTTGCAAGCCGGCGATATCCATGGCGATGGGCGTTGTTTCGGTGATCACGACGAATTCTTTTATTTTATATGAATTATGAAAAATATGAATTTGTGTTATCCGTCAACGCGCCTTAAGCTGAACGATATCTTGAGGCGGGAGATAAGGCATGGCCGGCAAGACCCTTTACGACAAGCTCTGGGACACCCACTTGGTGCGAACCGATTCCGGCGGCACGGCGCTGCTCTACATCGATCGCCATCTGGTGCACGAGGTCACCTCGCCGCAGGCGTTCGAGGGCCTGCAACTGGCCGGCCGCCGGCCGTGGCGCCTGGAATCGATGGTGGCCATGCCCGATCACAACACGCCGACCGATCCCGGATTCACCACCATCGCCGACCCGGTGTCCCGCTTGCAGGTCGAAACCCTGGACGCCAACGCCCGAGAGCATGGCCTGCGCTACTTTCCCATCGGCGACGTCCGTCGCGGCATCGTTCACGTGGTCGGACCCGAGCAGGGCGCCACCTTGCCGGGCATGACCGTGGTCTGCGGCGACTCGCACACCTCGACCCACGGCGCGTTCGGCGCGCTGGCCTTCGGCATCGGCACCTCCGAGGTCGAACATGTGATGGCCACCCAGTGCCTGATCCAGAAAAAATCCAGAGCGATGCTGGTGCGAGTGGATGGGCGGACCCGGCCGGGCGTGACCGCCAAGGATATCGTGTTGGCGATCATCGGCCGGATCGGCACCGCCGGCGGCACCGGTTACGCCATCGAATTCGGCGGCGACGCCATCCGGGCGCTGAGCATGGAGGGCCGGATGACGGTCTGCAACATGGCCATCGAGGCCGGAGCCCGCGCCGGCATGATCGCGGTGGACGACACCACGCTCGCCTACATCAAGGATCGGCCGTTCGCGCCCCAAGGCGAAGAGTGGGATCGGGCGGTCACGGCCTGGCGCGAGCTGCACAGCGATCCCAACGCCGAATTCGACCAGGTGGTGACACTGGACGCGGCGGCGATCCCGCCGCAAGTGACCTGGGGAACCTCGCCGGAGATGGTGGCGGCGGTGGGGGGACGCATTCCCGATCCCGCCCAGGAAGCCGACCCGGTCAAGCGCGACGGCATGGAACGGGCGCTGCGTTACATGGGCTTGCGGCCGAACATGCCGATCACTTCGATCAAGCTGGATCGAGTGTTCATCGGCTCCTGCACCAACGGCCGCATCGAGGATCTGCGCGCGGCGGCGGCGGTGATCAAGGGCCGCAAGGTCGCGCCGACCATCAAGCAGGCGCTGGTGGTGCCGGGTTCCGGCTTGGTGAAGGAACAGGCCGAGGCCGAAGGGTTGGATCGGGTGTTCACCGCCGCCGGCTTCGAGTGGCGCGAACCGGGCTGCTCAATGTGCCTGGCGATGAACGCCGATCGCTTGCTGCCCGGCGAGCATTGCGCCTCGACCTCCAACCGCAACTTCGAGGGACGACAGGGACAGGGTGGGTGCACCCATCTGGTTAGTCCGGCGATGGCGGCGGCGGCGGCGCTGGCCGGCCATTTCGTGGACGCACGGATATTCTGAGGAAGATAGTGATGCAAGCCTTTAACCGACTCGACGGTTTGGTGGTCCCCTTGGACCGCGCCAACGTGGACACCGACGCCATCATTCCCAAGCAGTTTCTGAAATCGATCAAGCGCACCGGTTTCGGTCCCCATCTGTTCGACGAATGGCGCTATCTGGATCACGGCGAACCGGGCATGGATTGCGCGCGGCGCCCGCCGAACCCGGAATTCAATCTGAATCAGCCGCGCTACCAGGGCGCGAGCATCCTGCTGGCGCGGGAAAATTTCGGCTGCGGCTCCTCGCGCGAGCACGCGGTCTGGGCGCTGGACGAGTACGGTATCCGTTGCGTGATCGCGCCCAGCTTCGCCGACATTTTTTTCACCAATAGCTTCAAGTCGGGCCTGCTGCCGCTGCGGCTGCCCGTCGAGACGGTCGACCGCTTGTTCAAGGCGGTCGCGGCGCAACCCGGCTATCGGCTGACCGTGGATCTGCTGGCGCAGACCGTGCTCACCCCCCAGGGCGCGGTGCTCGGTTTCCAGATCGATCCATTTCGCAAGGAATGTCTGCTCAATGGCTGGGACGACATCGAGCTGACCCTGCGCCACGCCGACGAAATCCGTGCCTACGAGGCGCGGCGGCGTCAACAGGCACCCTGGCTGTTTTCCTGAACTCCGCGGAGGGAGCGAACGCGCATGACCCATAAGATCCTTGTCCTGCCCGGCGATGGCATCGGCCCGGAAATCGTCGCCGAAGCGGCGAAAGTATTGGAATGCCTACGCCAGGAACACGGTCTGGATGTGGTGCTGGAATACGGCCTGCTCGGTGGTTGCGCGGTGGACGAGCTCGGCGAGCCGTACCCCGAGGCCACTCGCCGCCAGGCACACGAGGCCGACGCCATCCTGCTCGGCGCGGTTGGTGGCCCCCAATGGGAGCGGATCGAGCGATCGCTGCGCCCGGAACGCGGCCTGCTGGCGATTCGTGCCGACCTGGAACTGTTCGCCAACCTGCGCCCGGCGTTGCTCTATCCGCAACTGGCTTCGGCGTCGGCGCTCAAGCCGGAGATCGTCGCCGGACTGGATATTCTGATCGTGCGCGAGTTGAACGGCGATATCTACTTCGGCCAGCCGCGCGGCATCCGTACCCTGGACAGCGGCGAGCGCGAAGGTTTCAACACCATGCGTTATAGCGAGTCGGAGATCGAGCGTATCGCCCGAGTCGCGTTCGAAGCAGCTCGCAAGCGCCACCGCAAGCTATGCTCGGTGGACAAGGCCAACGTGCTGGAAGCCTCCGAATTGTGGCGCGAAGTGGTCGGACGGGTGGCCGGGGATTATCCGGACGTGGAGTTGTCGCACATGTACGTGGATAACGCCGCCATGCAACTGGTCCGCGCACCCAAGCAATTCGACGTGATCGTGACCGGCAACCTGTTTGGCGATATCTTATCGGACTGCGCCGCCATGCTGACCGGTTCGATCGGCATGCTGCCATCGGCCTCGCTGGATCGCCAGGGCAAGGGGTTGTACGAACCAATTCATGGTTCCGCGCCCGATATCGCCGGCAAGGGCCTGGCCAATCCGCTGGCCACCATCCTGTCGACGGCCATGCTGCTGCGCTATAGCCTGAACCAGCCGCAACTGGCCGGACGGATTGAGGACGCTGTTGGCCGGGTACTGGATCAGGGTCTGCGCACCCTGGACATATCCACGTCCGGCATGACCCCGGTCGGCACTCAGGCGATGGGCGACGCGGTGGTGGCGGCGCTGATGGAGTAAAAAGGCGCGGATCAAGGATGCGATCTTTTCCGGCGGGGATTCCCCGCTTTTGGCAACTGTTTGGCGATGATCTACTCAAGGTACGGCGATGATGAAGCGAGTGGGTTTGGTCGGCTGGCGCGGCATGGTGGGTTCCGTGCTGATGGATCGGATGATGGCGGAAAACGATTTTGCCCTGATCGATCCGGTGTTTTTCACCACGTCCAATGTGGGCGGCCAGGGGCCGGCCATCGGCAAGGATACTCCGGCGCTGAAAGACGCGCGATCCATCGCCGACTTGCAGGCACTGGACGTCATCGTCACCTGCCAGGGCGGCGATTACACCAATGAGATTTACCCGCGACTGCGCGCCGCCGGCTGGCGAGGCTACTGGATCGACGCCGCCTCGGCGCTGCGGATGCAGGACGATGCGGTCATCATTCTCGACCCGGTCAACCGCGAAGTGATCGAGGGCGCATTGGCGCGCGGCGCGAAAAACTACATCGGCGGCAACTGCACGGTCAGTCTGATGCTGATGGGTCTGGGCGGGCTGTTCGCGCACGGCTTGGTGGAGTGGGCGAGCATCATGACCTATCAGGCCGCTTCCGGCGCCGGTGCCCAGAACATGCGCGAGTTGATCCAACAGATGGGCGCTGTGCATGCCGCCGTGGCCGACCGGCTGGAGCAGCCGGCCTCGGCGATTCTGGAAATCGACCGCATCGTGGCCGACACGCTGCGGTCAAGCGCTTTCCCGACCGCCAGCTTCGGTGTACCACTGGCCGGCAGCCTGATCCCCTGGATCGACAAACAGCTCGATAACGGCCAAAGCCGCGAGGAATGGAAGGGGCAGGCCGAAACCAACAAAATCCTGGGACGCGCGGACCATCCCGTCCCCATCGACGGCATTTGCGTGCGAGTCGGGGCGATGCGCTGCCATAGTCAGGCGCTGACCATCAAACTGACTCGGGATGTCCCTCTGGACGAACTGATCGAGATGATCGGCGCCGCCAACGATTGGGTGCGGGTAGTACCGAACGAGCGCGAGCTGTCCATGCGCGAGCTGACTCCCGCCGCCGTCACCGGTGCCCTGGCCGTGCCGGTCGGCCGGCTGCGCAAGCTCAACATGGGATCCCGATATCTGGGTGCTTTCACTTGCGGCGATCAGTTGCTGTGGGGTGCGGCCGAACCGTTGCGCCGCATGCTGCGCATCCTGCTGGAATCGTGATTTTCTCCCCATCAATCGTTCTCCATCCGCACGCCGAGCAGCGAGACTTTCCTCGCCAGCTCTCGAAACTACATCCAAATCGCGGAAATCCTCTGCGTTAAGGAGTATCTTTAAGGGGAAGCTTCGAGAGATCTCGAAGCGGGAAGGCCGCCGGCTCGATGCGCCGGTGGCGACATCCAAGCCAATCCCGCCGGCACCGCGACGCTCCGGCGGCGGAATGGAGACAGTCCATGCCGACCAGGATATTAATCCGACTATCCCTTTTGGCCGGGCTGGTAGCACCGTTGTGCGCCTTTGCCCTGGGTGTCGGCCCTCTCGAGGTACGCTCGGCGCTCAATCAGAACTTCGAAGCCGAAATCCCCCTGATCAGCAGCAACCCCGTCGAATTGATCGGCCTGACCGCCCAGGTTCCGCGCCAACCAGAGTTCGACTGGGCGGGGGTCGAGCGCTATGAATTTCTATCGAAGCTGCGCTTCTCGGTTCAGACGCCGCCCGGCGGCCCGAACGTTCTCAAGATCACCTCGACCGAGCCGCTCCGCGAGCCCAACTTTACCCTGCTGTTGGAACTGGTGTGGCCGCGCGGCCGATTGCTGCGGGCATTTCCAGTCCAGCTCGATCCGGCACTGTATGCCAACCGCCGGTTGCCGCCGCCACCACCGCCAGTCATGGTTCCGCCACCGATCGCGGCCAAACCAGCCGCCGTTGCTCCACCAGTTCCGGGACTACCACCGGCCCCACCGGTCAGCTTCGAGGGAGCTACGTCTTACGGGCCGGTCAAATCTGGTGAAACGCTGATGAGAATTGCCAGCCAGGTTCGCCCATCGACCGCCATCAATCTGCCGGAAATGATGGCGATCCTGATGGCTGGCAATTCGGAAGCGTTCGTCAACGGCAACCCGAACGCCCTGCGGGTCGGTTCCGTGCTCAAGGTGCCGACCCCACAGGCGTTGGGTGTGCAGGGCGCACCCACACCACCCGTTCCGGATGTGGCTACGGCGACAGCGCCCACCGAATCCGCCCCAACCCAACCGCTACCGGCCACGCTGGTCCCGTCGCAACCGGTTGAGCCGACCGTGCAAGCGGCGGTCTCGTCACCAGAGCCGGCACCGCTGCCGGAGCCGCCAGTTGCCACGATACCGCCGCCGCCCGTGGAGCCTCAACCGTTACCGGTACCGGCCGAGCCGTTGCGGGAGATCATCCCTCAAGCCAGCATCCCTCAAGCGGAGGGAGAAACGTCGCCAGCGCCAGATGGCGCCATGTCCGAGGCGCAACCGGTCGCGCAGCCGGAACCTCCACCTCCCGTGGCCCAACCGGAACCGGCGCCCATCCAGCCGCCACCGGTCGCTAAACCGCTGGCCGCGCAATCGGAGGAAAGCGGATTTAGTTGGCTGGCCAACCCAATAGTCTGGATCGCCATCGCCATGATCGTGCTGGCGGTGGCCGCAGTGGTGCTACTGCCGTTGTTGCGGCGTCCCGCCAAACCGAAGCAACCACCGGTTCAGCCGGAAGCGATCGACGAACCCAAGCTCAAGCCTACACCGGAATCTTCCACGCCAACGACTCGCGCCCAGATTCGCGAGCCTCGTTCCGTTCGGCCGAGGCCCGCCGTCGCCAGTTCGACGACCTCGCCCCCAGCCGAGACTGGAACCATGCCCGCCGCATCCAAACCCGCCGCCGCATCCAAACCCGCCGCCGCATCCAAACCTGCGGCAATGCCTCCCAAACCCATTGACGAACTGCTTAAGGATATCGATTTCGGACTGAGGGACGCGCCGGTGGGCGGAAAAGACACTGCCTCGGCGCAGAAGCTGGAAACACCGCGCTTGCCTGATAGCGAGCCTCCCACGGCTTCGGTAACCCGCACAGCCACCAATCCATTCCTGTCGGCGGAACCGGCATCGGACAAGGCACCTGCTCAATCCCCCCAGGCAGACCTGCCTTCCGAGCTGCGGCTGGAAAATTTGGATTTCGACTTTGGCGACTTGGGGTTGGAAAACACCGCGCGACCGAAAGCCGACTTGCCATCATTGGAGGAGCCGAAAACCGACCTGCCGCCGTTGGAACTGAGGCCGACCGAATCGGACGCAACAGCCAATCCGCCGCCGCAGGCACCCCCTCTCCAGATCGAACCGCCACCCTCCCAGAAATTCGAATTTACCGACATCACCCAGGAACTGGAGCAACCCATCGAACTGTTGAAGCTGGACGAGGACTTGCGGGGAATTGACGACGGATCACTCGACCTCGGCAAGATGGAGTCTGACAGCGCGCCAATCCCCAGCGGCGGCAGTCGGGAAACCGCCGCCGATTACGTGGAAACCAAACTGGACTTGGCCACGGCCTATCTGGATATGGGCGATCAGGTGGGAGCACGCAGCCTGTTGGAGGAGGCCCTGCAAGAGGGCACCGCCTCCCAACAGCAACAAGCCAGGGAATTGCTCAAGAAATTGGGTTGACGTCCCGCCTTGGCGTTATCGGAAACCCCTCCCACGGGAGGGGTTTTTCATGGGAGAAAACCTGGGCGTTATCAGCGCAAACGAACGGTACTGACGGGTTCGGCCAGCGCCAGCGCCCGGTCGGCGGTGCCGCGCTGGGTCAGGCGCAATACCGTTCCGGCCGGCAGCCAAACCATGGTTCCCGCCGGCAGCGCAACTCGTCCATCTTGCGCCGCGGGTTTCCATGCCTTGTTCAGATCGATCAATTCCCACGAGTTAACTTCGTAATAACTCGCCAGCATTGGCATGGATACCGATTGCCGCAACCGGACCCGATCCAGGTTGAGGGGAGGCTCGTAGCTGACGCCCTCCGGGAAAAACCGCTGGGGATTGCGGGCAACATTGCGGGCCGCCAGAAATTCGGTATAGAAGTTCCGCGATGCGAATCCGAAACTGGACCCCGAGTAGTACCGCACAATGGCGCCAATATCATTGCCGTAAGCCTGCTGAGCGCGCCGCATGCCGCCAACGCCGTGATTGTAGGAGGTCAGCGCCAGCGGCCAACTACCCAAGCGGTCGTAGGCATCCCGCAGATAGCGAGAGGCACCCTGCGCCGATGCCACGGGATCGCGCCGCTCGTCCACGGCCGCGTTCAGCATCATGAATTGCCGCGCGGTGCCCGGCATGAACTGCCACATGCCCACCGCGCCGACCGAAGAAGCGGCATGGTTCTGAAAAGACGACTCCACATGCGGCAAATAGGCCAGATCCTCGGGCAATCCGGCCTCGCGGAACACGCCGCGAAACGCCGCATCGTAGCGGCCACTGATTTCCAGGCCCTGCTTAAAGCGCTCGCGCAGACCACGCTGGCTACGCAACCGCTCGCTGGCGCCGACGATGGCACCGGGTCCACCACTGCTTTTGCGGATGTAATTCGCCAAGGACTGCTCAGCCGGCGTCAGCGGGATGTTGGCCGCCGACTTGAACTCCACCTGGCGCAACAGCTCCTTCAGGGTTTCATAGTGTTCCTTGGCAAAGTTCTTTTGTTCGGCGGTTTGGCCTTCGTCCACTGGACCGGGCAAGGTAATCACCCCGTAGATGACATCCATGTAGCGGTCGTCGTGCAGGGCGATCTGACCGCGTCCCCAGACCCCATAGACCTTGCTCCAGAATTCAACCTGCGGTTGTAGTTCCGGCGGCGTCGGAAACGCTGCATCGGGGGGCTTGCTCGCGCTGGCAGGAAGCCTGATCGGAGACGGTGCCGGCTCGGTGGCGCAGGCAGCCAACATCAGCAGTGTCAGAAGGGCCAATAATCCGCGCAGTCGTGGTTGCATCGACGTTTTCTCCCTGGTTGTTTCTTTGCGATCGCGTGATTGGAACGTACTTGCGGGATCGAGGGGAATAAACCGCTCCCGTGGCGGCGGGGCCTACCTGGCCAGGGTACCCGAAAAGTCCAACTTCCAGCGACCGTCGCCACCGGACGGCCCCAGTAGGTTCAGCATCTGGCGCAGGGCCTGGTTGCCGGCATCGCGGACGGCGGCCGACCCGCTAAAACGATAACGGCGGTCGGGCGATACGTTCAAAATGCCTTCCAGCTCCAGCGGCGCATTGTTGTCCCTGATCATGCCCTGAATGCCTTCCGGTGTTGCCGGACTCAGTTGCACCAGGAAATCACCAAGATTCAGCGGTTGGCCCAGCATGGCGCGTAAGTTTACCAAATGAACCACACCAGCTGCCGACTGTGGCAGGCTGGCGGCGTTCAGGCTCAATTCTCGCAGGTCGAATTCCACCACTCCCCGCAGTGGCGGTGTGGATTGGCCAGCCAATT
>DAOTGT010000029.1:19653-22748 GCA_035447285.1 Candidatus Competibacter sp.
GCATTGGCGCGATCGATACTCAAATTGACGATGGCGATGCGGTGGTCATGCTCCAACGTCCCCAACCAAGGGATCAGTTTGTCGAACTCGACCCCATCCAATTGTGCGCTTAGCTTGTCTTCGCCCTGAGGCGCAACCCGTTTCAGGGCTCTTGCCAGCCCCGCCGCCCGCGCGGTCTGATCCACCAGCGTGAGCAGGGAGCGACCGTCGCGGGTGGAGCTGGTACCGACATTGCCGCTCAGGCGCTTGACCTCCCGCGCGGCCTGCCGCATCCAGATCAGGTCGGCGCGCTGCTCGGTGACGCGCTGCTGGAGCTGACGATGGCTGGTCCGAAACGGCTCCCACACCAGCGCGTAACCCAGCAGTGCCAGTGTCAGCCCCAATCCCCCGATGACCAACAGGCGCTCGCGAGCGCTCAGGGTTTCCCACCAAGCTTTCATGAGGACGCTCTTTTCAGCGTGATCTTGCTCTCCATCTGGCCTTCCCGCTGGGTGGTGCGCATATCCATGCGCAGCCCCGGTTGCCGGTCGAACTGTTGCCGGAGCCGATCCAGCACCGCCGGGTCGCCTCCTTCCAGCGCCAGGTCCAATTGCCCGTCGCGGTAGCCGAGACCGCGTAACGTGACGTTCGGAAAATTGGCCAGTGGTCGCGCGCCTTGGTAGAGCAGCTCCAGGAAGCCACTGCCGCCGCTGGGTGCCAGCTCTCGCAGGCGGGTTTCCATCTGCACCTTGGGATTGACGATTCGGGTCGCCTCGGGCAAGGCGTCCTTGAAGGTCCGTTCGATCTCGGTCCGCAGCGCCGTAACCTCCCGTTGCAACCGCCAGTGGTCGTACACCTGCCCGGCGATCTGCACCAGCAGCGTCATTCCCGCCAGCACCGCCGCCGCCCGCCAGGGCCGCAGCCAGCGGCCCCAATGCGCCTGCCGGCTGTAACTGCCCTGTAGCAGGTTCAGAACGGTGGCTGGCTGGTAACCGGACGCGAACAGCGCCAGCGGCTCGCTTGGT
The DNA here is from genome assembly GCA_035447285.1 of Candidatus Competibacter sp. GTDB lineage: Bacteria > Pseudomonadota > Gammaproteobacteria > Competibacterales > Competibacteraceae > Competibacter. The sequence continues at coordinate 20,658 of DAOTGT010000029.1, forward strand.
GTGTCTTCCGGGCTGAGCTCGATCCCGGTTTCAGCCAGTTCGGTTGTGGGAACTCCCCAGACGCGCAGGCGCCGAGGCTTGGCCTCGCCGGCTTCGGCCAGCGCCTGCGCGAGCAACAGCACCAGATTGTCGCGCTCGGTGGCAAAGCCTTCCCAGCGGCCGGTACGCACCAGCGCCCGCCGCGCTTCCAGCAGCACGCTCCACTCGTCGCTTTGCCAAGGCAGCAGCAGTGGGTCCGGCACGACAGCGACCGGCGTCAGGCCAGCCGCTTCGCAGCTCTCCAGCCAAGCACTCAGCAGCGTCCGATCGACGACCGCCACCGGCAGATAGCCGCCATCCACCGCGCCGCCCAGCGCGAAATGCAGCGTCTCGATATCCTCGACCAGATAATCTTCCAGGGCAAACGGCACGGCCCGCGCCCAAGTGGAACGCTTGCGGCTGGGTAGGGCCAAGCAATGCAAAGTGACCGCTTCGCCCGGCGCGACCAGTATCTGGCGCGCGCCGTCGCCCTGGCTGGACAGGTCGGCCAACGAACCGCGCTGGACCTCGCCGTCGGGACGCAGCCATTCCGCCTCATCGGCGGAAACGAATCGGAAAAAACAGAGTGGGGCAGGCACGTCGTTCAATCCTGGTTGCCGAAACCGCGCCGCAGGACACGGACGCCGTTTTCGTCGCGGAATAACATACTGTATAGCATGGCTCGGCCGTCGCCCACTCGCGCCTCGGCCCGTAATAGAAAATACTGGCTGGTGACACCGAGTTGAGCTTTCAGCTCCGCGTTCACGGTCAGATTGGCCGCGTTCAGGAAATCGTTCACCTTGTCATACCCCTCGTCGGGTCGGGTTTCCAGCAGACGTTTCAGTTCGGTCGCGTCCGCGCCGTCGTCGCTCAGCGCCGCCAGCACCGGTGCCAGCGCGGTGTTGACGTTCAGCGCGGTGCCCGGCGGCAGGGCACAGACATAGGGGGCCAGTTTATCGTAAGTTTCTCGGTCCACGCCCTTGACCAGCCGCAGTTCCGAAACGCTGGTAAAGGGCTGGTTCGCGGCCAGGTACGCTGGATTCAATACCGTGTAATCGCTGTCCTCGGCCCCGTTTGGAAACAACGGGTCCCGGTCGGGATCGATCCAATCGACGATCGCCTGAGCCAGTTCCGGTTTCAATTCGAGGCTTTCCAACAGACGTTGCAGCGCTTGCACCTGTGGTTGGTCGATCTGCCCTTGTTTGGATTGCGGTTGCTTGGGTTTGGCGGGCGACTTGGGTTCGACGGGTGACTTGGGTTTGGCGGACGAGGATTCCGCGGCGAGGTCCTCCGTCGCCGTTTGCGATTCCGTCTCCTGCTCCTCGCCTCCATCGGCGGGGCGCTCCCGATCGTTTGCATCGGAGTCGGGCGACTGTCCACCCGGTGCCGGTTTCCACAGATTGTTGAGATTGAAACAACCTTGCAGGTCGCTGAGCCGACCGGAAAGCTCGCCGCCCTCGACCGGCAGGACCAGCGGCAGCTTGGCCCATGTTTCGTTGGGATGATCAATTTTGTTATCCTGACGGTCGCGCGCCAGAATGACCATCGCCCACTGTTCGAGGCCGAGCGTGTACAGCCGGGCCTGCTGCTGGTGCTGAAGCACGGTGCTACGACGGATCGCCAATTGCTGCAAGGTAGCCAGACTGGTGGCGGTGACGCTGGCGAGGAAAACGATCAGCAGCACGGTGATCAGCGCCACACCGGCTTGATGGCCGGTGCTCACGGCACGGTTGCTCGACGGCACGACCGGTCGGGCGCCAGGCTCAGCCGGCCAAGGGGAACAGCCGGGTGATTTCACCCCAGTCCTCCAGCGTCAGGCTCACTTCCACCGCCCGGGGCAAGACCACGGAACCATGTCGTCCGGTTTCGCCATCGTCGCTGGCGGCGGGTGGCGGCCAGTCATTTTGCCAGGCGTCGTCCGCATCCAGAAACCGTACCTTGAGTTCTTGCACTCGGTCCAGTAATAAGGTCTCGCGCGGCTCGATCAGCCCCCCTCGGTCCAAGACTTGCCAGTGTAACCGCCATAGCCGGCCCTCGCGCAGCCGGTAGGCGACCCGTTGCAGGGTCGCGCGC
>DAOTGT010000029.1:22848-24286 GCA_035447285.1 Candidatus Competibacter sp.
CCGCCATAGCCGGCCCTCGCGCAGCCGGTAGGCGACCCGTTGCAGGGTCGCGCGCGACTGGCCGAGCGGGTTATCCCAACCGGCGCGGGTCAGGGTCAACGCGTCGCTGGCCAACGCGCCGCCTTGCAGGGCGGGCTGCGGATCGCCGTATTCGTCGCGAATACCGCGCGCCAGGGTTTGCTCGACGTCCTGTTCCATGCGGTAAACCGCCAATTGGACCGTCGCCAACCGGCGGCTTTGCTCTTCCACGGCGGCTCGGGTGAACAACACGTTGCGCAAGCCGCCGTAGGCGGCGATGGCCATGATGGCGAACACCGCCAGGGCGACCAGCAATTCCAGCAGGGTAAAGCCGCGCGCCGCGATCTTCATGAGGGGGTAGCCGTCTTTGGCGATGCGGGCGATGGACGCGTTCGCTCGGGGGTCTGGCCCTCGGGCTGGGTCCGATCCGCCGGGGGCTTTTTCGGCGGTCGGCCCTTGAACGCCACCAGCTTGCCAAGAACCGGTCCGCCTTCGCCGGCCCACACCGTGACTTCAAGGCGGCGCATGTCGGGATCGTCGGTCTTGTCGAAGCGAGCTTCCCAGCGCCAGACGCGGTTGGCGAGTTCGGCCTCGCCCTTACGCGAGCCTTCATCGGGCCAGGCGGTGGGGGCGAGCAGCAGTTCGTTGACCTTATTGAGGGCGACCCAACTGGCGAACGTTCGATCGCGCAGCACGCCGACGGTGTTGACGCTCTGAGTGGTCGCGCCGATGACCGCGCCCATGGCGATGGCCAATACCGCCAGCGCCACCAGCACTTCCAGCAGGGTAAAACCAGCCGCGCGCTTCATCGCTCCACCGCGCCCGCCGTTAGCCGCCCCAAAGCGTCGCCGGCAACTCGGTACAAGGGTGCATCCGGTCCTTGGTCGTCGGCGAAACCAAACACCGCGACGAAGTCGGTGGCCTCGCCGCTGGCCAGCAGCAGCACCTGCGGCAACCGGTCAGTGGCGGCGAGTGCCGCCGGCCGATCGTCCACCCAAAGCCCCAGGACGATGTCCTTGGGCAGTTCACGCTGAACCAGGGTGGTCGCGGCGGCCGGTGATTGCCATTCGCCCTGTTCGTTCAGGCTCAGGATCGCGTAACCGGTGCGAGTGAAGCGAATACCGCGCACCTCACCGCGCAGGATGGCCTCTTGCTGGTGCAGTTCCACCAGCGCCGCCAACCGTTGCCCTTCCTCCGCCAACCGCTCCCTCGGCCCACCGCCCACCGACAACAGGGCAAAGCCGGTCATGATGCCGATCAGCAACATCACGACCATGACTTCGAGCAGGGTGAAACCGCGTGGCGACCCGCTCATCGGCACGGGCACCATCGCAATGCTCCGATGTTTCGTCCCCCACTGTCCACTCGCCGCTGACGACGCCTATTCGTCCAGGTTCCAGTTGCCGATATCGGCGTCCAC
>DAOTGT010000030.1:0-5173 GCA_035447285.1 Candidatus Competibacter sp.
CTTGTCATCTCCGATCTGGCCCAACGGCTACCCCGCGCTCGACTGGTTACGCCCAATGATTTCTTCTAGCTTTAACATCATTAAGATCCTTTTGTAAGAATTTTGCATTAATTATAGATAAACTTCCACTAATTAAAAAGGAAAGCTATATCTTGGTTTCCGCGCCTCCCGATATGGCGCCAAGCGAAATCATGAGGCGGATCAAGGGACGGACCTCGACCAAATTGTTTGAGACGTTCCCGGAGTTGCGCAAGCGCTACTGGGGCCGGCACTTTTGGGCACGCGGTTATTTTTGTGTCACCTCTGGAGAGGTGACGGAAGAGATGATTAAGGAATACCTGGAGCATCATTTTGAACCGAAGGCCGATGACCACTTCCGAACTGAGTAAACGGGTCTATCGACCCGTATCCGGACTTTCAGTCCTTAGTTTCAACCCACCAGCTTTAGCTGGTGGTTGTTGAGTATCTACAACTGTGGTACTAATCTTATTGAGCACGATTTCGCCAACCTCAAAAAACGCCGCCAGTTCGCACCACCCAATACCCCGCTCGCTGATATCATCAAGTCTTATGGAAATAATTGCCCATGACCCTAATCATTAGGGGCCTGAGAAAATGGCATCCCGGAAGTTTGGTTTCTAGATATTCAAAATCGACAACCGCGCCGGCCAGATCGCGCCTATTCTCTGCCCTGATGCCGTCATCGACTTGGCCGAACTGTTTCCCAATCCCTGAGCGAACTTTCTGAATGACCGAATCGACCTTTGCCGCCGATAATACCGAACGCGTATCGCTAAAAGCCTTCACCGAAAAAGCGTATCTGGATTATTCCATGTACGTCATTCTCGACCGGGCCTTGCCTCACATCGGGGACGGCTTGAAACCGGTGCAGCGCCGTATCATCTACGCCATGTCCGAACTCGGGTTGTCGGCCAATTCCAAGCACAAGAAATCCGCCCGTACCGTCGGCGACGTGCTTGGCAAATACCATCCGCATGGCGACTCGGCCTGCTATGAAGCCATGGTGCTCATGGCCCAGCCCTTCTCCTACCGTTATCCACTGGTGGACGGGCAGGGCAACTGGGGCTCGCCGGACGATCCCAAGTCGTTTGCCGCCATGCGCTACACCGAGGCCCGACTGGCGCCGTTCGCGCAGGTGCTGCTGTCCGAACTTGGCCAGGGCACGGTGGACTGGATACCTAATTTCGATGGCACGCTGGACGAACCCATGCGGCTGCCCGCCCGCCTGCCGAACGTCTTGCTCAATGGCATTACCGGCATCGCCGTCGGCATGGCCACCGACATCCCACCGCACAATCTCGGCGAAATCGCCGCCGCCTGTGTCCATCTGTTGGACCATCCCGACGGCGACTTGGACGCCCTCTGCGAACTCGTGCCCGCGCCGGATTATCCCGGTGGCGCCGAGATCGTCACCCCCCGCGAGGAGCTCCGCAAGCTGTACCAGACCGGCAATGGCTCGGTGCGGCTGCGCGCCCGCTTCGAACGGGAAAACGGCGACGTGGTGATTTCCGCACTGCCACATCAGGTGTCCGGGGCGCGGATCATGGAACAGATCGCCGCGCAGATGCGGGAAAAGAAGTTACCGATGGTCGAGGATCTGCGCGACGAATCCGACCACGAAAACCCGACTCGGCTGGTGCTGGCGCTGCGCTCCAACCGGGTGGACGTGGATCTACTGATGGACCACCTGTTCGCCACCACGGACTTGGAGAAGAGCTACCGGGCGAATTTCAACATGATCGGCCTGGACGGCCGGCCGCAGGTCAAGAACCTCAAGCAGATTTTCGACGAATGGCTGCAATATCGCCTGATCACGGTGCGGCGACGGCTGGAACACCGGCGCCATCAGGTCGAACAACGTCTGCATATTCTCGACGGCCTGCTGATCGCCTATCTCAACCTGGACGAGGTGATCCGCATTTTGCGCACCGAAGAGCAGCCCAAAGCGGTGCTGATGGCCCGCTTCCAACTGTCCGATGCCCAGGCCGAAGCCATTCTGGAGACCAAACTGCGGCATCTGGCCCGGTTGGAGGAGATGAAACTGCGGGGCGAGCAGGATCAACTCCGCAAGGAACTGGCGCAGTTGCAGCAATTGCTGGGCTCGGAACAACGTTTGAAAGGGCTGATCCGCAAGGAAATCCAGGAGGATGCCAAGCGCTACGCCGATCCGCGCCGCTGCCCGCTGGTGGAACGACGGCCGGCGCAGGCGTTGGACGAAACCAGTTTGACCCCCAGCGAGCCGATGGTGGTGGTGCTGTCGCAAAAGGGTTGGGTGCGGGCGGCCAAGGGCCGTGAGATCGACGCCACGGCGCTGAACTACAAATCCGGCGACGGTTATCTAACCCAGGCGCAAGGGCGCAGCAATCAGTCGGCGGTGTTCCTGGATACCACCGGGCGAACCTACACCCTGCCGGTGGCGGGACTGGCCTCGGCGCGCGGCTACGGCGAACCGCTGACCGGCAAGCTCAGCCCGCCGGATGGGGCCAGCTTCGTGAGCCTGTTGCTGAGTAATCCCGAGGATTTATATCTGCTGGCCACCGATGCCGGTTACGGTTTCATTTGCGCCTTCGACGATCTGCTCAGCCGCAACAAGGCCGGCAAGCTGGTGCTGACCGTGCCGGCAAAGGCGAAAATCTTGCCGCCGCTACCGGTAACCGACCTGGATGGCGGCCGGCTGGCGGCCATCGGCGATGGTGGCCGGTTGTTGGTGTTCCCGGTGAAAGATCTGCCACGCTTGCCCAAGGGCAAGGGCAACAAGATTCTCGATCTACCGGGCGAGGAACGGCTGCTGGCCTTGGCCATCGTGCCGCCGGAACGGTGTTTGATACTGACCGCCGGCAAGCGGGATTTGAAGCTCAAACCGGCCGATCTGGACGGCTATGCTGGCGAGCGGGGTCGGCGAGGCAAGCTGTTGCCGCGCGGTTTTCAGCGAGTGGAGCGGGCGGCGGTGGGGGAGTGAACGTTCCACCACCATGCTCGATACCCCAGCAACATAGTGAGTAATCCAGCATACAGCAGCGGTTCACTGATGTCGGCCTTGACCAGCCACCAGTAATGCACCACGCCCAGCATGCCGATCAGGTAGACCAGTCGGTGCAAGCGCTGCCAGTTGCGGCCCAGCCGTTTGATCATGCCGTTGGTGGACGTCGCGGCCAACGGGATTAGCAGCAGGAAGCCGGCGAAGCCGACCGTGATGTAAGGGCGCTTGGCGATGTCTTCGAGAATGGCCGATGGATCGAAGAATTGGTCGAAGATCAGGTACACGCCAAGATGCAGGCACACATAGAAAAACGCAAACAGGCCCAGCATCCGCCGGAACTTCAGCAGCCAGTTCCAGCCACTCAGTCGCCGCAACGGCGTCACCGCCAGCGTCAGCAGTAGGAAGCGCAGGCTCCAGTCGCCGGTGCGGTGGCTCAGCGTTTCGACCGGGTTGGCGCCCAATCGATCTTGCCAGGCCAGCCAGCACAACCAAACCAGCGGCAGCAGGCTGACGCAGAAGACCAGGGGTTTTCCATAAGGCGGGAAGCGGGTTGGGCGCGTGGTCATGGTTGACGGGTTTCGAGGTGGTTGGATGCACTCGGATGATGGACTGGCGGTTGCGTGGCCCGCTTGCTTGCCTATGGGACCCATTTGCCGGGAAAGTTCCCGGTCTGGACGAAAATGGTCTTCTCCCCGTTTGGGTCGCGCGCATAAAAAAAGCCGGAGCTTGCGGGCCCCGGCAAATAACCACCAAAGGAAGGTGTGGAGAAGAACGACATCTCACGATGCCGACTACAGGTTAAGTGATTTTGTTGCAGTGCGTCAAGACTTTTTTTGCAGTCGCAAAAAAATGCCGGGGCAATGAGCTGACCCGGCAAAGAACCACCAAAGGAGGATTTGGAGATAACATTCACTAGGAATGTTGCATTGCAGTATAAGATGGGTATTGTGCTGCGTCAAGCGTTTTACTGGGTATTTTTTAATATATTAAAATCAATAAGTTAATTTTGTATGGTCTTGAATTTACCAACCGGTTGGCCTCTGACCTGAGTTCGGTGGCGACCTTATCCATGCCGCAGCACGATCTTGCCCATCTGTTCGCCGGCCAGCAGCCGCTGATGAGCCGCGATCGCTTGATCGAACGGTAAAGCTTGGTCGAGCGTTGGTTCGATGCGATGTTCGGCGATAAAGCGCAGCATGGCGGCGAACTCGGCGGGCGAACCCATGGTGGAGCCGATGATGCGCGCCTGCCGGAAAAACAGCTTGGCCATTTCCGGCCCTCGTGGTGGATTGCCGGCCGTGGCGCCGTACACCACCAGCCGCCCGGCCGGTTTCAGCAGCGAAAAGCAATCCTTGAAAGAGGGGCCGCCGGTACCGTCGATCACCACGTCCACGCCGCCGCTCAGCTCGGTCAAGCGTTTGGCCCAATGCTCGTCGCGGTAGTTAACGCCGTCGGCCGCGCCCATCCGTCGGGCTTGTTCCAGTTTGCCGTCGTCGCCGCTGGTGACGAAAGTCCGCGCCCCCAGCCCCACCGCCCACTTCAGCGCAAAGGTTGCCACCCCGCCGCCGATACCGGTGACCAGCACGGTTTCGCCCGCTTGCGCCGCAGCCTGGGTCATCAGCGCCCGCCAGGCGGTCAGCCCGGCCAGGGGGATGGCGGCGGCCTGTTCCCAGTTCAGATGCGCTGGTTTGGCGAAAACGTGACTGGCGGGAACGCAGAGATATTCGGCGAAAGTGCCGGGGTCCGGCATTCCCAGGACCCGGAAGGTCGGGCTGGGGAAGCGAGGGTCGTTGCCCCAATCGTAGGCGGGGTAAACGAGTACCGGCCGATCGAGCAGGTCCGCCGGAGTGTCGGGGCCGAGCGCGTCGACCGTGCCGGCCCCGTCCGAACCGAGGATGCACGGTAGGCGGATACCGGGATACTGGCCAAGGGTAATCCAAACATCGCGACGATTGAGCGCTGCGGCGCGCAGGCGCACGCGGACTTGGCCGGGACCGGGTTCCGGCGTGGCGATCTCGTCGATGCGCAACTGCTTGGGGCCACCGAGTTGCTGGAGGATGAGTGCTTTCATGGCATGCTCCTTTCGGGTGGGTCGAGTCGAGGTTGTGGCCAAGCGTGCGGCGAAGGGCGCTCATGGCCGACCTTACATTCACTTTCCAGCAAAATGTTCTA
>DAOTGT010000030.1:5273-11624 GCA_035447285.1 Candidatus Competibacter sp.
GCGGCGAAGGGCGCTCATGGCCGACCTTACATTCACTTTCCAGCAAAATGTTCTAACTTTACTAGCGAGCATAGCGCGGGCGACCGGCACCATCCATGTACATCTCCCGACATGACCGCGCGACAGCCAGCCCTGTACAACCTTTCGGCCTTGCCCATACTACTTAAAAAACCCGTCATGACGCCCGCGACCGACGGTGCTGGTTGTATCATCGGACCCTCACCGCCCTTCCAGGCCGAGGGTCATCTTTCACCACCAGACGATTGCATAGAGAAGCACGATGACAGACAAGCCAATCAACATGACGCGCCCGCTGGACCTGACTCACGAAAAGCGCAACGTAGGTCCGCAGCGCATTCAAAGGCCGATCTACACGGATCTGCTGCCGACTTGCAACAATGCCTGTCCAGCGGGAGAAAATATTCAGGCTTGGTTGGCGCATGCGCAGGCCGGCCGATTCAAGGAGGCATGGCAGAGTCTGACCGAGAACAACCCGATGCCGGGTATTCATGGCCGGGTGTGTTATCACCCCTGCGAAAGCGCCTGCAATCGGGGTCGGCTGGATGCCTCGGTCAGCATCCACGCGGTCGAGCGCTTTCTTGGTGATCTGGCGTTGCAGGAAAACTGGCAGTTCGAGGTGACCACCCCACCCAGCGGCAAGCGGGTGTTGGTGGTCGGCGCGGGTCCCAGTGGTTTGTCCGCCGCCTATCATCTGGCCCGGATGGGCCACAGTGTCGAAATTCACGAGGCCGGACCGATCGCCGGCGGCATGATGCACTTCGGCATTCCCTCCTACCGCTTGCCACGCGATGTGTTGGACGCCGAGATCAAGCGTATCGAGAACATGGGCGTCAAGATCGTGCTCAACCATCGGGTTGACGACCTGCTAGCCGAGAAACAGGCCGGCAACTTCGACGCCATGTTCGTCGCCGTGGGTGCCCATATCAGCAAGCGCACCGACATTCCTTCCCGCGATGCTGGCAAGATGCTCGATGCCATCAGCTTCCTCAAGGACGTGGAATCCGGCAATGCGCCCAAACTGGGCCGCCGGGTCGCCATCTATGGTGGCGGCAACACCGCCATGGACGCCGCCCGAGTCGCCAAGCGGCTGGGCTACGAGCCGTTGATCATCTACCGCCGCGACCGTGCCCACATGCCGGCCCTTGAGTTCGAGGCCGACGAGGCGCTGGAAGAAGGCGTGAAGATCCACTGGCTGCGCACCATCAAGAACATTGAGGAAACCACCTTCACGGTCGAGGTGATGGAAATCGACGAGAAGGGCCGCCCGCGCCCGACCGGCGAGCTGGAGACCCTGGAAGCCGACGCGTTGATCATGGCGCTGGGTCAGGACGTGGACACCAGTTTCATGACGCGGGTGCCGGGCGTGGAGCTCAAGAGCGACGGCGTGGTGATGGTCAACGAAAACATGATGACCGGCTATCCGGGTCTGTTTGCCGGTGGCGACATGGTGCCCTCCGATCGCACCGTGACCATCGGGGTCGGCCACGGTAAGAAAGCCGCCCGCAATATCGATGCCTGGTTGCGAACGGGCGAATCCTACGTCAAGCCGGCCAAGCACGATCTAGCGACCTTCGAGAAACTGCACGTCTGGTACTACACCGATGCCGCTCAGCGTCCGCAGAGCCATCTGGAGATGAAAGTTCGCCAGACCAGTTTCACGGAAGTGGTGGGTGGCCTGAACCAGAAGGAAGCATTGTACGAGGCCAAGCGCTGCCTGTCTTGCGGTAACTGCTACGAGTGCGACGGCTGCTTCGGTGCTTGCCCCGAGGATGCGGTCATCAAGCTGGGGCCGGGCAATCGCTACCGCTACGACTACGATTTGTGCACGGGCTGCGCGGTGTGTTTCGAGCAATGCCCCTGCCACGCCATCGAGATGATTCCGGAGCCGCCGACCGAAACGTCGGAACAAGCGGTTTGACAATGAAAAACCAAATTGTCCGCGGTATCCAGCGGGCCTAGAGAGAAACGTAAAATGACCGAACGGCAAGTCACAACCATCGATGGCAACGAGGCCGCGGCCTACGTCGCCTACCGAGTCAACGAAGTCTGCACCATCTATCCCATCACGCCGTCCTCGACCATGGCCGAGTTGGCGGATCAATGGGCCTCGGAAGGCGTCAAGAATATCTGGGGCAGCGTCCCCATGGTCATGGAAATGCAGAGCGAGGCCGGCGCGGCCGGCGCGGCGCACGGCGCGTTGCAGACGGGGTCGCTGACCACCACCTTCACCGCGTCGCAGGGGCTCATGCTGATGATCCCCAACATGTACAAGATCGCCGGCGAGCTGACCTCGGCGGTATTCCACGTCGCCGCCCGCTCGCTGGCGACGCAAGGTCTGTCGATCTTCGGCGATCATCAGGACGTGATGGCGGTGCGCCCGACCGGGTTCTGCCTGCTGGCCTCCGGTTCGGTGCAGGAGGCCCACGACATGGCGCTGATCGCCCAGGCGGCCACCCTGGAAGCGCGGGTGCCCTTCATCCACTTCTTCGACGGTTTCCGCACCTCGCACGAAGTGAACAAGCTGACCCTGCTGTCGGACGACGAAATCCGGGCGATGATCCGTGACGACCTGGTGCTGGCGCATCGCGCCCGGGCGTTGAACCCCGACCGGCCGTTCATTCGCGGCACCGCCCAGAACCCCGATGTCTATTTCCAGAGCCGCGAAACGGTCAACCCGTTCTATGCCAAGGTGCCCGGCATCGTGCAGGCGGCCATGGACAAGTTCGCGGGTATTACCAGCCGTCGCTACAACCTGTTCGACTACGTCGGCGATTCGAACGCCGAGCGGGTGGTGATCCTGATGGGCTCCGGTCAGGAAACCGCCTGTGAAACCGCCACTTATCTGAATGCGCGCGGCGAAAAGGTGGGGGTGCTCCAGGTGCGTCTCTACCAGCCGCTGTCGGCCAGCCATTTCCTGGCGGCATTGCCGGCCAGCGTCAAGTCCATCGCCGTCCTGGAACGCACCAAGGAGCCGGGCGCGACCGGCGAGCCGATGTATCTGGAAGTGGTCAGTACCCTGGTCGAAGCGCAGATCGAGGGCACCTTGCCGACATCGGTCATGCCTCGGGTCATCGGCGGTCGCTATGGCTTGTCCTCCAAGGAATTCACGCCGGCCATGTGCAAGGCGGTGTTCGACGAATTACGCAAGGACAAGCCCAAGAACCATTTCACCGTCGGCATCGTCGACGATGTGACCCACACCAGTCTGGATGTCGATGCGAACTTCATGATCGAGTCCGACAAGGTGGTGCGGGCCATGTTTTATGGGTTGGGCGCGGATGGCACGGTCGGCGCCAACAAGAACTCGATCAAGATCATCGGCGACGATCCCGACTTTTACGCCCAAGGGTATTTCGTCTACGACTCCAAGAAATCCGGTTCGCAGACCGTTTCCCATTTGCGGTTTGGGCCGGAACCGATCCGCTCGCCCTATCTGGTGCAGTCGGCCAATTTCATCGGTTGCCATCAGTTCAATTTCCTCAACCGTGGCGATGTGCTCAAGAACGCCGCGCCGGGCGCCGTGTTCCTGCTGAATACCAGTCCGCATGAACCGGAGGAGATCTGGGAGCGAATTCCCCGGCCGGTGCAGGAAGAGATCATCGCCAAGAAGCTGAAGGTCTACGGCATCAATGCCGAGAAGGTGGCCCGCGACAACGGCATGGGAACGCGGATCAACACCATCATGCAGACCTGTTTCTTCGCGATTTCAGGGGTGTTGCCGCGCGATAAGGCGATTGAGAAGATCAAGTATTCGATTAAAAAGAGTTATATGCGCAAGGGCGAGGAGGTCGTGCGCAAGAACTTCGAGGCGGTGGACAACACGCTGGTCAACCTGCGCGAAATCCCCGTGTCGGCGCAAGCGACCAGCACCATCGAATTGCCGCCGACCGTGTCGGCCAACGCGCCGGAGTTCGTGCGGAACGTGACGGCGATGATGATGGCCGGACGCGGCGACGAACTGCCGGTCAGCGCCCTGCCGGTGGACGGCACCTATCCCAGCGCCACCACCCAGTGGGAAAAGCGCAACATCTCCAACTTCGTGCCGGTCTGGGAGCCGAATGTCTGCATTCAGTGCGGCAATTGCAGCATGGTCTGCCCGCACGGCGTCATCCGTTCCAAGTTCTACAACGAATCCAGTCTGGAGAGCGCCCCGAAAGCCTTCAGGACCGCGCCCATCGATGCCCGGGGTTTCCCGGATATCCGCTACACCCTGCAAGTCTATCTGGAAGACTGCACCGGTTGTGGGTTGTGTGTCGAGGTCTGCCCGGCCAAGAGCAAGGAGCAGACCGGGCGCAAGGCCATCAACATGGCGCTCAAGGAGCCGGTGCTGGAGGACGAGAAGGCCAATATTCGCTTCTTCGAGACCCTGCCGGAGATGGATCGCGGCCGGGTGGACTTCTCCACGGTGCGCGGGGTGCAGTTCCTGCCGCCGTTGTTCGAATTCTCCGGCGCCTGCGCCGGGTGCGGCGAAACCCCCTACGTCAAGCTGCTGTCGCAATTGTTCGGCGATCGGTTGCTGGTGGCCAACGCCACCGGTTGTTCCTCGATCTACGGCGGCAACCTGCCGACCACCCCGTGGTCGGTCAACAGCGAAGGGCGTGGTCCAGCTTGGTCCAATTCGCTGTTCGAGGACAACGCCGAATTTGGTTTGGGTTTCCGCCTGACCGCTGACAAGCATCTGGAATACGCCACCGAATTGCTCAAGGCGCTGGCTGGATCGATCGGTGAAGATTTGGTGGACGATCTGATCAACGCCGAGCAGACCACCGAAATCGATATTCGCCGCCAGCGCGGCCGGGTGGCCGAACTGAAGCAGCGTTTGCAAGAGATCGCCGACCCGCGCGCCAAGCAGTTGCTGGCGGTCGTCGACCAATTGGTTCGGCGCAGCGTGTGGATCGTCGGTGGCGACGGTTGGGCCTACGACATCGGTTCCTCCGGTGTCGATCATGTGTTGGCCAGCGGTCGCGACGTGAATGTTCTGGTGATGGATACCGAGGTGTATTCCAATACCGGCGGCCAGATGTCGAAATCCACGCCGATGGGTGCCGTCGCCAAGTTTGCGGCGGCGGGCAAACAGATCGGCAAGAAGGACATTGCGTTGCAGGCCATTTCCTATGGCAACGTCTATGTCGCGCGCATCGCCCTGGGCGCCAACCCGCAGCAGACCCTGTTGGCTTTCCGCGAAGCCGAGGCGTACCGGGGTCCATCGCTGATTTTGGCCTACAGCCACTGCATCGCTCACGGCATCAATATGCAGCGCGGGCTGGACCAGCAACATCTGGCGGTGGAGTGCGGACACTGGCCGTTGTTCCGCTACAACCCGATGGTGCATGAATCGAACGAGAATCCGTTCGTCCTCGATTCCGGGCGGCCGAAGATCCCGCTTAAGAACTACGCCTACAACGAGGTGCGCTACAAGGTACTGGCCCACACCAACCCCAAGGAAGCCGCGTATCTCATGGATACGGCCCAGCAGGGGATCAACCGGCGTTGGTCGGTGTACGAGGATATGGCGGCCCGCAGCGGCGACACGTTCCAACCGAAATACAAACCCTAAGGGCGCGCGGCGGTTCCGGGCGAGCCGGAACCGCCAGCCATCGGCATTCTGCACGTAGAAGGAATTATCATGGATTTAACAACCACTTATATGGGGATGGAGCTGAAGCATCCCATCGTGGCGTCGGCCGCGCCGCTGTCGGGGAGCGTGGCCAACATCAAGCGCCTCGAAGACGCCGGCGCGGCGGCCGTGGTCATGTTTTCGCTGTTCGAGGAGCAGTTGAAACACGAGAGCGCGGCGCTGGAGTACCTGATGACCGCCGGCACCGAGAGTTTCGCCGAGTCGTTGAACTACTTCCCGGAAGTGGACGATTACACCGTTGGTCCGGACAACTACCTGGAACTGCTGCGGCAGGCGTCGGCGGCGGTGGACATCCCGATCATCGGCAGCCTCAACGGCATCACCAACACCGGTTGGATCGAATATGCGCAGTTGATGCAGGAGGCGGGAGCGAAGGGGATCGAACTGAACATCTACTACATCCCCGCCGATCTGACCACCAGCGGCCGTGAGGTCGAGGAGCGCTACGTCGGGATCGTCAAGGCGGTGAAGGCAGCGGTGACCGTGCCGGTGGCGGTCAAGCTGAATCCGTTTTTCAGCGCCATCGGCTCGATGGCCAAGGCGCTGGACGACGCCGGCGCCGACGCCCTGGTGTTGTTCAACCGCTTCTACCAGCCCGATTTCGATCTGGACAAGCTGGAAGTGGCGCCGAACCTGCAATTGAGCACGCCGGACGAGATTCGCCTGCCATTGCTGTGGATCGCCATTCTGCA
>DAOTGT010000030.1:11724-24107 GCA_035447285.1 Candidatus Competibacter sp.
AATTGAGCACGCCGGACGAGATTCGCCTGCCATTGCTGTGGATCGCCATTCTGCATGGGCGGTTGCGTGCCTCGTTGGGCGCCACCCGCGGCGTGCACAGCGCAACCGAGGTGGTCAAGTATCTGATGGCGGGCGCTGACGTGGTGATGACCACTTCGGCCCTGCTCAAGAACGGCATCGATTATCTCGGCACCCTGCACAACGGTTTGCGGACCTGGATGGAGCTGCATCACTATACGTCGGTGCAGCAGATGAAAGGTTCGATGAGCCAACGCAAGGTCGCCGATCCGACCGCGTTCGAGCGCGCCAACTACATCAAGACACTGGAAAGCTACAAGGGCGACTATCTGTGAGGGTGCCTGCCGTCTGATTGACCTCGACTATCGCTTGGAGGTCTTACGGGGGTTGCGAGGACGCAATCCCCTTTTTTCTGGTCACCGTTTCAGGATGGCCCGCGATACTGGCGCGGGACTTCAAGCAAGCGAATTTGCGGGTCCTGCGGGTCCACATGTCCTTTTCGAAGCGCGATGCCATTCAGTGAATTGGCCTCGACATCCTCATTGCCCCACTGATCCCAACCAGGCCGGCGGAAGCGGGCGAACAGTTCTAGATAGGGGCCGGGCGAGCAGGATTCGATGGTAGGGTAAATCTGATCGGGTTTGCGGGAGTGCTCGCGTTTTTGCGAGATCAACACGTTGGTTTGGGTCCGGCCGGGTTGCAGCGTGCGTAGGTGGCCGCGCACGCCGAACAGGATGAGTTCGGTGACGTTACGGAAGTAGAAGCCGACCCCCCGGCCGTCCGGTCCGCCATCCTTGCGCACCTTGTACCAGACCAGGTTGGATTTATAGCTGAAGCCCCAGCAACGCATGACTTCCAGCCCCTCGGCCAGCAGGGCGTTGGGAACCCACAAGTACAGATGCGCGTTGGGGGCAAGAAGGGGTTTTACCGGGAGCGCGCATACGTCCTCCAGAGTCATCGTCGGATAGCGCAGCAATCGTTGATGCTCCGGCGCCATCTTGCCGGTGCGATTCTGGAAACGCCAGGGCGGATCGGCCAGGACGGTCGCATAGGTTCCGGCGACCTTGGCGGCCAAGTCCTGGGCAGCGGTTGTCTGGATGCTGTCAGCAGTCTTCTTCATGTTGTGTGAGCGCGACCCGGACCTCGTTTCTCGTGGAAAACCTCCACGAACCGCGCCAGTTGTCGTTCGGCGATGGCCGCTCGCAGCTCGCGCATCAGATCCAGGTAGTAATACAGATTATGAATCGTGTTGAGCCGGGCACCGAGAATTTCGTTGCATCGGTCCAGGTGGCGCAGATAGGCGCGGCTGTAGTGCCGGCAGGTGTAGCAGCCGCAGGTTTCGTCCAGCGGTCGGGTGTCGGTTCGATACTGGCCGTTGCGGATGCGGATGTCGCCGTGATGCGTAAATAGATGGCCATTGCGGGCGTTACGGGTCGGCATCACGCAATCGAACAGATCCACGCCACGACGCACGGCCTCGACGATGTCTTCCGGCTTGCCGACCCCCATCAGGTAGCGCGGCGCGATCTCCGGCAGTAGCGGCACGGTGCAGTCGAGCATCGCCAAGCGCTCCGCCAACGGCTCGCCGACCGCCAGCCCGCCGATGGCATAGCCGTCGAAGCCGATGTCGCGCAACCCTTCGGCCGAGATGCGGCGCAGGTCCGGGTACATGCCGCCCTGGACGATACCGAACAAGGCGGCGGGATTGTCGCCATGGGCGATCTTGCTGCGTCGCGCCCAGCGCAGCGACAGTTCCATGGAGGTTCGCGCTTCGGTTTCGGTGGCCGGGTAGGGGGTGCATTCATCGAAGATCATGACGATGTCCGCGCCCAGCGCCCGTTGCACCGCCATCGACTCCTCCGGCCCCAGAAACACGATTCCGCCGTCCACCGGCGACCGGAATTTCACGCCAGCTTCGGTGATCTTGCGGATCGCCGCCAAGCTGAACACCTGGAAGCCGCCGGAATCGGTCAGAATCGGTCCATCCCAGTGCATGAAACCGTGCAGATCGCCATGCTGTTCGACGATCGCGGTGCCGGGGCGCAGCATGAGATGGAAGGTGTTGCCGAGGATGATTTCGGCGCCGACGGCGCGCAGCTCCTCCGGGGTCATGGCCTTGACCGTTCCATAGGTGCCGACCGGCATGAAGGCCGGGGTTTCCACGGTGCCCCGGTCGAAAGTCAGCCGGCCGCGGCGGGCGGCGCCATCGGTTTGCAGTCGCTGAAAGTGCATGGGTATAGGGCGGAACCGAGCGGTAGGATTAGGGGGTGCCTATCTTGGCGGCAAGGGGCTGGACTGGCAAGGCGTGTTGCGTCGGTTTACCGGAATCTCCAGAATCCGGGTTTACCGATGGCTCGGTCGAAACGGTCGCTTCAGCGCCGTGAGGCCGGGCTTTTGATCTTGTTCGAACCATGTAAGATGAGGTCCGCGATGCAGCCTTACCGCAGTTTCATGCTCTTGTCATGTTGGTTGGTCGCGCTGGCGACCGCGCCCGCTTTCGCCCTCGACTTGCGACGGGTCACGGTTGGCCCGACAACGTTTCAAGTCGAGATCGCGCAAACGCCGCAAGAGCGCGAGCGCGGCCTGATGTACCGTCGGGAGCTGCCGCGCGACCAAGGCATGTTGTTCTTGCAATCGCCGGGTCCGGCGGTGTTCTGGATGAAGAACACCTATATTCCCCTGGACTTGCTGTATTTCGACATTAATGGCTGGCTATCGCAGATCGAGGCCGGCGTGCCGCCCTGCGCGACGCCGACCTGTCCGCTGTATCCCAGCGATACCAGCGAGGTGCGCTATATTCTGGAGATCAACGCCGGCGAGGCGGCCCGGCGTGGCATCCGGGTCGGTGACCGCTTGCGCTTGGAATGAGCCGACGAGGACAGGGGATTGTTTTTCCTGTGCCGGGTCGGGAAATGACTTCGGAATGTTGTGATCTTAGCCAACCGACGAGTGATTCCATGAACGATGACATCCCGCGTTTCATTCGCTGCGGCCGGGCGCTGTGCGGCGATCTGCCGCAGGCCGAACGGCGCGAGTGGTGGCTGGCAAACGGTTTGGGTGGCTACGCCGCCGGCACCGTGGCCGGCACCCTGACCCGGCGTTATCACGGTCTGCTGGTGGCGCCGGTACGGCCACCGCTCGGCCGCTGGCTGGTATTCGCCAAGGCCGACGCCACCCTGGTGGACCGGGACCGGGAAATTCCGCTGTTCAGCAATCGTTGGGCCGGTATCGACGTGGTCAACCCCTGCGGCCACGTTCATCTCGAATCGTTCCATCTGGAAGGGCGGATGCCGGTTTGGCGTTTCGCGATCGGCGATCTCGTACTGGAGCAGCGCATCTGGCTGGAGCCAGGCGCCAACACCAGCTACGTCGCCTACCGACTGGCGCCGGAGAGCGCCGCCCGCGACCTGAAACTGAAGGTTCGGCTGCTGGTGAACGGCCGCGACCATCACGTCAAAACCCAGATGAACGAGTTCCAGCCGGTGCTGGAGGCGCCCGATCCCGCGTCGCGGCGGGTGCATACCCCGGATTTCACCCTGCGGCTGTGGGTTCGTGGCGGCGGCATGGTGGACGACGGCAACTGGTTCGAGAACTACGATCTGCCGATCGAGCACGAACGCGGCTTGGCGCACCGCGACCACCATTTCTGTTTGGGAGAGGCGGTGCTGACCCTGCGACCGGGCGTCTGGACCGGCGTTGTCGCCAGCCTGCACGAGGAGGCGGAACTCGATCTGGATGCGGCGCTGCGGCGGTTTCTGGCGCGTGAAGCCGGCTTGCTGGAGCAGGCCGCCACCCAAGTTCCCGAACTGCGACAGGCCCCGGACTGGATCCGGCAACTGGTGCTGGCGGCGGACAGTTTTCTGGTCGCCCGGCCGTTGCCGGATTTGCCCGAGGGCGAGACGGTAATCGCCGGTTATCCCTGGTTCGGCGATTGGGGGCGCGACACCATGATCGCGCTGCCGGGGCTGACGCTGGCGACCGGCCGTTGCGATATCGCCCGCCGCATCCTGCTGACCTTTGCCCGTTTTGCCGACCGTGGCATGTTGCCCAATCTGTTCTCCGCCGAGGGCGAGCCGTTAGCCTATAACACCGCCGATGCCGCACTGTGGTACATCGAAGCTTGGCGGGCCTATCTGGAGGCGAGCGCCGACACCCAAACCCTGACCGAGGTGTTTCCGGTCTTGCAGGAGATCATCGCCTGGCATGTGACCGGTACCCGTTACGGCATCGGTCAGGACGAGGCTGACGGCTTGTTGCGCTGCGGCGAGCCGGGGACACAGTTGACCTGGATGGATGCCAAGGTCGGTGACTGGGTGGTGACGCCGCGTATCGGCAAGCCGGTGGAGATCAATGCGCTTTGGTATAACGCCTTGCTGTGTCTGGCCGGTTTCGCCCGGCGCTTGCGGCAGTCACCGACACTTTATGACGATCTGGCGGCACAGGCACGGATGGGATTCCGTCGCTTCATCCGGCCCGACGGCGAAGGCTTGTTCGACGTGCTGGACGGACCCGACGGCAACGATTCCAGTATTCGCCCCAATCAGTTGCTGGCGGTGAGCCTGCCCCACAGCCCGCTCGATCCGGCGGTACGGCAGCGGGTGGTGCGGGTCTGCGGCCGGGAACTATTGACTTCCCATGGCCTGCGTTCCCTGGCACCGAGCCATGCCGAATTCCGGTCCCATTACCTGGGCGATCCGCTGGAGCGGGACGGCGGCTACCATCAGGGGCCGGTTTGGGGCTGGTTGTTGGGGCACTATGCCTTGGCCGAATACCGGGTACACGGCGACGCGGCGGTGGCGCAAGCCTGGCTGGAGCCAGTTCGCGATCACCTGTTCGATGCCGGCCTCGGCACGGTCAGCGAAATCTTCGACGGTGCGCCGCCGCACCATCCACGCGGTGCGCCGGCCCAAGCCTGGTCGGTGGCCTGCGTACTGGAGGCTTGGCAGCGCTTGGAGCGGTTGCGGCTACGAAAAGAAGTTTCTCGTTCGGAGCCGCCGGCCGCCGATTGATTCGAGGGAAGACCGATCGCCCGTCGCGTGGTTAAGCGGCCTTGCCTTGTCCTTGGTTCTTGTCCTTGCCGCCGCGGTTCGGTTCCGTGGGCGGCAACAGGCTGAGCACGGTCCAGCCGGCCGAGGGTTGCAGCGTTTCCCGAGTCGAGAATACCCGCAGCTTGCCCTTGGGATCGAGCGCGAACAAGGGAATGGTCTGTTCGCCCCATTTGTCGCGGAAGGCGGCAAAGTCGAAATTGGCGGTCAGCGGCGTGGCGCGAATGGTGTGACCCTGATCCAGACGATCTTGCAGCCGGGCGAAGGTGACTTGCTCGCCGAACAGTCGGGCGGTGCGATAGGACGGGGTCACTCGGTTGCGGTTGATGCTGTCCCGCTCCTCGTCCAGGCGCAGGGTGTAGACATGCTCGGCTCCAAATAGCGGCCGGAAATACAGGCCGGCGAGCGTATTGCGCTCCATCCACAGCGACATGGCCAGCAACTTGCCGATGCCGGTGAGATCCAGATAGGTGTCGGCATGTTCGGATAGGACATTGCCGTGGTAGACGGGGATGCCGGCCATGCGGGTGGGGCGAAGATTCTGCCAGACCGGATCGGCCAGGATCACCGGAATATCCCGCTCGTGCAGTGCCTTGGCTATCGCATGTCCGACCCGGGTGGCGCCCGTCATCAGCACCCCGCGCGGCGGCGGTGCCGCCAGTCCCAGCTTTTTCACCACGGCCTTGGCGGTAAGACTTTGCAGGATCACGGTGACCAGGATGACCAGGAAGGTCAGCGCCACCAGAGTGCGGGCCTCGGCATGGCCCAGCCGCTCCAGTTGCAGGGCGAACAACGCGGAGACCGCCGCCGCGACGATGCCGCGCGGGGCGATCCAGGCCAGTACCGTTTTTTGTCGCCAATCGAGTTTGGAACCGATGGCGGATAGCCATACCGTGACGGGGCGAGCAACGAAGAGAATCGCCAGCATCACGCCGAACGCGCCCCAGCCCATGCCGGCAAAAGCGTGAGGATCGAGTCGTGCCGCCAGCACGATGAACAGGATCGAGATCAACAGCAGGGTGAGGGTTTCCTTGAAGTTGAGAATGTCCTCGACGATCAGATTTTCGGTGTTGGCCAGCCGCATGCCCATGACCGTCACCGCCAGCAGGCCGGATTCGGCGGCGAAGGCGTTGGCAAAGGCGAACACGCCCAGCACCAGCGCCAGACTGCCGATGCGATGCAGGTATTCGGGTAGCAGTTGCCGGCGCATCAAATTGGCGAGCAACCAGGCGCCGGCTAGGCCGAGCAGAGTGCCGGCGACGACGGTGGTGCCGAACAGCAGCAGGGTGTTTTGGACCTGATCCTGCTCGGCAACGGTGAACTCGAACACCAGCACCGCCAGCAAGGCGCCGATGGGGTCGATCAGGATGCCTTCCCAGCGCAGAATGCTGGCGATTTCGCGCTGAGGGCGAACGCTGCGCAGCAGCGGGGCCACCACGGTAGGGCCGGTGACGGTGACCAGTGCGCCGAACAGCAGCGCCATGGACCAGGGCAAGTCCATGCACATGCGAGTGGCGAGTGCGATGAGCAGCCAGTTGATCAGCGCGCCGAACGAGACCAGGTTGCGGACCACCCGAGCTTGGCCACGAATTTCCGCGAAGCGCAGGGTTAGCGCGCCTTCGAACAGGATGACGGCGACGCCGAGCGAGACCATGGGGAACAGTAGCTCGCCAAGCAGACGGTCGGGGTTGAGCCAGCCGGTGATCGGGCCGGCGATGATACCGACGGCCAGCAGCGGCAGAATGGCGGGCAAGCCCAACCACCAGGCTAGCCATTGCGCGCCGACCCCGACCAGCAGGATGACGGCGATCGTCAGAGGAATGAAGTCGTGCATACGGTTTCACAAGTGGTGGATTGGGAGGGCATTGAGCGTAACCGGCTTGGTGCCAGCCGCGCGGAAAGTTGCATGGAGTTCGGAAGGAACATCCATGCGCGAAATCAGCAAGAAAGATGCCTGTTTTTGATGACCGGCCGATTTCGGGAGACAAGGAAGCTGTCGAGGGCAAGTCCGGTCTATTGTGGATTTTCTCTCATGGCAACAATGTCCTGAATTAGGATGGTGACATCGGAGAGGCAAGAGATTGGATCTGCTTCCGATATTCCGAAATTCGGCGTGTAATACATCGCCATTGGCGAATTGACCGGCCAAATCCTTCAACCTTCAACGGCTTTTGTTGTCGAGCCCGCTGGATATTGGCCGTCCCGTGTGTGGCCCTCTTCTTAACCTGAAGTGCCGGAGGGAGTTCTCATGCCTTGTGAACTTGAGCAGGATTCCGTCAAGACCTTTCCGGGGTTGACCCTGTTTTCGAAACAGGGCCGCGCCTGCCTGAAACCCACGGCGGTCTACCTGCCGCCGAAACATTTGGATACCCACCATGCCTTGAATGTCGTTCTGTGGCTGCACGGGTTTTATGTAAAAGACCATCGATATCTGTTTCACGGCGATGCGGCGCGGGTGCGGGAACAGGTGCTTGGGTCCGGCAAGGATGTCGTGCTCATCGCTCCCTTTCTGGGTTACGAGTATCTCAATGCCAAAAAAGAATTTGAGGGGGATTACAGTGTTGCCGCTCTGGAAGGCGAGAAATGGGGCGAGCGCTACCTGGACGAAGTGCTGGCGGCCCTGGCCCGATTTCAGAATCCGTCGGCCCCACCGGCCCTCGATATCAAGAACCTGGTGATTGCGTGTCATTCGGGGGGTGGAGGGGGCATGCGCAAGCTGGTTGGGACTCTGGGAAAATACCAATCGCGACTGAAGGAGTGTTGGGGATTCGATTGCTTGTATGGCAAGAAGATCGTTCCCGACGACGCCACTTTTTGGTACCAGTGGGTATCGGGTCAGGGTGGCCGTCCCCTTTATATCATCTACGGTCCGAGCACCCTCCCGCAATCGGTGAAGCTCTATTTGATGGGACGCGGCAAAGCGACATCACAGGGCAATAAGGCCGATCCGCCCAGGGCACCCCTCAACAACCTGCATGTGACCATCGGGCACTACGAGACCTATTCGACGCATGGACAGACGGTCAAGGTCGGTAGCTACATCGATTCCGTCGTCGATGACCTCATGACTCGACCCTCTCCCAAGGCCAGACCCTCCACCAAACCCGCGAAATCCTTTGTCGAGCAGGCGGCGGATAATCTAATGGCGAACTTCATCTTCGTGGAGCAGGACGACATTCACTATTTCATCGCCAGAGCGTTCTTTTTATCGAAACTGCGTAGTGCTCCTTTCTGAGTTCGACTTTCCCCATTAGGCGGCATGGCACGACACAGCCATCGGATGTTCTCGTGAAGGAGACAGTATTTGCCGAGTATCGATTTCTGACCATGACATCGTTTAGTTTTGTTCACAAGGCTTTATTTAGGGAGTCCAGCTTGTCATCAGTTGGTATTTCTGGTTCTGAATGGCAACGATACCCACGGGTACGATTGGGACACGGCTTGGTCGCGTGAATGAGATGTCGCCAGTGACCGCCTTGAATTCACGGGTTTCCGCCAGCGCCTTAGCAATCGCTTGGCTGTCGGTGCCGCCGGCGCGTTCGATGGCATTGGCCAGCAGGTTCACGGCGTCGTATCCCAGCGCGGCAAAGGAGTTTTCCGGGGCTTTCCCGTATTCTTCCCGATAGGCTTTCACGAAGCTAACCACTTCGGGCCTCTTGGACTGGAGATAGGCGTGCGTGGCGAAGTAGACACCATTGCCGTCTTCCTGTTTGGGAAGCAGGGTCAACAGGTCGATATCAAAGCCATCTCCGCTCAAGATGGGCAGTTGGATTCCGGCGTTTCGCAACTGTTGTACCGTGGGCACCGCGTCTTCGGGATTACCCGAGATGAACACGGCATCTGGTTGAGGAGAGAGATTTTTCAGTTTCTGGATGGGATCGGAGAAGTCTTGCTGTCCCGATTTAAAGAATTGCTCGTCGGCGATCCGTCCGCCCAGAGCGAGATAATGTTCCTCGAAAAATTTTGCCAGGACTCGCGTGAAGTCCGTGGATTCATTCGTCCATACCACGATGCTTCGCGCGTTGAGGGTCTTATAGGCGAAATCGGCCATGGCATCGGCCTGATCGTTGTCTCCAAACGGAGTCATGAACATGAATCGGCCGATTTTTCTTGGCAGTTCGGGATCGGTTGCGCCCGTGGTCAGGAAGAGGATATCGTGTTTTTCGAATAGGGGAGCCGCAGCAAGCACTGAATCGCTGTCGCCATATCCCAAGCCCGCGACGACGGGGGTTGAAACCAGTTTTGCGGCGCCGCTCTTCGCGGCCTGGAGATCGGTCTTGGTATCGATCACGACCAGTTCCAAGGTTTTCCCGGCTAATACGCCACCCTTCTTATTCAAGAGCTTTACCGCAAGTAGCGATCCTCGGCACGCGGGTGAATCAATGGAAGACATGCCTCCGGTCAAGTTGTAAAGCGCCCCCAGTTTGACGGTCGGTTCCTGTGCGCTATACCCGGTGGCGGGAACGAGAGTCACCATGATTAAAATAATCGTCAGCAAAGATTTCATATGCTTCTCCATCAATGAATCAATGGATAACGGTACCAAGGGTATTCACTAAAACCACGGCAACGTGACCGGTCGTGTCATAACATTCACCACACCAGCCGCTCCAGGCCGATGCACACCACTGCATGAGTACGCGGCTCGAACGTTGCACCTTCGGTGCGCTTCAGTGCCTCCCGATAGGCGGTCAACTGAATTTCGGCTTCCCGCAGTTGCGCCGTTACCGCCGGCAGGGCGCGCAACTCCTCCCGCGTCTTTGCCGCCAAATCGGCGCCGCTGAGTCCGGCTTCCTTCAGACTGACCGTCTTGAATTCCAACAGGTGATCGAGCAGGGCGTATTGGCGCATGTCGGGTCGCACCCGCAGCATGAGATCGCCGTAACCTCGACCCAGCGCCGGTTCCGAGTCCATGACGTAGAACGCATCATTGAACAGCACCACCAGAAACGCCGTTTTCACCACCAGCTCGTTACTCCAGCGCAAATCCCGGTTGTCGAAGACCTTGAAATAGGTCCGTTCGAGCAGGTCGCAGAGGGGGCCAAGGTCGCCGGTGGCGTAGAACCTTCGGCACAGCTCCTGCCGTTGCGCTTGGTCGTCATAGTCCGGTAGTAACTGTTCTTGCAAGCGCTCGACGTAGAGTTTACGGATCACCTGATTGGGAATGGTCAAGCTCAGTTCACCCCATTCGTTCCGTCCGGCCAGGGTGAGAACGCCGAAGTAATACAACAAGGTGGCGAGAAAATCGGGGTTCCTTGGGGCGGTGAGCATGTCCCGCACCCCGAAGCGGTTGACCAGTTGCGCGACGGCGAGCGGTTTGGCATCGTTCAGTGCCTGATTCACCAGCGTTTCACCATGCGGCAATCGGGCCACATACTGAATCCGGTTGCGGTCCATCGCCAGGTTGTCGTCGAGCATCTGGCGCGGGTAGCGGCCGTAGCGGCCGAAGTAATCCAGGAAATACAACGCCAGCGTCGGATTGTAGAGCAGCGGGTTGTCCCCTTCGCCGAACCGGTAGCCGTTGTAGAAGCGCTGCAGCAGATCCAGGATGCCGGGAGCCCGCTCGGCGGGAATCCCACGCTCGGCCAGCACCGCGCTCAGGGCGTCCGCTAACTCCCTAGCGGTGAACCCGCAGAGATCGTGATACTCGTCCAGGTGTGTTAGGTCCTTGGCGACGTTATAGCCGCTGGTGATGTCGCTCAACACCACCGGCGACACGCCGGTCAGGAACACCCGGTCGATCCCACGCCCTTCCGCTCCGGCTTTCACTGCCTTGAAGAAAGTCTTGATCGTGCCCTCGCTTTCCACCAGTTCCTGGTAGCGATCCGTGCCCTGCAATGGGCTGATCATGACTTCGTTGGCGAAATTGTCGTATTCGTCGATCAACAGATAGAGCCGGTGGGGCGTTTCGCTGATTATGGCCAGCAGATTCCGCAAGGAAGACAGGGCGTTTTCTTCGTGAAGCTTGACCGGTTGCGGCAGATGCGCCCGGTAGCGCTGATCGAAGGCGCTGATTTCGTCATTGAGATGCTGGTGCAAAGCCCGGTAAATCGCGTTATGGTCCCCCTTGGGGTCCACCACGGAAAAGTTGAGTTTGAGGATGAAATAGCGATTGCGCAGCGGTGTCGGATTCCGGCCGATTTTCAGCCCACCGAACAGTCGTTCGAAATCGTCCGCCCGTGCCAGGTCGTAGTAGTTCTCCAGCGTGGACAGCCACAGGCTTTTACCGAAGCGGCGCGGGCGCAGGAACAGCAGTTGACTACCGGCTTCTTCCAGCAGCGCGATGCGGTCGCTGCGATCCACATAGAAATAGCCTTCCTCCTGGATCTTGCGGAAGTCGGCGATGCCGTAGGGAAAACGCATGGCGATCTCCTTTGGAAAATACCTCGACATTCAAGAAGCTGCGGAGCCCTCGGCAATCCTTCGACTCCGCAGCCGGTCTTCCGTGGTAAGGCTATTTGGCGCTCCCGTCCCTGCGAGTCCCGGAAGCGGACTCATGATCACCCGCGTATCGCGCCCGCCGTATCCGTGGACATAGCGGTTCTGGACAAGCGGGCGGGCTGGCGAGGCGGAAACCCATGTTGTTGTTGCGGTCGGTCGGCGTGTTCCTGTTGCGGTTGGCGGAACGCACCCTCGCGGGTTTGTTGTTCCAGGAGCCACCCCGCACCGCCAGGGGGCCGCCTATCGGTCCGCTCCCCGGATAAAGGGTATCGCATCGAAAATGCTTTGGCACAAGCCGAGCGTGTCGGCATGGCGGGCGTGGCCGAGCCAGGCTTGGACGCTGGGGTCGATGGCGGCCAGCGTGAGGCGACCTTGGGCATAGGCGCGGGCGAAACGGCGTAGCCGCCGCCGGAAACGCAGGCCGTTGTCGTTGCGCAACCGCCGCCGATGAGGAAAGACGAGATAACCGAGCAGGTTGAGGCCGTCGCGGGTGCGGCTGACCTGCGCCTTACGCGGATGGAGATGCAGTCGTTCTCGCGTCAAGTAGTCGGCCAGCGCGGCGTGGTGGTCGTGCAAGACGGTTTTGGCGTCGGCGAGCAGGATCATATCGTCCACATAGCGTAGGTAGGCGGGAACCCGGCGCTGTTCCTTGAGCCAGTGGTCGAGGTCGTCGAGGTAGAGGTTGGCGAAGAATTGGCTGGTGAGGTTGCCGATGGGGATGCCGTGCCGCCGTTCCAGCGGGGCGAGCAGGTCGTCGCCGGGAAAATAGACCGGTTCGTCGGCCACCTCGACGGGGCTGCCATCGATGATCCGGTCCAGCAACGCTAGGTTCTGTTGACATTTTGTAGTACGAGTTGGAGAGTCGCGAACTTTTGCGGA
>DAOTGT010000031.1:0-6084 GCA_035447285.1 Candidatus Competibacter sp.
GAAACGATTAACCCTCCGAAAGTCTCGGATGCCATCGTCAGCCAGATCGAACAGTTGATTCTGGAAGGCGCCCTCAAGCCGGGCGAACGACTACCTCCAGAGCGGGAGCTGGCTCAGGAGCTGAGCGTATCCCGTCCGTCACTGCGGGAAGCGATCACCACGCTGAAATCCCGAGGTCTCTTGCAGAGCCGGCGGGGTGGGGGGAATTTTGTGGTCGATGTCGTTGCGCCCGTCCTCACCGATCCCTTGATCGAACTGCTGAAAAAGCATCCCAAGGCCATGTTCGACGTGCTGGAGTTGCGCCATGCCCTGGAAGAAGTGGCGGCTTATTTCGCCGCGCTTCGCGCCACCGATGCCGACCGGGAAATTCTGCGTTGTCGTTTCGCCGAGTTGGAGGAGATCCAGCGCGGCATTCGCGAGCCCCAACACGACGCAGTGGTGGACGCCAACTTTCATCTCGCCATCGCCGATGCCTCTCATAACGTGGCATTGATCCATGTGATGCGCGGCCTGTTCGATTTGTTGTTGGGGAATATCAGTCGTTCGCTGGAGCGGTTGTACACGCGCGACAGCAGCTACGCGGTCATCCACGCGCAACATCAAGCGATCCTGAAGGGGGTCTTGGATCGCGATCCAGATGCCGCTCGGCAGGCTGCCCACGTCCATCTCTCCTTCGTCGAATCCACGCTGCGCGAGCTCGGCGAAGAAGACGTTCGACAAGAGCGCTCGCAACGGCGCTTGCATAGTCTGTTGGATCTGGAAGCCAATACTTGATCGTGGCCTCGCTTCGGCCTGGTCGAACGGCGAGGCTGGGGTTGGCTGGGTTGCTTGAAGGGTCTTGGCGAAACCGGCCTGACGAGTCGATGTTGGATGTTGAATGTTGAAAATATTCCACGCCTTCGGGAGCGATGATGAGCACTCATACTGAAGACGCCGGCGAGTTTCTGAACGCCACCGCCGACTTGACCATCGCCGGCAGAAAGATCAGCTTGGAAATGCCGGTGCCGGCCGGGCCGACACGGTTGAGCAACCTGCTCCCTTTCTTGCGCTATTTGACCGATCGATTCGTCGATTTCTCGGTGGAGAACGTGCAAGCGGAAGGGCTGGCGGTATCGTGCAAAAAAGGCTGCGGTGCTTGCTGTCGGCAACTGGTTCCCATTTCGGCGATCGAAGCGCGGCGGCTCGGGGGAGTGGTGGACCAAATGCCGGAACCCCGGAAATCCACCATTCTGGCTCGTTTCGAGGAGGCGGGACGACGGTTGCAAGCAGCCGGGCTGCTGGAGAAGCTGCGCGAACCGAACCGTGTTAGCGACGATGAGGTCGATCCGATCGGATTGGCCTATTTTCAGCAGGGAATTGCCTGCCCATTTCTGGAGGACGAATCGTGTTCGATCTACGAGGAGCGTCCCCTGGCTTGCCGCGAGTATCTGGTCGTCAGTCCGGCTGAAAACTGCACTCGGCCGACCGTGGATTCGATCAAGCCCGTGCCCATCGTTGTGCGGGTTGCCAAGACGCTCAGGGCGCTGAATGTCGAGAAAAACCCTTCCACGCCCCGTTGGGTGGCGCTGATCCTGGCGTTGGAGCAGGCGGAAGCGGACGCTGGTTTGGATGAAGCGCCGCCGCAACCCGGTCCCGCGCTGGTGCGGGAAATATTCAGTCGCCTCAGCGGGCGGGACGCGGGGAACGGCTGAACGCGTTCAGGAATTATCCACCGGTTGCAAGCGTAATTCGGCCGACCGGGCGTGCGCCGTCAAGCCTTCGCCGCGCGCCAATACCGAAGCGGTGCGGCCCAGCGCCGCCGCCCCGGTCGGCGAGCAATGAATGATGCTGGTCCGCTTCTGGAAGTCGTACACCCCCAGCGGCGAGGAAAAGCGCGCGGTGCGCGAGGTGGGCAGCACATGGTTGGGGCCGGCGCAGTAATCACCCAGCGCTTCGGCGGTGTAGCGGCCCATGAAGATCGCGCCGGCGTGGCGGATCAGCGGCAACAGTTCTTCCGGCTTCTCCACCGATAGTTCCAGGTGCTCCGGGGCGATGAAATTGGCTACCGCCGCCGCTTCGGCCAGGTCGCGCACCTGAATCAGCGCCGCTCTCCGGCACAGTGAAGCTTCGATGATGTCTTGCCGTTCCAGCTCCGGCAGCAGGCGCTCGATGCTGGCGGCAACCCGCTCCAGGAACGCCGGGTCCGGGCTGATCAGGATCGGCTGGGCGTCCTCGTCGTGCTCGGCCTGCGAAAACAGGTCCATGGCGATCCAGTCGGGATCGGTCAGCCCGTCGCAGACCACCAGGATTTCCGACGGTCCGGCGATCATGTCGATGCCCACCGCGCCGAACACCTGCCGTTTGGCGGCGGCGACGTAGATGTTGCCCGGACCGACGATCTTGTCCACCCGGGGCACGGTGGCGGTACCGTAGGCCAGTGCGGCGATGGCCTGCGCTCCGCCGAGGGTGAACACCCGATCCACCCCCGCCACGGCGGCGGCGGCCAGCACCAGATCGTTGAGCACGCCGCCCGGCGTCGGTGCCACCATCACCACTTCCGGTACTCCGGCCACCTTGGCGGGAATGGCGTTCATCAGCACCGAGGACGGATAGGCGGCCTTGCCGCCGGGCACGTACAGCCCGACTCGATCCAGCGGCGTCACCTGCTGGCCGAGCACACTGCCGTCAGCTTCGGTGAAGGTCCAGGAGGCCAGTTTTTGCCGTTCGGCATAGGCGCGGATACGGTCGGCGGCGGTTTCCAGCGCCGCGCGCCGCTCGGTGGGAATGGTGGCCAACGCCTGCCGCAGGCGCTCGGCGGGGATTTCCAGGTCGGCGGCGCAAGCGGCGTCCAGTCGGTCGAAGCGATGGGTGTAATCCAGCAGCGCGGCGTCGCCCTCCGTCCGCACCCGCGCCAGAATCTCGCGCACCACGGCGGTCACGGCTTCGTCGGCGACCCCTTCCCAGGCGGTCAGGGCTTCCAGGCGTGGCCAGAAATCGGCATCGGCGGTGTTCAGGCATTGGATGTTCGGCATGAGCGGCATTCCGGTTGGATGCTCCCCTCGTCCGCTAGTGGGAGAGGGGATATTGTTCAGACGCCAACGGCGGCGGCCATGCGGGCCATGATCGTCTTGATCCGGGCGTGTTTCATCTTCATGGCGGCCTTGTTGATGATCAGCCGCGAGCTGATGTCGGCGATATGTTCCAGCGGCGCCAGCCCGTTCGCTTGCAAGGTCTTGCCGGTATCCACCACGTCGACGATGTAATCGGCCAGTCCGACCAGCGGCGCCAGTTCCATCGAGCCGTACAGCTTGATGACTTCCACTTGCCGACCCTGGTCGGCAAACCAACGCCGGGTGGTGTTGATGTATTTGGTGGCGATGCGGGTGCGGTTCAAGCGTGGCCGGTGGTCGGGATCGCCGGCCACCATCAACCGGCAGCGGGCAATTTTGAGATCCAGCGGTTCGTATAGCCCTTCGCCGCCGTGTTCCAGCAGCACGTCCTTGCCAGCCACGCCAAGATCCGCAGCGCCATACTGCACATAGGTCGGTACGTCGGTGGCGCGGATGATCACCAGTTTCACGTCGGGCTGGTTGGTGTCGAGGATCAGCTTGCGGCTGGTTTCCGGATCGTCGGTTGGTACGATGGCCGCCGCCGCCAGCAGCGGCAGGGTTTCCTTGAAGATGCGGCCCTTGGACAGGGCAATGGTCAGCGTTGCGGTCATTGGCGTTCAGCCCGGTGTCCGGCGGATACACGCGCCCAGGTGCGATAATTTTTCCTCGATGCAATCGTAGCCACGGTCGATGTGGTAAATGCGGTCGAGGACAGTATCGCCGTCGGCGACCAGTGCCGCCAGGATCAGGCTGGCCGAGGCGCGCAGGTCGGTGGCCATCACCGGCGCTCCGGTTAGCCGAGGTACCCCGATACTGACGGCGGTGTTGCCTTCCAGCTCGATTTGCGCGCCCATCCGTTGTAGTTCGTTGACGTGCATGAAGCGGTTTTCGAACACCGTTTCGGTGATCACGCCGGTTCCCTCGGCGACGGCGTTGAGCGCGACGAACTGGGCTTGCATGTCGGTGGGAAAGGCTGGATAGGGCGCGGTGCGGATGCGCACGGCTTTGGGGCGACGGCCGAGCATGTCCACTTCGATCCAGTCGGGACCGGTGTTGACTTGGGCGCCGGCCTCTTCCAGTTTGAGCAGCACCGCTTCCAGGATTTCTGGACGGGTGTCCTTCATTTTGACCCGGCCGCCGGTGATCGCCCCCGCCAGCAGGTAGGTGGCGGTTTCGATTCGGTCCGGCAGCACCTGATAGTGGGCGCCACCGAGGCGCTCGACCCCTTCGATCACCAGGGTATCGGTGCCGGCTCCGTCGATCCGCGCGCCCATCGCTTTCAGGCAGTCGGCCAGGTCCACCACTTCGGGTTCCCGGGCGGCGTTCTCGATCACCGTGGTGCCCTGGGCCAGCGTGGCGGCCATCAGCAGGTTTTCGGTGCCGGTCACCGTGACCAAGTCCAGTACGATGTGCGCACCCCGCAAGCGGCCGGAGCGGGCGCGAATGTAGCCGTTCTCGACCTTGATGTCGGCGCCCATCGCTTCCAATCCCTTGATGTGCAGGTTGACTGGCCGCGAGCCGATGGCGCAGCCGCCTGGCAGCGACACTTCGGCTTGACCAAAGCGGGCCAGCAGTGGTCCCAGTACCAGGATCGAGGCGCGCATGGTACGCACCAACTCGTAAGGGGCCTGGAAGGTCTGAATCGTGCGCGGGTCCACCTGGATGCTCATCCGCTCGTCGACCACCAGGTCCACGCCCATGCGACCCAACAGCTCCATGGTGGTGGTGACATCCTGCAAGTGCGGGACGTTGCGAATGATGACCGGCTCGTCGGCCAGCAGGGTGGCGGCCAGAATCGGCAGCACCGCGTTCTTGGCGCCGGAGGCGCGCAGCTCGCCGAACAGCGGTACGCCACCATTGATGATGAGTTTGCTCATGAAAACAGGGTCCGCCGGAGTCAGGATTGTAGTGTTTGCCAAGTGTCCGGCGTGTAGGTCTTGAGGGATAGGGCGTGAATCTCCTCACGCTCCATGCGCCCGCCCAGGGCCGCATACACCAGCCGATGCTGCTGTAACAGCGACTTGCCGGCGAAGGCCGTGCTGACGACCACCGCCTCGAAATGGACGCCGTCATCGCCGCGGACCTTGGCCCGTGCGTCCGGCAGTTGCTCTTCGATCAGACGTTCGATGTCTTGCGCTTGCATCGCGGTCAATCCTGGTTCGATGAAAAAGGGTGATGGTTGGGGAAGCGGTTGGTGTCGGAACGTGAGGAGCGGAGCGCGGGGTAGTTCGCCGTCAGGCGGTGGGCAGCAACGTTTCCAGATCGACGACTCGGATGATGGCGCGCATCTGCGCCGGGATGCCGACGAAGAGCAGTTCCCGCTGGCGGCGGCGCGCTTGGCATAGCCATTGCGCCAGCAGAGCCACTCCCGCGCTGTTGGAACGACTGACCCTGCTGAGATCGATGCGGAGGAGCGGAGCGTCGCCTACGAGCAGCGTTTCGCTGGTTTCCCACAGCTCCGCGACAGAATCGAAATCCAGCTCGCCTTGGACGCGCAGGATGTCACCATCGCGGCTGATCCGCGCCGAAGAGGCCATCAGCGCGGCCCCTGGGCGTTGTTACGCTGCTGGAGATCGGCGATGACTGAGTCCATGCCGTTGGCGCGGATCTGGCTAGCGAAGGTACTGCGGTAGCTGGTGACCAGACTGACCCCATCCACCGTGACGTCGTAGACCTTCCAGCCATCGTTGTTGAGATGCATGCTGTAGTTGATCTGGATCGGTCGCCCGGCTTTCAGACGTACTTCGGTCTTGACCGTCACCTCGTTGCCGTTCCCGACGGTCGGTTGCGGCAGCAATCGCAAGTCTTCGTCGGAATACTCCAGCAGCGCCTTGGCGTAGGTGCGGACCAGCAGGGTGCGGAATTCCTCGGTGAAGCGACGACGCTGATCGGGAGTGGCCTGCTGCCAAGCCCGGCCCAACACCCAGCGCGACATTAGTGCGAAATCGAAATTGGGCAACACGATCTGATCGACCAGTCCGTAAATCTGCCCTGG
>DAOTGT010000031.1:6184-23670 GCA_035447285.1 Candidatus Competibacter sp.
CGAAATCGAAATTGGGCAACACGATCTGATCGACCAGTCCGTAAATCTGCCCTGGATCCCGGTCGAGCTTCGCGCGGTTCTGTCGCAAGGCATCGATCATCCGCGTCGAAGTGTCCTGAATCACTTCTTGCGGGGGTCTGACGGCGGCCTCGATGGCACCGCCGCTCAACGTTAGCAGCAGTAGGCCGAGAGCGATCACTCGTTTCATTGGATTGGCTCACTCTTTATCTGGGAAACAGGGGGCTGCGTTCTCGGGGATATCGCTGGCCGCATCGTCAATGACGGGAATTCGTCTCATGTTCACGCCGGCGCACCCGAATCAGGACCGGGACTGGATCGGTCAGGGCGTTTTGGACGGCGTGGGATCGCCCGACGCCATGTTGGTAAACACCCGCCCGATCAGTTTTTCCAGCACCAGCGCCGATTGGGTCAGCTTGAGCGTCCCGCCCTCCTTGAGATAGCTATCCATGCCGCCGGGTTCCAGCCCGACGTATTGTTCGCCCAGCAATCCCGAGGTCAGAATGCTGGCGCTGGAGTCCGTCGGCAAGCGGTCGTACTTGGGATCGATGGACATCGTGACCACGGCTTCGTAGCTTTGCGGGTCCAGACCGATGCCGACCACTCGGCCGATGCGCACGCCGCCCAGCGTGACCGGGGCGCGGGCCTTGAGTCCGCCGATATTTTCGAAATGGGCCGTGACGCGGTAACCCTTATCGTCTCCCAGGCTGCTGAGGTCGCTGACCGTGATCGCCAGTATGAAGAACGCCGCCAGTCCCAGCGCGACGAACAGGCCGACCGCCAGCTCCAGATTCTTTTGTTTCATGATTACCACTCTCCGAACATCAGGGCGGTCAGCAGGAAATCCAGGCCCAGCACCGCCAGCGAAGTGTCCACCACGGTGCGGGTGGTGGCGAGACTGACGCCTTCCGAAGTCGGCTGCGCCTGATAGCCTTCGAACAAGGCGATCCAGTTGGCCACCAGCCCGAACACGGTGCTTTTGATGAGGACGCCGTTGCCGACGTCGGCGAGCAACTGCACTTTCGCTTGCATCTGTGCCCAGAACGAGCCGCCGTCCACGCCCAGTTGCACCACCGCGACCAAATAGCCGCCCAG
The DNA here is from genome assembly GCA_035447285.1 of Candidatus Competibacter sp. Classification (GTDB taxonomy): domain Bacteria; phylum Pseudomonadota; class Gammaproteobacteria; order Competibacterales; family Competibacteraceae; genus Competibacter. The sequence goes on from DAOTGT010000031.1 coordinate 7,298, forward strand.
GATGCCGATCGCGGTGAAAATGCCGGTCAGCAGGGGTACCGCGATGCAGCCGGCCAGGAAGCGCGGGGCCAGCACCCGAGGAAACGGGTCGACCGCCATCATTTGCATGCTGGCCAGTTGTTCGGTGGCCCGCATCAGCCCGATCTCAGCGGTCAGCGCCGAACCGGCCCGGCCGGCGTATAGCAGCGCGGTCAGCACCGGCCCCAGCTCCCGGATCAGGGACAGCGCCACCACCGTACCCAGCGAGGAGGTCGCGCCGAAATCCACTAGGTTGGCGTATCCTTGCAGACCCAGCACCATGCCGACGAACAGGCCCGAGACCAGGATAATGGGCAGCGACAGCACGCCGACCGCGTGCAGTTGCTTGACCAGCAAGCTAGGGCGGCGGAACAGAAACGACAGCGCGCGCAGCAGTTGCAGCAGGAACAGGTTGGCCCGGCCCAGCCGACCCAACCGGTCCAGTACGAAGCGTCCCAATTCCGCCAGCGACGCCATCATGTCGGAGTGCCCGTCAGCAAATCGGTTTCGTACGGCGGCGCCGGATAATGAAAGGACATCGGGCCGTCGGGCAGGGCGTGCATGAATTGATCCACCCAAGGCGAGGCGGAGTGGCTCAGATCCTGTGGCGTGCCGTGCTCCACCACCTGACCGTCGGAGATCAGATAAAGATAATCGGCGATGGCTGCGGTTTCCTTGACATCGTGCGAGACGATGATGCTGGTCAGATCGAGCGCGTCGTTGAGGGTGCGGATCAATTTCACCAGCACGCCCATCGAGATCGGATCCTGGCCGGCGAACGGTTCGTCGTACAGGATCATCGTCGGGTCGAGCGCGATGGCGCGGGCCAGCGCCACCCGACGGGCCATGCCGCCCGACAGTTGCGCCGGCATCAAGGCATGGGCGCCGCGCAGACCGACCGCTTCCAGTTTCATCAGCACCAGGGTCCGGATCAGGGGTTCCGGTAGGCGGGTGTGCTCGCGCAGCGGGAAGGCGACGTTGTCGAACACGCTCAGGTCGGTGAACAGCGCACCGCTCTGGAACAGCACGCCCATGCGCTTGCGCAGTTGGTACAACTCCTTGCGGCCGAGTTCGTGGACACAGATGCCATCGACCTCGATGCGACCGGCATCGGGGCGGATCTGGCCGCCGATCAACCGTAGCAACGTGGTCTTGCCGGTGCCGCTCGGCCCCATGATGGCGGTGACCTTGCCGCGCGGGATGGCCAGATCCAACTCTCGGAAGATACGGTGTTCGCCGCGACTGAACGATAGGCGGCGCATGGTCACCAGAGGGTCATCGTGGGGCGAGGCGGAATCCGAACGGGCGCTGATTGCGAGCATCTTTTTGTTAAACTTGAGAATAACAGTTGGAGCGGATGCATAAAAAGATTGCTATCTTCCGGCCAAGTCGCCGGCAAGTCAAATGACCGCTATCGGCTCCGGGCCGCCGCCGCCCCAGATGTTCTTGGCAATTTCCGGGGTATATGGCTATCTTTGGGAGCGATCCGGGTCGATTGGTCGGCCGGCGAACATATTCCCTGACTGGCTATACCTTATTTCCGCGCACGTAACCCCGGCGGCAGAAACCAGCCCGGCGGACCGTTCAAGACGGCGCCGGATAGTCTATGCTGTTGCGAAGTCGGATGGGTCCGACACTCCCTCAACCACTTGTGAAGGTAGGATCATGGCGAAGAAGTACATTTACAAATACACCGAAGGCGATGGCAAGAATAAGATGCTGCTGGGTGGCAAGGGCGCCAACCTCTGCGAGATGACCCAGATCGGCCTGCGGGTGCCGCCGGGCTTCGTGATTTCCACCGAAGCCTGTCTGGATTACATCGCCAACAACCGTCTACCCGAGGGGTTGGTGGACAATTTGCGCGAGCACATGGCTTGGCTGGAGCAGGAAACCGGCAAGCAGTTTGGCGGCGACGGCAACCCGCTGCTGGTCTCGGTGCGCTCTGGTTCCTCGATGTCCATGCCGGGCATGATGGACACCATCCTCAACCTCGGTCTGAACGAGAAGACGCTGGCCGGCTTGATCAAACTGACCGGTAACGAGCGTTTCGGCTACGATGCTTACCGCCGCTTCATCCAGTTATTCGGCAAGATCGCGCTGGGCGTGGACGATCATTACTTCGACGAGCACTTCGAAGCAATCAAGCGCCGCGCCGGGGTGAAGGTGGATGTGGCCCTGAGCGCCGAGGATCTGCGCGACATCGGCCAGTTGTTCCTGCAAGTCGTCCAGGAGCAGACCGGACAACCGTTCCCGCAGGACCCCTACGTGCAGTTGGAGCTGGCGACCAAGGCCGTGTTCGGTTCGTGGATGGGTCAGCGCGCCGTCGACTACCGCCGCGAGTTCAAGATCACCCCGGAGCAGGCCAACGGCACCGCCGTCAATATCGTGACCATGGTGTTCGGCAACATGGGCAACGATTGCTCGACCGGCGTGGGTTTCACCCGCGACCCCGGCACCGGCGAAAACGTCATGTATGGCGAATACCTGGTCAACGCCCAGGGCGAGGATGTGGTCGCCGGTATCCGCACCCCGAAGCCGGTCGCGGAGATGAAGGACGAAATGCCGGCGCTGTACGCGCAACTCGTCGAACTGCGTAATAAGCTGGAAGGTCATTACCACGAGGTGCAGGACTACGAGTACACCATCGAGAAGGGTGTGCTGTACTGCCTGCAAACCCGCAATGGCAAGATGAACGCCCAGGCCATGGTGCGTAGCTCGGTGGAAATGGCCAATGAAGGCTTGATTACCCGCGAAAAGGCGTTGTTGCGGATCGATCCCGAGTCGCTCGAACAGATGATGTTCCCGCAACTCGATCCCAAGCAAAAAGTGGCGCCGGCAGCGCTGGGAATGGGTGCATCTCCTGGTGCTTCGTCGGGCAAGATCGTGTTCGATGCCGACACTGCGGTGAAACGCGGGCGCGGCGCCAACGAGAAAATCATTCTGGTGCGCGAGGAAACCAAGCCGGAGGACATCCATGGCTTCTTCGCCGCCGTGGGCATTCTGACCAGTCGCGGTGGCAAGACCTCCCACGCGGCGGTCGTGGCGCGCGGCATGGGCAAGCCCTGCGTGGTCGGCGCGGAAGACATTCTGGTCAACGTGCATCAGCGCCAAGCCATCATCGGCGACAAGGTGCTGCATGAGGGCGACGTGGTCACCATCGACGGCGGCACCGGCCAAGTCTATCTGGGCGCCGTTCCCACCGTCGAGCCGGAGTTCACCCCGGAATTGCGCACCTTGCTGAGCTGGGCCGACGAGATCGCCACCCTCAAGGTGATGGCGAACGCGGACACCCCGGAAGCGGCGCAGCGCGCTTCCAACTACGGCGCGATGGGTATCGGCCTGTGCCGCACCGAGCGCATGTTCAATGCCAAGGAGCGGTTGCCGCTGGTCCTGGAGATGATCCTGGCCGAGACCACCGAGGACCGCGAAGCGGCGCTGGCCAAGTTGCTGCCGATGCAGCGCAGCGATTTCAAGGAAATCTTCCGGGTGATGGCCCCGCGTCCAGTCACGGTGCGCTTGCTGGATCCGCCGATTCACGAGTTCCTGCCTTCCGAGCAGACCCTGATCGACGACATCGAGCATCTGCGCCATCTGCGCCATACCGCCCAGGGTCTGGAAGCGATCAGCCAGATTCTCAGCCAGGTCAACCCGAAGGCCGTCGAGCAGCTCGGTATTCTCAACGACAGCCATCTGGTCGCCGACGTGCTGGCCAAGAAGGAAGAAATCCTGCAGAAGGCGCGCGCCCTGCACGAAATCAACCCGATGTTGGGTCATCGCGGCGTCCGCCTGGGTCTGACCTATCCCGAGATTTACAAGATGCAGATCCGCGCCATTCTGGAAGCGGCGGCGGAATGTATCCAGGAGAAGGTGAACGTCCATCCCGAAATCATGGTGCCACAGGTGTGCACCGTGGAAGAGTTGAAGCGGGTGAAGGCGTTGGTCGACGAAGTGTTACCCCAGGTCGAGGCCAAGTACGCGGTCAAGGTGCATTTCGAGTTCGGCACCATGATGGAAGTGGTGCGGGCCTGTCTGCGCGCCGGTGAAATTGCCGGTGTCGCCGAATTCTTCTCGTTCGGCACCAATGACTTGACCCAGGCCACGTTCTCGTTCTCGCGCGAGGACGCCGAGAACAAGTTCCTGCCCTTCTACAACTCCGCCAAGATCCTCAAGGACAATCCGTTCGAAGCGCTGGATACGGCGGGCGTCGGTCAACTGATGCAGTTTGCGGTCGAAAATGGCCGGAAGACTCGTGGTGGTCTCAAGGTCGGCATTTGCGGCGAACAGGGCGGTCATCCGGCTTCGATGCGCTTCTGCCACTATGCTAACCTGACCTACGTGTCCTGCTCGTCGCCTCGGGTGCCGATTGCCCGGTTGGCGGCGGCGCATGCCAAATTGCTGGAAGAGGAGTTCAAGCCGGCCACAACCGGCTGAGAACGGGCGGCACCGCTTCGGGCGGTGCCGCTATCGGAAATGCCAAGGGCGGCGATGGCCGCCCTTTTTTCGTGTGAAAGCCACTGTCGAATCCAGCAGGCTTCTTTGGGTTTGACGATCGACCGAAGCCGGGTCTTTTGATGGGCTAATGAATCCATGGCGATGATCGAAGGCGATGAACAGTGGTTCGTCGCTGGTTGCCTGGAAATACCCGTAGTGCACGGGATCGCGCCAAGGAAAAAGTGCGAGCAAACCTGATTGCGGCGATCTTGCCGATTCCGCGGGATCGGCGCGAAGATGAAAGGAGCATTTTGGAATTACCATGCACCCCGATAAGTTGAGACAACTGGCCAGCCAGGTTTTGACGATTGAAGCCCAAGCGGTGGAACAACTCAAAAGCCGCATCGATGGCGACTTCGTCAATGCCTGCGATCTCATGCTGCACTGCCAGGGCCGCATCGTGGTGCTCGGTATTGGCAAATCCGGGCACATCGGCGGAAAGATCGCGGCGACGCTGGCCAGCACCGGCAGCCCGGCGTTTTTTGTTCACCCGGCCGAAGCCAGCCACGGCGACATGGGCATGATCACCGCTCGGGATGTGGTGCTGGCGTTGTCCAATTCTGGGGAAACCGACGAGATTCTGACCCTGCTGCCGTTGCTCAAGCGGCTGGGCGTGCCGCTGATCGCCCTGACCGGCAATCCTGCTTCGACACTGGCGAAAAATGCGGATGTGCATATCGACGTCAGCGTTTCCCAGGAAGCCTGTCCGCTCGGGCTGGCGCCGACTTCCAGCACCACCGCCACGCTGGCCATGGGCGACGCCCTGGCGGTGGCGCTGCTGGAAGCGCGCGGCTTCACCGCCGAGGACTTCGCCCGTTCCCACCCCGGTGGCCGATTGGGTCGCCGCCTGCTGCTGCTTACCGACGAGGTGATGCACATCGGCGCGCAGATGCCGCGCAACGCGCCCGACGATCTGCTAAGGGACGCCTTGCTGGAAATGAGTCGCAAAGGTCTGGGCATGACCGTGGTGGTGGATGGCGAGGAGCGGGTGCTGGGGGTGTTCACTGACGGCGACTTGCGCCGGACATTGGACCGGCAGGTGGACGTGCATACCGCCCGGGTCGCCGAAGTGATGATCCGCGACTGCAAGACCATCGCGCCCGGCACCTTGGCCGCCGAGGCGCTGCGGATGATGCAACAGTACAAGATCAACGCCCTGCCGGTGGTAAACTCCGCCGGGAAGCTGACCGGCATCCTCAACATGCACGATCTGTTGCGCGCCGGCGTGTTGTAATCTCCATCCGGCGGAAGATCGATCATGCGCGATATCCTGAGCAAGGCCACCCAGATTCAGCTGGTCATCTTCGACGTGGACGGCGTGTTGACCGACGGCCACCTCTACTTGGGTAACGACGGCGACGAATACAAGGTCTTCCACATTCGGGATGGTCATGGCATCAAGATGCTGCTTGAGGCCGGTGTGGAGGTGGCCATCATCTCCGGTCGTCACGCCGCCTCGGTGGAGCGGCGCATGGCCGATTTGGGCATCCGCCATGCCTATTTGGGTGTGCAGGATAAATTGGCGGCGTTCAACAGCCTGCGGGCGCGGCTGGGTGTGGACGCGGAGCAGGTGGCTTACGTGGGCGACGATCTGATCGATCTGCCGGTGATGACCCGGGTCGGTTTGGCCATCGCGGTGCAGGACGCCGACCCGTTCGTCAAACAGCACGCCCACTGGCAGACGCCCAGTTGCGGTGGGCGCGGCGCGGCGCGCGATGTCTGCGAGCTGCTGCTGGAAGCGCGCGGCCAATTGGCGGCCCTGCGCGGCCGTTATCTGTAAGGTGGCGGCCGGGTGAAAGAGGGCGGCGGTACGGTGCGTGGCGATTTCACGGTACGCGGCAGCCTGTATCTGACCGGTCTGGCATTGTTGGCCGGGTTGAGCTACAGCCTGTTGCGCTGGGTGGAATCCTCGTTGCGCGAACCGGTTCCAGTCGAGAGTCAGGAACCGGTGCTGGTGATCCAGCGGTTTCGGGCGGTGCGCATGACGGTTGCCGGCTTGCCGGAGTATGTGCTTGAGGCCCCTTTGTTGAAGCAATTGCCGGGTCAGCTCGGTACTCAGGTCGAGCAGCCGCAAATGGACTGGTATCAGCCGGATGGCCGGACCCGCGAGTGGCGGCTGCGGTCCGAACAAGGTTGGATCGCCCCCAACCAGGAGCAGGTTCGGCTGGAAGGCAAGGTAGTGATGATCCGTACCGCCGAGAGCGGCCAGCCACCGGTCACCATGACTACCCGCGACGTGTTGGTGCGGCCCGACAGCCGTTACGCCGAAACCGCCGCGCCGGCGCGGGCGGTGACGCCGGGCGGCGAGTTGCAAGCTGTCGGCGTGCGCGCCTATCTGGATCAGGAGCGCTTGGAACTGCTTTCCGAAGTGCGAGGTGTCTATGAACCCCCCAAGCCGTAAATTCGGACTGGCGTTGACGCTGACGCTGGTGGCGTCCCCGGCCGCCGCCCTGCCGGAGGATCGCGAGCAGCCGATTCATCTGGAAGCCAGCCGCGGCCAGTTGGACCAGAAGACCGGCGTGAGCGTTTACGAAGGCAACGTGGTGATCAGCCAGGGTTCGATGCGACTGACCGCCGACACCGCCACCATCCACGTCAAGGACAGCAGCTTCGAACGGATGGAAGCGGTGGGAAAGCCCGTCAACCTGCGCTACAAGCCGGCGGCCGACAAGCCGGAAATCCTGGGCACCAGCCAGCGGGTCGAATACAACGTCGGCAGCGCCAAAGTGGTCATGAGCGGCGATGCCCGGTTGGTGCAGGGACAGGATGTGTTTACCGGCGATCAGGTGGAATACGATCTCAAGGGCGATGTGGTGCGGGCGCGCGGCGCCGGCGCGAACGGTCGCATCCAGTTCACCATCCAGCCGCGCGGGCAAAGCGTGCTCCCCGCCACCAAGAAGCCCTGATATGGCCCAGTTGATTGCCAAGGAAGTCGTCAAGCGCTACCGCAAGCGGGTGGTGGTGGACGCCGCCTCGCTGACGGTCGCCAGCGGCGAAGTGGTCGGTCTGCTGGGGCCGAACGGCGCCGGCAAGACCACCACCTTTTACATGATGGTCGGTCTGATTCATTGCGACGAAGGGCGGGTGTTGTTGGACGACCGTGACCTGACCCATCTGCCGATGCACGCGCGGGCGCGGTTGGGGGTCGGCTACCTGCCTCAGGAACCGTCGATATTCCGGCGGCTGACGGTGTTGGACAATGTGATGGCGATTCTGGAAACCCGGCCGGATCTCACCAAAGCCGAGCGTCGACCGCTGGCCGAGGAACTGTTGCACGAGCTGCATGTCGGTCACTTGCACGACAGTTCCGGCATCAGCTTGTCGGGTGGGGAGCGCCGACGGGTGGAGATTGCCCGGGCCTTGGCGGCGCGGCCGGCGTTCATGTTGTTGGACGAGCCGTTTGCCGGAGTCGACCCGTTGTCGGTGCTGGATATCCAGCGCATCATCGGCCACCTGTGCGAGCGCCAGATCGGCGTGTTGATCACCGATCACAATGTCCGGGAGACCCTGGGGATTTGCGACCGCGCCTATATTCTCAACGAGGGCCGGGTGATCGCCGAAGGCGATCCCGGCGCGATTCTCGCCGATCAGCAAGTCCGTCGGGTCTATCTGGGTGAATCGTTCCAGCTTTGACCCGGCGGGAATAGGTCGGCTGGCAAATGTCCGCCACGTTAGCCACTCTAGCCGAAAACCCGCTAGGATTATAGCTAGGTTAAGTGAAGCGGCTTGATGCAGGCTTGAATGGTTATGAGACAGTCATTACAGCTACGCCTGGGTCAGCAACTGACCATGACTCCCCAATTGCAGCAGGCGATTCGCCTGCTGCAATTGTCCAGCCTGGACTTGCAGGTGGAGGTGCAGGCGGTTCTCGACTCCAACCTGATGCTGGAGCAGGCCGACGAGCTGCAGGATCTGCCGGTGCGACCGGAAACCTCCGCCGCTCAGACGGCGGACGGCTCCGAGACCGAAATCGACGCGGCGGCCAGTACCCTGCCGGACGAACTGCCGGTGGACAGCGCCTGGGAGGATGTCTACGAATCGTATGACGGCGCGACTAACTATTCCCGCGGCGAGGACGAGGAATGGGACCCCTACGAGCGCTATGCCGGCGCCGGGGGATCGTTGCGCGACCATTTGTACTGGCAGATGCGGCTGACGCCGTTCGACGAGCGGGAACTGGCGGTCGCCACCGCCATCATCGACGCGATCGGCGAATCCGGTTATTTGACCTTGTCGCTGGAGGAGATTTGCCAGGGTTTGCCCGATGAAATCGCGATGACGCCGGCCGAAGCCGAGAAAGTCTTGGGGCGGATTCAACGATTCGATCCGCAGGGCGTCGGCGCCCGCGGCCCGGCCGAATGCCTGTTGCTGCAACTGGAGACGCTGCCGGCCGATACCCCGTGGCTGGCCGAGGCACGCCGTCTGGTCGAGCATCATCTGGAACTGCTGGCCGAGCGCGATTTCACCGGCTTGATGCGCCGGCTCAAGGTGACGCGCGAGGCGCTACAGGGTATCGTGAGCCTGATTCAGTCGCTGGATCCGCGTCCGGGTGCCCGCCTGTCCAACGCCGCGCCGCAGTACGTCGTGCCGGACGTGTTGGTCTACCGCCAGCGCCATACCTGGCGGGTCGAGCTGAACCCCGATAACATGCCTAAGCTGCGCATCAACGCCCGATACGCGGCCCTGGCGCGGCAAAGCGGCTCGAACGGTGATACGGCCTATCTGAAAAACCATTTGCAGGAGGCGCGCTGGTTTCTCAAGAGCCTGCAAAATCGCAACGAGACCCTGCTCAAGGTGGCCACCTGCATCGTCGAGCGTCAGCGGGAATTTCTGGAGCAGGGCGACGAGTACATGAAGCCGCTGATTCTGCGGGATGTCGCCGAGACACTGGGCATGCACGAATCGACCATCTCGCGGGTGACCACTCAGAAATACATGCATACGCCGCGAGGGATCTACGAGCTGAAATATTTCTTTTCCAGCCATGTCGGCACCAGCGACGGCGGCGAGTGTTCGTCCACCGCCATCCGTGCCATGATCCGCAAGCTGATCCAGGCGGAAAACCCCGGCAAGCCGCTCAGCGACGATAAGATCGCCAAACTGCTGGAGGCCGATGGAATTCAGGTGGCCCGGCGCACGGTGGCAAAATATCGGGAAGCCATGTCCGTGCCCTCTTCTTCGGATCGTAAACGCCTCGTCTGACCGGACGGGGAATACCCGCCCCGTAAGGGGCATTGCAACGGGAGTCCGGGGCATGCCGGACGGTTCGAATCCGCAACGGTCGAGCGACCGCCATGGATCGCGCGCCGCTCGACGGTTCCGACGCCCGACCCAAATAAGACCTGCCAGTCAGGAGCCCATGTCATGCAAATCAAACTGAGCGGACACCATGTGGAAATCACCCAGGCGCTGCACGACTACGTGCACGACAAGCTGGAGCGCATCGAGCGGCATTTCGACAACGTGACCAGCGCCCAGGTGATTCTCAGCGTCGATAAACTGAGCCAGAAGGCCGAAGCGACGATCCATGTGGCCGGTAACGAAATCTTTGCCGATGCCATCGACGAGGATATGTATGCCGCGCTCGATGCCCTGATCGATAAGGTCGACCGTCAGATCAAGAAGCACAAGGAAAAACTGACGGACAAGCATCGTGGCGAAAAGGCGCGCAGCTATCCCCAGCCTTGAGTGAGTCTTATGGATATTACAGACCTGATTACCTCCGACCGGATCGTTTGCGACAGCGAAGTAGCCAGTAAGAAAAGGGTCATCGAGATCATGAGCGAGCTGCTCGCCACCGGTCAGCCCGATTTGGCGGTCCGGCCGATCTTCGATAGCCTGATCGGCCGGGAGCGTTTGGGGAGTACGGGTCTGGGCCATGGGGTCGCCCTGCCCCATGGTCGCTTCGAGCACAGCCAGCAAGCCATTGGCGCGTTCGTCAAGTTGAGGAAGGGCGTGGATTTCGACGCCATCGACCGGCAGCCCGTGGACTTGGTGTTCGGTCTGCTGGTGCCGGATCATTACACCGACGAACATCTCAAGATTCTTTCCTATCTGGCGGAAATGTTCAGCGACCAGGCGTTTTGCCAGCAATTGCGGGAAACCGATTCCGACCAGATGTTGTTTACCCGGTTCCAGACTTGGAAGCCGGCCGTCACGATCTTGCCATGAACCAGCCGGCGCGGGTGAAGGAGGTATTCCAGGCGCTGGAAACCGTGCTGAACCTGAGCTGGGCCGGCGGCGCGGCGGGGGCGGAACACATCTTGTGGCCGCCGGCCGAAGCCGGCGTACCCCTGTACGGCCGGCTGAACTGGGTGCACGCACCTCGGTTGCAAATTTGTGGTCCTGAGGAAAGCGACTTTTTCGGTCGGCTCGAAGCGACGGTGCGGGAGGCATTGATCCGCGATCTGCTGGCATTCCCCACCGGCGCGGTGCTGGTGTGCGGCGGCGTGGCGCCGGTCGAGGCGCTGCGGGTCGGTGCCGAGAGGGCCGGCATTCCGCTCTGGTCCAGTCCGGCCACGCCCGAAGTGGTATTGGAGCAACTCGATCATTACCGGCATGGTCTGGACGCTTCCACCGTGGTGCATGGCGAGCTGCTTGAAGTGTTCGGCTTGGGAGTGCTGATCACCGGCGGTAGCGGCATCGGCAAGAGCGAGCTGGCCCTGGAACTGATCAGTCGCGGTCATCGTCTGATCGCCGACGATACCCCGACCCTGACCCGGGTGGCGTCGACGGTCCTGGAAGGGACCTGTCCGCCCGCGCTGAGCGATCTGCTGGAAGTGCGCGGGCTCGGTATTCTCAACATCCGCCGCATGTTTGGAGACAGTGCCATCAAGCGCAACAAGCGTGTCCGACTGATTCTTCACCTGGTCAAGATGGAGGAAATCTCGCCGCCGGCCGATGCCCGATTGCAGGGAATGCGGGAAAACCGAGTGATTTTGGGTGTCGGGGTGCCGGCGATCACGCTGCCAATCGCGCCCGGTCGCAATCTGGCGGTGCTGGTGGAATGCGCGGTGCGCGATCACATCCTGCGATTGGGCGGATATCACGCCGAGCAGGATCTGATGGCGCGCATGGAAAAAACCATGGAGAGGGCCATGCCATGCGAATAATCATCGTCAGCGGTTTGTCCGGCTCAGGCAAGACCATTGCGCTGCAAACCCTGGAGGATCTGGGCTACTACTGCGTCGACAATCTGCCCTTCAAACTGATTTTACCCCTGGCGCGAGAAATCACCGCCGCCAGCGGCCTGTTGCCGCCGACCGTGGCGGTGGGGGTGGACGCACGCAATTTCATCGATGAATTGCACCAGTTTCCCACCACGTTGACCGAACTGCGCGCCAGCGACCTGCGGGTGGACGTGTTGTTTTTGCAAGCCGCCGACGAAGCGCTGCTCAAGCGCTACAGTGAAACCCGGCGCCGGCATCCCTTGGCGTTGGGCGACATTCCGCTGCGGGAAGCGATCCAGCAGGAGCGGCGCTTGCTGGAGCCGATCATCGCCTGCGCCGATCTGATCGTCGATACCAGCGACACCAATCTCTACCAATTGCGCGAGCTGATTCGCGCCCGCGTGCACGAGACGCCCGGCGAAGCGATGTCGCTGCTGTTCGAATCGTTTGGATTCAAGAACGGTGTGCCCGCCGACGCCGATTTCGTGTTCGATGTGCGTTGTCTGCCCAACCCGCACTGGGAGCCGCAGCTGCGTCCGCTGACCGGATTGGACGCGGCCGTGATCGATTTCCTCGGCCGCCAGTCGGACGTCGGCGCGATGATCGCCGACATCGGCCATTTTCTGGAGGGATGGTTGCCGCGCTTCGAGCGCAGCGAGCGGAGTTATCTGAGCGTCGCCATCGGGTGTACCGGCGGCCAGCATCGCTCGGTGTTCGTCGCCGAGGCCCTGGCCCGCCATTTCGGCGGACTGCGTGACTATGTCATGGTCCGTCATCGAGAACTAAAATTGACGGTGTAGCCCAATGAGCGATTGGATCGGCTGGGGAATAGAGGGAGCGTCAAGGTGTTGAAGCGGGAAATTGTCATCATCAACCGACTGGGGTTGCACGCCCGAGCCGCCGCCAAGTTCGTGACTCTGGCGGCCGGATTCGACGCCGAAATCCGGCTGCTGCGCGACGGGCGCGAAGTCAACGGTAAAAGCATCATGGGTGTCATGATGCTGGCGGCCGCGCGTGGCGCCCAATTGGAGTTGTGCGCCAGCGGTCCCGAGGCCGAGCAGGCGCTCGAACATCTCGAAGATCTGGTGCGCCGCCGTTTCGACGAGAGCGAATGAGAGGGCTTCCGCATGCCGTTTTCGCTGCATGGCATCGGGGTTTCCCGGGGGTATGCGATCGGCAGAACCTACCTGCTGCAGCGCAACCAGCCGGAAATCACCGAGTACACCATCCCCGACGCCATCATCGAGGATGAAGTCCAGCGTTTTCTGAATAGTCTGGAGATAGCCAGGCGGCAATTGCGCGATGTGCGGGTCCAGGTTCCTCCGACGGCGCCGACGGAGGTTGCCGCCTTTATCGACACCCATTTGCTGATGCTGGAAGACGCGACTTTCACCGAGGCGCCGATCAAGCTGATTCGCACGCGCAAGTGCAATGCCGAATGGGCGTTGAAGATCCAGCGGGATCTGCTGGTCCAGGTATTCGAGGACATGGACGACCCGTATCTGCGCACCCGCAAGGACGATGTGGAGCATGTGGTGCGGCGGGTGCAGCGTGTGCTGGTGACCGAGGACCCGTCTTATCTGAACGACCCCGACTACACCGAACTGGCGTCCAGTCGTTTGGAGGGACGCATCGTCGTCGCCGACGACCTGACTCCGGCCGACACCATCCTGATGCAACATCAGGGGGTGCTGGCTTTTGTGACCGAGTACGGTGGCCCGCTGTCCCACACCGCCATTCTGGCGCGCAGCCTGGGCATCCCGGCGGTGGTCGGCGCGCGTAACGCCCGCGCTTACCTGGGCCATGACGAACCGGTGATCGTCGATGGTCGCCAAGGTGTGATTCTGCTCGGTTTGGACGAGCGGATCCTGCGCTATTACCGCCACAAGCAGAAGGAGGAGCGCCAGCAGCAACGCGAGTTGAACAAGCTCAAGGGCAAGCCGGCGATCACTCGCGACGGGCTGACGATCGCGTTGTACGCCAACATCGAATTGCCGGAGGATGCCGCGGCGGTGCGGGACGTGGTGGCCGATGGGGTCGGTTTGTACCGCACCGAGTTCCTGTTCATGAATCGCCCGGACGTGCCGGACGAGGAAGAGCATCTGGCCTCCTATCTGCATGTGATCAAGACGCTGGAAGGCAGCCCCATCACCATCCGCACCGCCGACCTTGGCGCCGACAAGCAGGTGGACGGTGGTCGTGGCGGTGGCCCGGTCTGCACCAACCCGGCGCTCGGCTTGCGAGCGATTCGGATGTGTCTCAAGGATCTGGCGATGTTCCGCCCGCAGTTACGTGCCATCCTGCGGGCTTCGGCGCACGGGCCAGTGCGGATGATGATTCCGATGCTGTCCGCCATTCAGGAGGTTTTCCAGGTGCTGCGGCTGGTGGCGGAGACCAAGCAGGAATTGCGCGATCGGGGTCTGGCCTTCGACGAGAAGATGCCGGTCGGCGGTATGATCGAAGTGCCGGCGGCGGCGGTGTGCGCGCCCCAGTTCGCCCGCTATCTGGATTTTCTGTCGATCGGCACCAATGATCTGATCCAGTACACCCTGGCCATCGACCGGGTGGACGACGAGATCAACTATCTCTACGATCCGCTACATCCGGCGGTGCTGATGCTGATCCACAACACCATCCTCGCCGGTCACAAAGCCGGCATTCCGGTCAGCCTGTGCGGGGAGATGGCCGGCGATCCCCGCTACACCCGGTTGTTGCTGGGGCTCGGTCTGACTCAGTTCAGCATGCACCCCACCGCCTTGCTGGAGATCAAGCGGGTCATTCAGAGTAGCGAGGTCGCTGAGTTGGTGTCGGTGGTCCGCCGCCTGCTGCGCACCACCGACGCCGAGAAATACACCGAAGCGCTCAAGAGCGTCGCCCAGAATTGATCCTTGCTTTCAGGGCCGCCGCCGGCCGGATGGCGAGCGTCGGTGGCTGCTCCTGTCTAGACGGCGGATCGACGGCTCGCCAGCCAGTCGCGGACGGCGGGACCGGTGCCGATGGTCCACGGCTTCAGCCGTTCGATCGGCACGCGTTTGATGTCGGCCAGTTCCTCGCCGAGGGTGATGGGTCCGTGCGCCGGTACATGGAAAGCCAGCAACAACTGGTTCATCTCGAAAAACGGGTAATAGCCGATGAAGCGGGCGGTGGTGACCTCCAGGCCCAGCTCTTCGCGCACCTCGCGCAGGACGGCGGCGTCCGGGGTTTCGTCCCGCTCCAGAAAACCGGTGATCAGCCCAAACATTTTCTCCGGCCAGCCCCGGTTGCGGGCCAGAATGACCGCGCCGTCCAATTCGACGATGGCGGCGACCACTGGTACTGGGTTGTCCCAATGCACATAGCCGCAGTCGGCGGCGTTGCAGCGCTGTCGGGAACGGCCGTCGATGGCGACGGTTTGCAAGGAGTTGCCGCATTGCGGGCAAAAATTGACTGACATCGCGAATCGTCCGGTAGCGTGGAGGAGGGCAGCGTCCATCCGCCAAAAAATCGACTTCTGACTTATAATATTTTTCACGGCGGCTCACCAGTGTCGCCGTTTTGATTTTGGAAAGCGGCTTGCGGAATTTTCGCACCGAGCTGGAGCGAATGTTCCCCAAGCCGCTGTGCGACCACCAGAACGGATTGCCGGCAATCCGTATTTTTCAGCGATCCCTATTCATGAAACCACGCCATTTTCTCAGCCTGTTCGATCTGGCGCCCGCGGAATTACAGTATGTACTGCGGCGTGCCGACGAGTTGAAGACGCAGCACCGGCGGGGGGAGCGTTATGCGCCGTTTCCCCAGAAGGTCCTGGGCATGATCTTCGAAAAAGCCTCGACTCGCACCCGAATTTCCTTCGAAGCCGGCATCGTGCAATTGGGAGGCGGCGCCATTTTCCTGTCGCCTCGCGATACGCAACTGGGTCGGGGCGAACCGATCGAGGATACCGCGCGGGTGTTGTCGAGCATGGTGGATCTGGTGATGATCCGTACCTTCGAACATGCCAAGGTGGAGCGTTTCGCCAAGTACTCCAGCGTACCGGTGATCAATGGGTTGACCGATTACAACCATCCCTGTCAGTTGCTGGCCGATATTCAGACCTTCATCGAGCATCGTGGCGATATTCGCGGACGAACCGTGGCCTGGATCGGCGACGGTAACAATATGTGCAACAGCTACCTCAGCGCCGCCTGTCAGTTCGAGTTTCAATTGCGCATCGCCGTGCCGGCCGGTTACGAGCCGGACGCGGATTTGCTGGAGCGCGCCGCCGGCCGAGTGGTACTGCTGCGCGATCCGCTGGTCGCCGCCCGGGGCGCCGATCTGATTGCCACCGATGTATGGTCGAGCATGGGCAAGGAGGAGCAACAGCAACAGCGGCTGCGGGATTTCAGCGGCTATCAGGTCAACGCCGAGATTATGGTCCAAGCCAAACCCGAAGCGATTTTCCTGCACTGCCTGCCGGCGCATCGGGGCGAGGAGGTCAGCGCCGAGGTCATCGACGGACCGCAAAGCCAAGTGTGGGAGGAGGCCGAAAACCGCCTACATGCTCAGAAGGCGCTGATGGAGTTTCTGTTATCGGATGTGCCGGTTTCCGCTTGAAATGGCTGGAACAGACCCGTTGCGGTTTCCGCGTCTGACCAGCGACCGCGCGAGCGGGACGGCGACCCACATAGCCGGACGCTATAAGCTTGCGCCGAAGCCGTCTGGCGGAAGCGCGGG
>DAOTGT010000032.1:0-23461 GCA_035447285.1 Candidatus Competibacter sp.
GCGAAGTGTCGATGGTGATTCGCAACATCAAGACCGACTTGCCCAACGTCAAGGACTTGGGGCTGCCGCCAGTTTTGACCGAGGTGATCATGTCCAAGCGTGGGCTGATCTTGTTCGTCGGTGGCACCGGTTCGGGTAAGTCCACCTCGTTGGCGGCGCTGATCGATCATCGCAACATCCATAGCGGTGGACATATAATCACCATTGAGGACCCCATCGAATTCCTCCACCGTCACAAGCGTTCCATCGTCAACCAACGTGAGGTTGGCGTGGATACGCTCAGTTATGCAGATGCCCTGAAAAACACCTTGCGACAGGCTCCAGACGTCATTCTGATCGGCGAAATCCGCGATCGCGAGACCATGGAGCATGCGTTGGCGTTCGCGGAAACCGGCCATCTGGCGATTTCCACCCTGCATGCCAACAGTGCCAATCAGGCACTGGATCGGATCATCAACTTCTTTCCCGAGGAGCGGCGTCCGCAATTGCTCACCGATCTGTCGGCCAATCTGCGGGCTTTCGTTTCACAGCGATTGATCCCGACGGTGGATGGCAAACGGGTGGCGGCGATCGAGATTCTGCTGCATTCACCGATGGTGGAGACGCTGATCAAGCGCGGCGAGGTGGCCGGGCTCAAGGAAATCATGGAGAAGGCTAGCGGGATGGGGATGCAGACTTTCGATCAGGCGCTGTTCGAGTTGCATAAGGCCGGAAAGATCAATTTCGAAGAGGCGATCAAGAATGCCGACTCCGCCAACAACCTGCGATTGCGGATCAGCCTCTCTAGTGAGGCGCCGGGTGCCGAGAAGCCGGGCGGCTCAGGGTTGTCGCTGGAAGCCTTGGCGGAGCCCGAAGAAGAAGAGAAGCCTGTGCCAGGGGTAGCGAGTTCACGCACTCCGCCGCGTCCGGGGATCGGCTAGGCGTGGCGGCGGTTGATTCCTCGTCCATCCTTGAGGTGCCGGTTTGGGTCCGAGGGCTCATTTTCGACTGTGACGGTACTCTGGCCGATACCTTGCCTGCCCACTACGCGGCTTGGGAAGAAACCTTCGTTGCATTGGGTTTGGCGTGTCCGCTGGAATTCCTGATCCGGCACAATGGCAAGCCCACCGCGCTGATCGTTGCGTTGTACAACGTGGAATTTGGCCAGCATATCGATGTGGAGCGGTTTACCGCCGACAAGGAGCGGCGGACCTTGGCGCGACTGTGGCGGGTGCGGCCCATGGAGCCCGTGGTGGCGGTGGCGCGGCGTTACCATGGCCAGATGCCGATGGCGGTGGTGTCCGGCAGCAACCGCGCCAATGTGGAGCAGACGCTACGGGCGATCGGTGTGCGCGAGCTGTTTTCGGTAGTGCTGACCGCCGATGATGGCTTACCGCCGAAACCCGAACCCGATCTGTTCCTGGAAGCAGCGCGCCGGATCGGCGTCGAACCATGCTATTGCCAGGTGTTTGAAGACGCCGACGCCGGCCTGGAAGCCGCCCGCTGCACAGGCATGCTGGCGACCGATGTCCGGCCGACCGTGGGTGGTTGTTGACGGATGGAACAGGCGAGACGGACCAGGTGGCTGTTCAATGCTTCTCAAGCAGTTCATTCCACGATCTTTTCAGACGATAGGATGCGCTGATGCTGTTGCCGACTTTTCTCGCCGCGATTCCCGATCACCGTCGTTCCCAAGGTTGGCGGTATGGCTTGGAGCACTTGTTGTTGTTCAGCATGCTCACTAGCAATCGGCGCCATTTCAATGATCTCCCCATCGATCAATTCCACTCGTGAGTCTTCGTTCGACAAACCGACTTCCGCCATACGATGATATTCGGCGACAGTCCAGCGATGGCGAGGTTGGGCGTTCAGCAATTCGCGTTCCGCCAAAGGTGTCGACATGGTTCATCCTCCAACCAGATTAAGTTGAATTCGAAAACTGCTATTTCGTTGGAGAGAAACTCAACAACTTTTGCACCAGAATTTTGAGCAGCGAATTATCGGTCGGTTTCTTTTCGATCTTGAGCAACCAGCGACCGTCTTTGTCACGTTCAAATCTGACATGCGTTTGCAGGACCAGGAGTACGGCAGTGACCACGGCGGTGGTCTCCAACACGCCAAATTTAGTCGGTGCCGGCCCTTCAATCAGGGCGGTGAGGATCGGTTGCTGCTGCGGATCGTCGGCGAGCAGCAACAAGGCAGCGCGGGCCAGATCGCCGTCGCCGGCCGGAACGGCGGCGACTTCCGGGCCGGTTGCGAACTCCCGCAAGGCTTGACGCAATTCCGGGGTAAGCGTGGCTTCCGCCGGATTCGCTTGGGCGCGGGCAAAGGTCGCCAGCACCCGATGGGCAGTGGCGTCGTCCAGTGATGCGATGCGATCTTGTATGAGCATGATATCTCTCAAAAGTTGCCGATTTCATTCCCTCTTTGCCAAAAAGGATCAGGGGAGATTTCCATCCTCCGGGAATGGCCCCAACTTCGCTTCTCTCCACATTTGCCGCAGTTGGGCTTGATCACTAGACAGGGCTTGCCGATAAATAAACAGCAGAGCTTTCATGCTCTGGTTAGCGTGAAAGGAATCACGATAAAGGATGAAAATAGAGATAGCTCGTACTAACCACGATGCGGATATTTCATTATTATTCTTCAAAAAAAATAACTTAGCTATTTGATAATAAGCAAGTGCTACGCCATAATTGTCACCTTGTTTTTCCTTGATCGCCAATGATTTTTGATACCACTGCTCAGCTGCCACTAAGTTGCGTAGTTCTTGAGCAACGATTCCTAATTCATGATAGGTTTTCGCCGCACCACAACTATCCCCATATTTTTCCTTTATCGCTAATGAATTATAATGCCACTGCTCTGCTGCCGTAAAATAGAGACGCTTCCGAGAAATGATTCCAAGTTGATGATAGATTCTCGCTGTGCTATTCTCGTCACCGTGCTTTTCCAGTATTGCTAACGCCTTCAGACACCACTTTTCGGCCACCACAAAGTCTTGCCGTTCCATGGCAATAATTCCTAACTCATTATAGGCAAGTGTTATGTTGTACTCGTCGTTGTACTTCTTCCAAATGGCTAACGCCATCTGACATTTCCTCTCAGCCACCACAAAATTCCGTTGTTTATCGGCAATTATTCCCAATTGGTAATAAGTAACTGCCGAGTTGTATTCATCGCCAAGTTTTTCCCTAATCGACAGCGCTTTCTGATAGTAGCGTTCGGCCACCTCAAAATCCCGCCGCTCCTCGGCGATCCTCCCAAACTGGTGATAGGCACACGCAAGACCGTGCTCGTTGCCGTGCTTTTCCCACAATGCCAGCGACTGTCGATACCACTGCTCGGCCGCCATCAAATCCCGTCGCTCCTCGGCAATCCTTCCCAACTGATGATAAGTACACGCCGCCCCGTACTCGTTACCGTGCTTTTCCTCAATCGCTAGTGACTTTCCATACCACCGCTCCGCCGCCGCCAAGCCCAGCCGCTCCTGGGCGATCATTCCCAACATGTGATAGGCGGCGGCTTCACCTCTTGCAACGCCACGCCGCTTGCAATGCCCTGTAAGCATCTCAAAACGCCGCATCGCGCCGGTAAAATCTCGTTGATTTAAGGCATAGAATCCTAGCACTTGGGTTAAATCTCCAAAGTGATCGTCCATTCCCAATGCTTCGGCATCAGCCAACGCGATGGAGAAATTGACGCCATATAGAGAAAAGGGTACTCGCTGTTCATGTGGCTCTTTAGGCGCTAATTGATTAGCCACCTGCGTCATCACATTCACAAACGCCCGCCGCCACGCCTCCCGCCGGCCATCGTCCAGCCCCGCGACCGGCCGGGCGCGCAGAAAGCCGGTCAAGGTCGGGTGCATTTCGTGGATGGTCTGCCCCAGCGGATGCAGCAACCCGCTCACCGCCAACATCGCCAGCAAACGGTCGATGTCCGCCCGGCTGAAACGGAGGTCGGCTTGTTGCGCCATCGCTTCCAGATAATCCGCGTCCACAAACCGCTCGTGCAACCCCAACGGCAGCAACAACGGTTGTAACTCCACCGGCAGAGCTTCCTCGACGAACTCCAAGGCGGCGAACAGCCGGGTTTGCGAATCATCGCCCGATTCCAGCGGAATCCGACCCTTGAGCTGTTCCGCCAGCGCCTTGGCGCTCACCTCCCGCAAGCGGGGCAACAGCGCCCGCATCGCCAACGGATGGCCATCCAGCAAGTCCATCAGGTTCTTCAAACCAGCGTCTTTCTGATCGGCCTTCAATCCCAAATCGCGCAGAATGGTGGCGCAATACTCCCAACGTTCCTCGCCCTGCAAACCGCCGAGACTTAAGGGGAAACAGCGGTCAGAACCGAGCCAGGCTTCCGGGCTGCGGCTGGTGAGGATGACCTTGCTCGCGCCGTCGCGCAGCTTGCCCAAAAAATCCCGTAACCGCTGCCGATCCGCTTCCGGCAAGCCGGCAGCCAGCGCCGTGCCGGGAACGCCGGTGGCCGACTCGAAATTATCCCAAACCAGAATGAAGCGCCGTTTTCGGAACGCCTCGACCAGCGCTGCTTGCTTTTGCGCCAAATCCGCCGCCATCGCGTCGGTCCCGAACAAGGCTTCCACCAGTCGGTTGAAGACGTATTCGCTGCTACGGATGTCGTTGAAGGTGAACCAGAAACAGCGCTCGCCCAAACCTTCGGTCGTCGCAAGCCATTCCACCAGACCACGGGCCAGCGTGGTTTTGCCCACCCCGGCCAAGCCGTGAATCAGAATCCCCGCTGGCGGTCGGCGCAAGGCCCGCTCCAGTTCCAGCAAAGCCGCATCGCGACCGATGAAACCGTAGGGATTCTCGCTGTCCCGCGCTTCCGGCGGCAATTCCGGCTTCTTGATCACCGCCCGGTTGCCGGCGCTCCCAAAGCTCAAATCCGGCGGCTCCTGCTGGTACACCACCGGCACCAGCCAATCCTGCAACGGGAATCGCCCCCGCGCACAGACTCGCCCGTCCTTCGCCAACATCGCCTGCCGCCCGACCCGCATCCCTTCCGCCATATTGCCGGTTTCGAACAAACGCCGGTAAAACGCCGGCAAAAATTCCTCCGCGCCACTCACGTACAGGGCATAGGCCATCGCTGCCACGCTGCGAACCCCCGCCCGCAGCAGGCTGGCCGCCACCGACGCGAACGCATCCTCGGCGCGATCATCCACCATCGCCGACTGACAAGCGTTCAGCACCATCACCGGAATGCGATATTCGCGCAACAGCGCGCCCAGTCGGTCGGCGAGCACCAAATCGGGCTGGCCGTGCTCGTTCTCAAACACCAACAACCCCTGTGGCCCTCTGAACAGATGCGGCGCTCCATCACCGCCCACTGACCCCGTGCCATAACCACCGTGTCCGTCGAAATGGACGATGTGGTAATAAGCGGGCCGTTCCCGCAGATGCTCGCGCAACCGTTCGAAGGTCGGCGGCCGCAAAATCGTCACCCGCGCCGGCAATTCCCGCTGTTCGATCCACTCCACCACCGGCCGCGACAGAGAACGAAAGCGCACGTCATCTTTGTAAGGCCGAGCAGTCACGAACAGGATGTTGATGCAATCGCGCGGCAAGCCTTCCGGCAAGGGCAGCGGATCGTGACCGCGATCCAACTGGCGCTCGATCCGGCAATGATGGGCCAACGCACCCGGATGTTGCGGATCGGCCAACGCCTCCCACGGCCAAGCCAGCACGCTGGGATGGTCGCTGGCGATACGCAAATCGAGATTTTCCAGCCCATCGCGATAGGCGTCGTGATAAAAATCTCGGCCCGACCCTGCGCCGAACAAAGCGGCAAACGCCTGCTCGCCCCAACCGCGCAACGCCACTTGCACATGCTCGGCTCGGTCGGTGACCGGCGGAAAGGGATAATCGAGGAATTCCTCCAGATACCAGCGTAATTCGGCGCTCAAGTGACTGTTCGGCAAATCCTTGACCGGCGTGCTGGCGGGGGAAACGATGGCGACGGGAGCGGTGGTCTTGCCATCCTTCAGGCGCACAACCTGAAATTGCGGCGAGTCGCTGGCTGCGACATGACGAATGATGAGGGCGGGCATTTTCGCGGTTCCTAGCTTCGTACAACGGTCCTTAAGGAGTGATTCACATGATATGCATGAAATTATAGTTTCGACGGGATGCCTGACTCCAACACACCGGCGATACATTCCGCTAATCTGCTCTTCAACTCCGTTTCAAGGCGCAACTCATGTCCCCAAAAACCCTGACCGTCGGTCTGGTGCAACAAGCCTGTGGCGACGATCGCGCCGCCAATCTAGCCGCCAGCATCGCTGGCATCCGCGACCTCGCCAGCCACGGCGCACAACTGATTTTGCTGCAAGAGCTGCACACCGGCCCGTATTTCTGCCAGACCGAAAACCCCGAGCTGTTCGATCTGGCCGAATCGATCCCCGGCCCCACCACCGAGGAACTGGGCGCGGTCGCTCGGGAACTGGGTGTGGTGCTGGTCGCCTCGCTGTTCGAGCGCCGCGCGCCGGGGCTGTACCACAACACCGCCGTGGTGCTGGAACGCGACGGCGGCATCGCCGGCATCTACCGCAAGATGCACATCCCCGACGATCCCGGCTATTACGAAAAATACTATTTCACCCCCGGCGATCTCGGCTTCACGCCCATCGACACTTCGGTCGGACGACTGGGCGTGCTGGTGTGCTGGGATCAGTGGTACCCGGAAGCGGCGCGCTTGATGGCGCTGGCCGGCGCGGAACTGCTGCTGTATCCGACCGCCATCGGCTGGAATCCGGCCGACGACGACGAGGAACGCCAACGTCAATGGGACGCCTGGGCGACGGTGCAGCGGGCGCACGCCATCGCCAACGGCTTGCCGGTCGTGGTCTGCAATCGGATCGGCTTCGAAGCCGATCCCACCGGCCAGACCGCCGGCATCCAGTTCTGGGGCACCAGCTTCGTCGTCGGCCCACAGGGCGAATGGCTCGCCTCCGCCCCCACCGACGAGCCGGCCACCCTGGCGATGGAACTAGACCTGGGCCGTTCCGAGCAAGTGCGACGACTCTGGCCCTACCTGCGTGACCGGCGAATCGATGCCTATGGTGGGCTGCCGCAACGCTACTTGGACCGCTGAGCTTCCCCCGCGAACACCCATCCCCGCAACAGCAGGGCCGCCGCCAGCGCGCATCCGGCCCCGAAGCCGAAAGCCACCGGCGCGCCGGCCTGCTGCCACAGCCAGCCGAACAGGACCGACGCCGGCAATAGCATGATCCCGGCGATCATGTTGAACCAGCCGTAAGCAGTGCCGAGCATCGCGCGCGGCGCCAGATCGGCGACCAGCGCTTTCTCCGCGCCCTCGGTGGCGGCCATGAACAGGCCGTACAAGCCGAACAGCGGCCACAGCAGCGCCGGGTGGCCGTTGAAACCGAGCAGCAGGTAAAACCCGGCGTAGATCAACCAGCCCCCGACGATCAGGCGGGGGCGCCCCAGCCGATCGGACAGCGCCGACAGCGGCGTCGAAAACACCGCCGCGGTCAGCGCCACCAGTGCCCACAGCAGCGGCACCTGATACTCGGGGAAGCCCAGTTCACGGGCGCGCAGCAGCAGGAACATGTTCGAGGAATTGCCGAGCGTGAACAGCCCGAGCACCACCAGATAGCGCCGGAACGGCCCCGGCAAACCGCGCAAGGTCCAACTGAAAGGGATCACCACCGGCGCCGTCTCCTGCGCCGGCTCGCGCACGGCCAGCGCCAGCGCCACCGCCGCCGCGCCGCCCAGCGCGGCCCACAGAAACACCTCGCGCAACGGCATTTGCGCGGCCAGCAGGCCCGCCGCCAGCAACGGCCCGACCACGGCACCGAGATTATCCATCGTCCGGTGCAGGCCGAACGCCAATCCGCGTCGCCGTTCATCGATGCTCAACGCCAGCAACGCGTCGCGCGGCGAGGTCCGCAAGCCCTTGCCGACTCGGTCGGCGAAGCGCAGCGTCAGCACCGACGACCAGGAGTTGGCGAAAGCGAGCAGCGGTCGGGCCAACGCCGCCAAGCCGTAACCACCCACCACCCACGGCTTGGTGGAACGGGTCCGATCGGCGAGGACGCCGGCAAACAGCTTAAGCAGACTGCCGGTCGCCTCGGCAATGCCTTCGATCAGGCCCAGCGCCCGAGGTCCCGCCAGCAGCACCGAAGCGAGATAGAGCGGCACCAGCGGATACACCAGTTCGCTGGCCGCGTCGTTGCAAAAGCTGACCAACCCCAACAGCCAGACGGCGCGAGGCAAATCGAACAACGACTTCAAGTGGATTTCTGTCCTGGCGCGGCTTCCGGCTCATCCACGTCATCCGAATCGGGCAAGGTCACACCGCAGCGGGCCGGAATATGGGCGTAGAATGCCCGGATCTTCTCTTCCCGCAACAGATCGAGCAGGCGTCGTGCCTCAGCGTCGGTGACGATGAACTCGACTTCCACCGTGAGCGTTCCGGCCAGCTCAAAGAAATGATCTTCATGCAAGTGATGGTGATGGCCGAAACCAGCCATCGCCCGGAAGGCCGAACCGCCACGGAAACCCATCTGGTTGGCCTGCTCCAGCAGCCATTCCCATAATAACTTGCCGCGATGCCGCTGGTTCTCGCGCAGGTAGAATCTGAGAAACGAACCTTCCATCGCCGATCCTCCCGTCAGTGGTCTGTTTGTGAACCGCGACCCGGTCGCGGGTCCAAGCGTCGAATCGTCAGTTGCTCACGATCCAGGCAGAAATCTTCGAACCGTCAGGATGCCGAGCGCGGTCATCGCCAGCGACCCGAACAGATGAACGCCCGCCGTCGTCATCGCCCAGCCCAACTGGCCGCGAGCGATCAAGGTGACCACTTCGGCCGAGAAGGTGGAAAACGTGGTCAATGCGCCCATGAAGCCGGTGATCACCAACAACCTGGCCTCCGGGGGCAGGCTGGTGTTGATCGAGAAATACGCCACCGCCACCCCGATCAGATAGCCGCCGATCAGGTTCGCGGCCAGCGTGCCGAGCGGCAAGGTCGGAAAAACGGGGTTGAGGACGATACCCAGCCACCAGCGCAGGCAGGCACCGAACCCCGCGCCGCTGAACACGGCGAGAAACGCGTAAGCATTCATTCCAGATAAACCTTATCGTGCATGGCGTTTGGAAGCGCGCCTATTCCTGAATTGACAATTCACAAGTGGTTCCAAAGATCCATCGTTACAATCGTTATATCCTCACCACTCTGGAGAACAAAACCATGAACATCGCTAAAAATATCGGTTCGGCCGACAAGATCGCCCGTCTCGTGGTCGGCGCCCTGCTGATCGTGCTCGCCTTGACCGGAACTATCGGTTTATGGGGCTGGATCGGGGTAGTGCCAATCGCCACCGCGCTGATGAATTGGTGCCCGGCCTATACCTTGCTTGGCATCAAGACCTGCCCGACCGACAACTCGCCAACACCCTCGAACTAAGCCACGAGACTGTTTCGCGGCGGACACCGGCCGCTTGGCGCGGCCGGTTCGATGCTGGTTCCCCCGCCACGCTTCACCGGCCCGCTTTCCGGTGTCCGCCCGCCTTCGCCTTGGATCGACCGCGCCCCGTCGAGGTGGGCTTATAGGGATTGTCACCGCCCCGAAACTCGATGCGAATCGGCGTGCCCCACAAATCCAATCGCTTGCGGTAGACGTTGGTGAGATAGCGCCGGTAGGCTTCCGGCACATGCTCGATCCGGTTGCCGTGAATGACGATCATCGGCGGGTTCTGCCCGCCCTGATGGGCGTAGCGCAGCTTGATGCTGTGCCCATGCACCAGCGGCGGCTGATGGGCAGCCAGCGCTTCCTCCAGAATCCGGGTCAACTCCGGGGTGGCCAGCTTACGGGTAGCGGCGGCGTAAGCCTCCCGCACCGACACCATCAACTCGCCGACGCCGGTACCGTGCAGGGCGGAAATGAAATGGATCTTGGCGAAATCGAGGAAGTTGAGCCGCCAGTCGAGATCGCGCTTCACCTGAGTGCGAATCTCGGGATCGAGCCGATCCCATTTATTGACCGCCAGCACCAGCGCCCGGCCGCTGTCCAGCACCAAACCCAGCAGGCTGGCATCCTGATCGCTGATGCCTTGGCGGGCATCCAGCACCAGTACCACTACATGGGATTGTTCGATCGCTTGCAGCGCCTTGATGACGCTGAATTTCTCCACCGCCTCGCTGACCCGCGAGCGGCGGCGTACCCCGGCGGTATCCATCAGGACGTAGCGCTGACCGTCGCGTTCGAAGGGCGCGGCCACGCTGTCGCGGGTGGTGCCGGGCAGGTCGCAGGCCAGCATTCGTTCCTCGCCCAGCAGGCGATTGACCAGGGTGGATTTGCCGACGTTGGGCCGGCCGACCACCGCCAGCTTGATGGCCGGTTCCTCCGGTTCCACCGTCGCCTCGTCCGCCTCGTCAGGGGCCGGCAATACGGCCAGCACCTCTTCCATCAAGTCTTCGACGCCATGATTGTGGGCGGCGGCGACGACGTGCAGCTCATCCAGGCCGAGGACGTGAAACTCGGCGCTGAGCAGGTCGGGGTCGCGATGTTCGCCCTTGTTGATCACCAGATGCAGCGGCTTGCCGGCACGGCGCAACTGGTCGGCGATTTCCTCGTCGGCGGCGGTCAGCCCGGCGCGGCCATCCACCAGCAGCAGCACTAGATCGGCCTCTTCGATGGCCCGCCAGACCTGACGCGCCACCAGGCCGTCCATCCCCGCGTCGTCGCCAGTCAAGCCGCCGGTATCGACCAGCACACAGGGTCGCGGACCGCGCTGGCTGATGCCGTACTGACGGTCGCGGGTCAGCCCCGGCATGTCGGCCACCAAGGCGTTACGCGTGCGGGTCAGGGAGTTGAACAGGGTGGATTTGCCGACGTTGGGCCGGCCGACCAGGGCGATGACGGGGAGCATGGGAGGCACTTCGGAGGTGGCGAGATCAGGAAGATTGCGCCGGATTATGCCTGAAAGTGCGTCCTCGGCCGTAACTGTTCGGGCGCGAGCCGGCTCAAATCGCCGTCTTGCGGGGATCGAAGGCGTCTCGGACCGCCTCGCCGACGAACACCAGCAGGCTCAGCAGCAGCGCCAGCACCACGAAGCCGGACACCCCCAACCACGGCGCTTGCAGATTGTCCTTACCCTGGCGCAGCAGGTCACCCAGCGAAGCCGAGCCCGGCGGCAGGCCCAGGCCGAGGAAATCCAGCGCGGTGAGGGCGACGATGGAACCGGACAGGATGAACGGCATGAAGGTCAGGGTCGCCACCATGGCGTTCGGCAGTACGTGCTTGAACATGATGCGGCCGTCGCTCATGCCCAGGGCGCGAGCGGCGCGGACGTAGTCGAAGTTGCGGGCACGCAGGAACTCGGCGCGCACCACACCGACCAGAGAGGTCCAGCCGAACAGCATCAGGATCAGCAACAGGGTCCAGAAACCCGGCACCACCACGCTGGATACGATGATCAGGATGAACAATTGTGGCAACCCACCCCAAATTTCCAGAAAGCGCTGGAACAACAGATCCACGCGTCCGCCGAAGTAGCCTTGCACCGCGCCGGCCGCCACGCCGACGATCGAAGAAGTCAGGGTGAGCAGCAGCCCGAACAGCACCGATATTCGCAGACCGTAGATCAACCGGGCCAGCACGTCGCGGCCTTGGTCGTCGGTGCCCAGCCAGTTTTCGGCGGACGGCGGGGCTGGGGCCGGCACCGGCAGGTTGTAGTTGACGGTGTCGTAGCTAAAGCGGATCGGTGGCCAGAGCATCCAGCCATTTTCGTCGATCAGCTTGGCCAGATAAGGATCGCGGTAGTCGGCGGTGCTGGGAAACACGCCGCCGAAGTCGGTTTCAGCGTAGTCCTTGAACACGGGGACATAGAACGCACCGTGATGGTAAATCAGCAGCGGGCGGTCGTTGGCGATGAATTCCGCGCTCAGGCTCAGGCCGAACAGCAGCAGGAACAGCCACAACGACCACCAGCCACGGCGGTTGGCCCGGAATTGCGTCAGCCGGCGGCGGGTCAGGGGGGTGAGGTGAAACCGGGATTGTTTCATGCGGCGGCAATCTTAACGGTGGGACCGGGGACGGTCCAGAGGATTGCAACACTCAAGCTAGGCAGGCTTGGGAAATCCTATTGATGTAACGCTATACTTGTGACATGAGTCTAGGTAGTGACGCGCTCACTGGCGATAATACGACCACCACCCAGGCAGAATATTCCGCCTTGTCAACCGCATCTCGTAGCAGTGACTAACCTCTGGAGAGATAATGATCATGGCGACTGAAAAACAACGCGCGGAGATTGATAACCATACCATGAAGTTTATTGTCGGAATTATTGCAATATCGCTTGCATATCTGACAGAAAAATTCGCAGCAAAACCGCTTACTTCCATCAGCGCATCGTATTGGGATGAAGGTCTATGGTCAGGTAATATTTTCGTAGGCTTTCTATTTGCAATCAGTGCGTTTCTTCTTTCATACAATGGCAATGACAAATGGGAAAAGTGGATGAGTAAAGTGGCGGCACTAGCCGCCATCTGCGTAGCCATGTTCCCATGTGGTTGCGATAGCCATCCTCAAATCATACCGATGGTTCACTATATTGCAGCGGCTGTGATGTTTAGCATTCTTGCTGTTTTCTGCTATTTCTTCTT
Source organism: Candidatus Competibacter sp. (assembly GCA_035447285.1). GTDB lineage: Bacteria > Pseudomonadota > Gammaproteobacteria > Competibacterales > Competibacteraceae > Competibacter. The sequence continues at coordinate 12,636 of DAOTGT010000032.1, forward strand.
TCTCAGGGCATGGAAAAAGACCTGGATTCAGGCACGTACGCGGGCGACTCTATACGGGGCTTGTGGAATAGCGATTATATTAGCAATGGCGAGTATGGTGGTTAATCATCTGATGGATGATGCATTAAGTAGTAGTTTTCCACAGTTTACTTTCTATGCGGAAGCTACGGGATTAGTTGCGTTTGGCATCGCGTGGCTGACAGCTAGCCGGATTCTTCCATATCTAACACGTAGCGATGAGAAGTTATCGATATTGTAAGCCCAAAACAATACCTAAAGGCATCCAAGAAGCGCATAACGATGGGCTCCAAGGAACGTTCCGCTTCGCGCCCGCACTACTACGGGGCGGCGGATTTCAATCTACTGGTTGCTTGGCGCTTTGCGCCGCACAACCACGCGGATCAAGCCGACATCGGCCGTCAACGCCTTCGGCGTTTCCGTCCTCGCGGCTTATCCGCTGCCCCGTTAGGCGGCGCGTATGAAGGTTACCGTTCAGAACGGTTCCAAACACGGCCTCTCGCGTAAAGACGTGGAGGCGATAGTTGGCTTATTTCCAGCCTCTTGGTCGAGATTGGCAAATTCCGTCGTGCTTTACGCGGGAAAAGAACCGACTGTTCACGTCACCTACTACCAAAAAAATAAAACTGTGGGTCTCTTTTGGCCAATTTCCCAGCCTGCTGAAATATCAAAGGCCGTAGCAATCGAAGAGCTGCTGCTCGCCTTTTCGGTAATTGCTGAGGACGGCGCATTGCCTGCACGGCTAAGTGCTTCGGCTCGTGCTTCGTTGTTGGCGCAGGTTGCTGATTTGAACGCTGCTTGTTTAAAGGTGGTTTCTAGCCATGAATCCGCCTAACCCTTCGGTCAAGTGGGACCGTCTTCCGGCGTGCCGCCTCCAGACGGCCCCTTACCTCCAACGTTAGGTTTCTGAGTGGAGCATGCCGTAGTGTCCTGTAGCGCCTGCAAGTCCCTCAAAGATGTTGCTGAGACTAATAGTCCGTATGTGATTCACACATGTGGCAAATGCGGTCGAAAAATCAAACTTCGAGAGCCGGGCGACAATGGGCATGGAATCAAGGTGGAGAAAGGGGACGAATTCATTTTCCCGCCCGGCTGGCTTCAGATTGCTGCTAACCCGCTAAAGGGATCGGGACACTTCACTCGACATGGCCTTGGTTGGTACGCGAAGCTAATCTTCGTAGAGGACATTAAGATGGCTGAGGATATTGAAGAGCTTATCGAAGCCGGGGGCGACTACGCCGACTCAGTACTTAAGGAGTCCCCTCGTTTTGAAGGCCTCGATTTCACGAGCGAAAGTGACGCCGAGGAAATAATTCGCATCGCACAAGAAGACCAGGGAACCGCTGAATGGTGGGCTTTACTTGTAGGAACCTTCAACATGGTAGTTAAAGACGCAATTGGTGACGGTGATGCGCGAAAAGCCGCATGGGCAATGCGAGCCGCTGAACGCTGCCGTGCAATGTGTGTTTTCAAGATTCACTTGGAAGAAGTGGTATGGATGGGGCATTCTGCCGGTAGGTTGGTAGATGTACTTAAGAAATGGTACGCCAATACGGAGAATGGCCTCGAAGAGTATTGGCAGCAACTGTTTAAGGAGAACCCTTACGTTCTAACGCAATTATTTTCTGTGCCGGTAATCTTCGTCGGCGACAAGGCCTACGTAGGTGGCATGAGCGTTGACAAGCAGAATGCCAAGTTTGTCGATTATCTGTACACGAACGACTCTTCTAACGACGCTCTTCTAATTGAACTCAAGACACCTGTTACAAAGCTGCTCGGGGCAAGATATCGAAAAGGCATTTACAAGCCGTCTTCGGAACTTTCCGGTTCAGTTGTTCAAGCGCTGGACTATCGCCGAGAACTTTCTGCGAGCATTCGCCACGTAACGGAAAACTCTGACAAGAAGATCGAGATCTTCAATCCTAGATGCGTCGTGGTCGTTGGAAACGCGAGCGCCGAACTTGACAACGATGTAAAGCGGAAATCATTCGAGCTTTATAGAACTTCGCTAAAAGACTTGGAGATTGTCACTTACGACGAACTATTCAAGAAGGCAGAAACACTGGCAACCCTTTTCAATCTAATAGCGAAGAAATCAGAAACCTAACAAAATGCTGGAGTCCGATGCTTGACAGCTCTCTCCCTTCGCTACCGCTCCGGTCGGTCGCTGGTCAAGCGCGGCTCAGCAGGGCGTAGTGCGGACGCTTCGCGCCCGCACTACGGGGTGGCGGATAAGTATCCGCATGGCTGCTTGGCGCTCCGCGCCGCACGACTACGCGGATCAAGCCGACATCGGCCGTCAAAGCCTTCGGCTTTTCCGCCCTCGCGGTTAATCCGCCGCCCCGTCAGCGATTCAACTGCACCCCACCTAGAAACAGAGGCTGCTTCTTGCAATCGATACAAAGGACTCTTGGCCTGACCAATCCAGTCTGTGCTTCCCCGAAAGTACAAGCTGCGATTGAACAATTGGCATTGAAGGCCGAGGCTGACTCTCGAGGTGCGGTATTCACCCGACGAGAGGTGGTTGATTTCATCCTCGATTTGGCTGGTTACACAGAGGGTCAACCGCTTCACGAAAAGCGGCTTTTGGAGCCGTCCTTTGGTGGCGGTGATTTCCTACTTCCAATCATCGAGCGTCTGCTGAGCGCATGGCGAACGGCACGGCCGAACGGTTCCCCGCTTGACGATCTGGATGATGCCATCCATGCGGTCGAACTGCACCACGATACCTTCCGCAGCACCTACGCTACCGTAGTTGCGTTTCTCAAGCTCGAGGGCATGGCAGCGAATACCGCAATGGCCCTGGCTGGTCGTTGGCTGTCACAGGGGGATTTCCTGCTGGCATCGCTGGAAGGCGAATTCGATTTTGTGGTGGGCAACCCGCCCTATGTGCGTCAAGAGCTGATACCGGCCCCGCTACTGGCTGAATATCGCAGCCGCTACCAAACGATATATGACCGGGCCGACATCTATATTCCCTTCATCGAGCGGTCGCTGTCGGTCTTGTCGGACGGTGGCAGTCTGGGCTTCATCTGCGCGGATCGCTGGATGAAGAACCGATATGGTGGGCCGCTGCGGAGCCTTGTGGCCGAATGCTTCCACCTGAAGGTCTATGTCGATATGGTCGATACACCGGCTTTTCACTCGGACGTGATTGCCTACCCCGCAATCACCATCATCAGCCGCGAAGCGCCGGGGGCAACACGCATTGCCCACCGTCCGGCCATTGACCGGGCGACGCTGGCCACACTAGCGGACTTGCTCCGTGCGCCGACACTGTCGAAAGAAACCGGCCCGGTGCGCGAACTCGCCAGAGTCACCAATGGCGCGGAGCCGTGGCTGCTGGAGTCATCCGACCAGATGGCGCTCATTCGCCGTCTGGAAAGCTGCTTCCCCTCGTTGGAAGAGGTGGGATGCAAGGTCGGGATTGGTGTCGCGACCGGCGCGGACAAGGCATTCATCGGCGACTTCGATGCGCTCGATGTCGAGCCAGACCGGAAGCTGCCACTGGTGACGACAAAGGACATCATATCCGGTGAGGTGAAGTGGCGCGGTCAGGGTGTCATCAATCCCTTTGCCAAGTCGGGCAGGCTAGTCAATCTCGACGAGTATCCACGCCTGTGTCGCTACCTTGAGGCTCGACGAGACGTGATCGCCAAGCGTCACTGTGCGCGGAAGGCCCCGACCCACTGGTATCGCACGATTGACCGCATAACCCCGGCGCTGGCCGCGAGGTCAAAGCTCCTGATCCCGGACATCAAGGGTGAGGCGCATATCGTCTTTGAAGGTGGCGAGCTGTATCCCCACCACAATCTCTATTACGTCACGTCAGACGACTGGGATTTGCGGGCTTTGCAGGCTGTGCTGCTATCCGCTATCACCCGCCTGTTCGTGGCGACCTATTCAACGAAAATGCGGGGTGGATTCCTGCGCTTCCAAGCTCAGTACCTGCGCCGCATTCGCATTCCACGCTGGGCGGATGTGCCTGAACCACTGCGCCGTGAATTGGCCGAGGCCGCCATCAAGCGAGACGTGCAAGCCTGCAACCGGGCTGCGTTCAAGCTCTACGGTCTGAGCCACGAAGAACGATCTGCCCTTGGAGGCAATGGAGAATAAATGGCGCTCGATCTCGTCGATTACGAACAGAAAGCCCGCGAAGCCGTGAAGGCATTTTGGGGCAACCGCGAAGCAGCAAGACAGAAACAGATTGAGGCGGGCAAGGCCGACCAAGGTGAACGTGCAGGGGTAACCGCTGGCAAGAACATGGACGGGTTCTTGGCATTGGTGCTCGACATCATCAAAGCCAATGGGCTGGCTCATGCCGAGATACATCAGAACAGAGCGATGCTGACCCTGCCCGGTTACTTCCGTCCGACGAAGTTGTGGGATCTTTTGGTGATCCATAAGGGTGAGCTGATCGCCGCCATCGAGCTGAAAAGCCAAGTCGGGCCATCGTTCGGTAACAACTTCAACAACAGAACCGAGGAAGCTATCGGGACGGCCCATGATCTTTGGACGGCCTTCCGCGAAGAAGCTTTCGGCAAGCAGCCGCGTCCTTTTGTCGGGTGGCTGATGATGGTCGAGGATGCTCCGGGATCTCGCAGTCCTGTTCGCGATTCATCGCCACATTTTCCTGTGTTCGAGGAGTTCAAGGGAGCATCCTACCTCCAGCGATATGACCTGCTGTGTCAACGGCTGGTGCGAGAGCAGCTTTACACCACGGCAGCCGTCATTGCAGCGGAGCGTAGTGCCGTGGACACCGGTCATTTTACTGAACTGTCGTCGATGACCGGTATTAAGACCTTCGTATCCGCGCTGGCCGGCCATGTCGCGGCAGAGGCAGCAAGGCTTGGATAATCGCCACTAAAAATTCGTTAGCCTTTAAAGATCCTGGTGTCCAATACGGGGTTTCATGTGCAAATGACAGCATATATGCTATTCAAATGAACAGGCTAACGGGGCGGCGGATCAAGCCGACATCGGCCCTCAAAGCTTTTGGCTTTTCCGCCCTCGCGGCCAATCCGCCGCCCCGTTGAGACTAGAAAAACAAGAGGAGACAACAATGGAGGAATCATGGCAGTCAGGTGATCCTTACGAATATTACATGGGGCGATGGAGCAAATTCGTAGCTGAGTTATTTGTCGATTGGTTATCACTTCCCACCGGCCTTAGTTGGATAGACATCGGATGTGGATCAGGCGCTTTGAGCGAGGCTGTTATCACCAAGAATAACCCTGACGAGCTTATAGCGATTGACCAATCGGAAAATTTTGTCAGTACCGCTCAGCAACGACTAGGAAATCAGGCAAAATGCAAAGTCGGCAATGCCCTATCATTGCCACTCGATGATGCATCAGCGAATGTTACGGTATCTGGTCTCGTATTGAATTTTTTGCCCGAGCCGGCAAAAGCACTTGCGGAAATGAAGCGAGTGACCAAAAAAGGAGGTACCGTTGCGGTGTATATCTGGGATTATGCTGGAAGGATGGAGCTTCTCAAGTATTTTTGGGACACTGCTGTTCAACTAAATCCAAATGCATTTAGCCTTCATGAAAGCCACCGGTTTTCTGAAGCCAATGCCGAAGAATTGAGCACCGCCTTCAAGCGGGCGGGTTTCGCGGAAGTTGAAACAGCGCCTATCGAAGTAACTACAACGTTCTCCAATTTTAACGATTACTGGAAACCATTCCTTGGTGGCCAGGGGCCAGCGCCAACGTATGTCTTGAAGTTGGAAGACACGGCAAGAAATCATCTCAGAGATGCTTTAGCGCAGCGACTACCTATCAAGGAAGACGGTTCAATTCCATTAATCGCGCGCGCTTGGGCAGCCAAGGGCTTAGCGTAATCCATGAAAAACACCCAACAAACTGAAATGCACAGAGACGCCGCCGAAACGGGTGACCTACAAGCGCTGCTCGCGCAAGTCGGCACCGCCCTGGACCAGTTCCTCCGTTTCGAACACGCCGATCCGGTTCGAACCAGCCATGAGTGGCGTCCTCGCCTCGACACCGCCCTACCGCTTCAAGGGATCGGAATCGAGCAGGTCACGGATGAACTCATCACCTATCTGATTCCCAATGGCTCACCCGTGGCGAAGCCAGGGTTCACCTCGTTCATCACGACGGGTGGAACGACGGCATCCACCTTGGCATCGACGGCCGCCAGCATCGCGGCGCCGCAGCGCTACCTCCTGACCGCATTCAACTTCCTGGAGGAGCTTTCCCTGGGCTGGCTGGCCTCGATGTGTTCCATCGGACATCTGCAAGGCGTATACAGCTCAGGCGGCTCAGTCGCGAATCTGCTTGCACTGGGGGCGGCACGCCAGCACGCGTTCGAGAAGGAAGGCCATGATCCGGCGGCAGCCGGTGTGCATGGCCGCGTACGGGTGTATGCGACGCGTGAGGCGCATCACACGATTCAGCGTGCTGCTGGCGTGCTCGGCATCGGCCGGCGCGCGGTACGCCCGATTGCAGGTGATGCGGGCGGCCGAATGGAGGTCGCCGACCTGCGCCGCGCAATCACCGAAGACCGACAAGCGGGAGTGATCCCCATGGCGATCGTCGCGAACGCGGGGACCACCAACACCAGCGCGATCGACCCACTACTGGCCATCTCCGAAGTGGCGAGAGAGCACGAAATCTGGCTGCATATCGACGGCGCGTACGGATTGCCTGGCATTCTTGACGAGCGGAAGACGCCTCTCTACCGAGGCTTGGAGCATGCCGACTCGATCATCGTCGACCCTCATAAATGGCTGGGCGCGGCCGTGGGTATCGCCGCCACCTTCGTCCGCGACCGGGAGCTACTGCGCCGAGCCTTCACTCAAGAGCCGGCGGATTACCTTGAGGGCGCGGTTCACCAAGATGCACCATCGCCGACCGCCGAACACTCCTTGGACGACTTCGGCATCCCGTACTTCGACTACGGAATCGAACTGAGCGCCCCGAGTCGCGGCGTCGTGGTCTGGGCGCTGCTTCGAGAGATTGGCGTGGAAGGAATGCGAGCCAGGATCGTGCGCCACAATGACTTGGCGCTTCGCGTCGCCGACGCTGCCCGCGAACACCCGAACCTCGAACTATTGCTGGAGCCCACGCTCTCGATCTGCTGTTTCCGATATGTATCGCCCGAGGTCCCGAACCTGAACCGTCTTAACCAAAACCTGCATCGTCGGCTTGTTCGCGAAAATCGAAGCTTGCCGAGCACGACCCAGGTGAACGGCAAACTGGCGCTACGTCCATGCTTCTTGGGCGCGCGAACCGAAGTGACGCACGCGGACGAACTGCTCGCTGACGTTCTTCGGATCGGGGCTGAACTCGTCAGCGAACTCGTGGCTGACGGCACGAAAAGCTCAGAGAGGATCCAGAGTGGGAACAACACATTGAATTTATGAACAATAGTCGCTCACCGTCCAATAACCGCCACATCATTTAGACCGATCCAGGCGGTAAGGGCGGACCGGAGCCAGGACCTCGGTCGTACCACGGATCATAAGGGATAGCATAAGTTTTACCCTCGTGGTGGACCACGCCCCAACCCATCCAGCCTTCAATATCCATCTTGGGAATCTTGACTTTTCGTTGTCGAATCCGGTCCATTTCGGCGGCGAACTGGTGCCCATAGGCATGATGGACAAACATGTGGCCGAGATCTTTCCAACCCTGCTGGATCGCTTCTCGGTCACTACTCAACCCGTCCGCGGTGATGTCGCCCCAATGCACCATTTCGTGCAGGATGATGGATTCGACGATCAGGGTGGCCTTCCGCACCAACGCAAGCCACTGTGATTCCCGGCCTAGTCGCATCGCGCTGGCGTTTAACCACGTATTGATGATATTCCCATGTTGGGAAACGATGACTTCATTGATATGGATTTCATCGCCGGAACGGTACTGGCCATAGGTCCCAGCCGGAAGCTGGGAGACACAAAGCTCCGGGCCTGATCCAGGCTGCAGCGCTTCACGGGCTTTTTCATCACTGAACTGGCCGAATTGTTTGAAAGCCTTAAATTTTCGCCGGTCGTGGACGACCTTGGGAAGATCATGACGAACAATTCCAACCAGCTTCTGATGGACAGATGCCGTATAGAGTTGAACCATTTTTTCTTCCTCTTTGAACGCAAGCTCGATGCTGACATCGAGCTTTGTGCAAACATCATGAGTCGATTACTGACTTCAAGTACAGCAGAATGTGGAAATTTTTCATGGATTATTTTTACTGAATGTCTCGAAAATTTTCACTCCAAGCCTCGAAGATCAAGCGGCTGTTCTGGTGATTCTCGGGACCGTTGGCACACCGCGCCAATCACCGCACCTGACCCATTTCCTGGTCGTTATCGTGGACGCAAGCGCATCCGTGAAACCTAACCCATTGTTTTAGCCAGCAGCCACCAACTTCCAAGTGTGATACATTCTCCTTCCACGGCCCGCTGGTTCCGGCCACTCAGATCGAACACGAACGGCACACGACTGTAAACATGAAGAGTCATCAGAATAGTCTGAACCTTGGATTCGAGAGACAACAATTAATGGAAGCTTTTGTATTATCTAAAAAATGTGGACGCCGAGATGAGGCTATGATCGTGCGACTTAGGCTACTTTTCCCCCTATTCACTTTCCGCTCGGTTACGCTGCCATGGGCGGTCGCGCTCGCTGTCTTCGCGACGATTTTCGCCTTCATGTCACTGTCCGCTTCCGCCGCCTCCCGTAGTTGGAGCACCAGTGGCAACGGGGAAAAAATCGTGCTGACCGACTGTCGCGATTGCGGCGATGACATTGGCATGATGGTCGTTTGCAGAGGTGCGGAGCGATCTGCCATGGTTACCGTCCACTGGGCGGCGGTGGCAACCGGTCAGGAAGGCGCCACGCTTCCGATGGTATTGAATATCGACGGCCAGAACTTCAATCGGCAGGCGGTGACGCGCTATTTCGGCCAGATCGGCTATACACCCGAATTCGAGCTGGATCGAAACGACGCCTTGATCGCAGCCCTGCAATCCGGTCGCAGCCTCAAGATTAGCTTTGGCGACCAAACCACCGAACTGGCATTACAAGGCTCGCATGATGCGTTCGAGAGTTTCAAAACCCATTGCGGTTGGAACCCCACTACACCACCCGGCAACGATGCAAAGTGGTTTGTCCAAACCTATTCCTCGGCGGATTCCGGTCAGCCAAAGACTCTTTTGACATTTGGCATCCCGGAGACCGATGCCATCGCCTTTTCGGCACGCTGCGAAAGCGGTCAGGGAGGACCGGAACTGATGGTCGACTTGCTGATCGATTCCGGTGATATCGCGCCCAGCCAGCCCATCGACGTCAACTTGCAAGGCCCGAATCTCAAGGCCACCTATGCCGGCAAGGTATTCAAGGATAGCTCGGAATATGCCGGTGTCCGGCTGGCAATCGGTATCGACGACCCACTATGGCAGGTCTTCTCGAAAACTGGAGAACTGGTTTTGCAAGCTAAAAATCTGGCGCCGGTGACGATCCCACTCCAGGGGGCGGAGCGACCGGTACAGGATTTTCTCAAGACCTGTCGGGCATATTTCGCCGCCTTTGACGCCGCCGCCACACCAGAACAGGATAACGTCTATCTCTATGACTGCGAGGACGGATCGAAGCTGCGCGCCCGTTATGACAATTCCCGATCCTATTCCGTGGCGCATGTATCCCATGCCGGTCAAACCGAAGTCGCGCTGATTCAAGTCGTTTCCGGTTCCGGCGTGAAATATTCCAATGGCGACTTGACCTTGCATACGAAGGCCGGGGATGCGCTACTCATCGACGGCGAAACAGTCCATCGCTGCCACTCCGAGTGATCAACCTGGATGCCAAAGCCACCACGAGCCATGACTGGCGCGTGGCAAAGCAAAAATGTCCGTTCACGGTGACCTTGCGTAAAGGTAGTCGTTCACACCCCCCGCCGTTGACTTTCCACCGAAGGGGAAACATGTGACACTGGGAGTTGAGTTAAGGAGCCGAATAGACCCTCGCCATGCACCTGAGCGATCACAGCCTGCGCCAGATTGACGACGCCTATGTCCGGTCCTTGGACCCGGAGGCGTTGCGCGGGTTGTCGTTGCGGTTGCTGGCGGATCTCAAGGACGCACGGGACCGGCTGAACCAGGGACCGGAGAACAGTTCGCGGCCGCCGAGCAGTCGGGCGCCGTGGGAACGGCAGGGCGGCGGGCGGGAATCGGACGCTGAGGCCGACGCCGATGCGGCGGATAGTGACCTTGAGGCGAAGCTGGCGGCGGCGAAACCGGCCCGCAAAGTCGGCAAACGACCGGGAGCGCCAGGGGTGGGCCGAACACAGATGTTCCAAGCTCATGAAGAACAGCCCCATATTACCCCAACGCATGCGCCGGCTGTGGCCGGCCGCTGGCGCGGGCGGGCGCGGTGGCCCACACTGGTTTTCAAGCGGTCGACCTGCGCTGGGCCGATCCGGCGCGGCCGGGCCTGAGCGTGTGGGTGGTGGACCATCGCTATTACGAGGTGCCCAGTAGGGGACTGGGCGGTTACAATTAAACTATAGGTTTCCTATACAGATTGTGGAATATTTAAATACCAATTAATCTTATTGAAATCAAAAGTCTGATTATTGATAAAATCAGAAAAGCAGCTCTTTGCTTGTCGAAATGTTTTGTTCTTATAAAAATGTTTTCTCAAGAAGTTTTTTCCTCACAACCAGACATCTTCAACCGGGTTTTGTTCGGGAGCATGCGGTGCAAATAATAGACAAGTGATTTTCCACTCTTCTCTTCCAGGTTTTCATTCACTTTGTTCAAATACGCTTGAACGGCTTCGCTACGA
>DAOTGT010000033.1:0-2290 GCA_035447285.1 Candidatus Competibacter sp.
CAGGAAGCGGTGGGCATGAACGCCATGCGCGCCCTGTTGGCCGAGCAGGAACGGGTGCGCAGCATGCGCGAGACGCTGCAAGCCGCTATCTTCCAGATGCAGGGACCGATGAATCTGATCTCCGCCGCCCGCGACCTGTTGGAACGACGTGGCGCCCAGGCCGATCCCGCCCTGCGCCATGCCCTGAATCAAGCCGCCACGACCGGTCAAACGGCGTTGGAGCGACTGCGGGCGCTGGTACCGGCGGTACCCCCGGAAGCGGCGGCGCCGGTCAACATCAATCAGTTGCTGCGTGAGGTGCTGGAACTGTGCAAGCAACGCCTGCTGGCCGGCGGCACCGTCGTCGACTGGAAACCCGCGCCGATGCTGCCCGCCGTCACCGCGCGGGCCAGCCGCTTGCGCGGCATGTTCAAGCAGCTGATCGACAACGCCCTGGACGCCATGGAGAGCAATCGCCACCAGCCGCGTGAACTGCGCATCACCACCGCCACCCAGGAGCAGGCGGTGTTGGTGACGATCGAGGACACCGGCCCCGGCGTGGCCTCAGACCTGCAATGGCGAATTTTCGAACCGTTCTTCACCACCAAGCGTGCCGCCACTCATGTCGGCCTCGGCCTGGCCATGGTCCAGGAAGTGGTCAACGAACAGCGCGGCATGATCACCCTTGATCCCGACCACAGCGCGGGCTGCCGCTGGCAAGTCTTGCTGCCCATCAAATATGAGGACGATTCTTGACTGCCATCGGTGCGAAGAACGTTGTCATGGACCGATCGGATTTACTGGAAATCGAACTAGCCACGTTGTTCCGGGTAAGTCAGGTACTTAGCCGCCCCTGCCCGTTGTGGGAAACCCTCGATCAGGTCCTGCGGGTTCTGCACGAACATGGCGAATTGCATCGCGGCGTGGTTTCACTGGTGGACCCCGATAGCGGCGCCCTGTTGGTCAGCGCCATCCATGATCAGCCCAAGCCGCCGACCGGCGAACCGGTGCGCTACCTGCCGGGAGAAGGGGTGCTGGGGATGGTGCTGGAGCGTGGCGAGCGACTGGTGCTGCCACGTCTGGCCGACGAGCCGCGCTTTCTCGACCGTCTGCGGCTCTACGACCGCGAACTACCGCTGATCGGGGTACCGATCCGGGCCGGTTCGGGCCAATACAGCGGTGTGCTGGCGGCGCAACCGCCTCGCCGCGACGAGTGGCTGGCGGAACGCGCCCGCTTCCTGGAAATGGTCGCCAACCTGATCGCCCGCAGCGTGCGCGCCGCTCAGGCCGTGGAACGCGAGCGTGGGGCGCTGACCGCCGAGCGCGACAGCCTACGGCGGACAGTGCGCGGCCAGCACGGCTTCGACAGCATGGTCGGTCATAGCCAGCCGATGCAGCATGTATTCGAGCAGGTGCGGCAGGTGGCGAAATGGAATACCACGGTGCTGGTGCGCGGCGAATCGGGTACCGGCAAGGAGTTGATCGCCTGCGCCATCCACTACAACTCGCCGCGGGCCAGTGGACCGCTGGTTAAGCTGAACTGCGCGGCACTGCCGGACAACCTGCTGGAATCGGAACTGTTCGGGCACGAGAAAGGCGCGTTCACCGGCGCGGTCAACCAGCGTAAGGGGCGTTTCGAACAAGCGCACGGTGGTACCCTGTTCCTGGACGAGATCGGTGACATCTCCCCAGCTTTCCAAGCCAAGCTGCTGCGGGTGATCCAGGAAGGCGAGATGGAACGGGTCGGCAGTAGCCAGACCCTGCGGGTGGACGTTCGCGTCATCGCCGCCACCAACCGCGATCTGGAAGCGGCAGTGGATGAAGGCGAGTTCCGCGAGGATCTCTACTACCGGCTCAACGTGATGCCGATTTTCATGCCGCCGCTGCGCGAACGCCAGGAGGACATTCCCGATCTGGCGCGGTTTCTGGTGGAAAAGATCGGCAAACAACAGGCACGCAAGCTGACCATCACGGACGGCGCCATCCGCCAGCTGATGCGGCACCACTGGCCTGGCAACGTGCGCGAGATGGAAAACTGCCTGGAGCGCAGCGCGATCATGAGCGCCAACGGCGTGATCGCCCAGGACGTGATCGAACTGAGCGGCCTGAGTCTGCGTGGTGCCAGCACGGCGCCGATCTCCGCTGCACCCAGGATCGAGTTAGACGCACCCGACCTGGACGAGCGGGAGCGGGTCATTGCCGCGCTGGAACAGGCCGGTTGGGTACAGGCCAAGGCGGCCCGGCTGTTGGGCATGACACCCCGCCAGATCGCCTACCGCATTCAAATCCTCGACATCAAGATGCGGCGACT
>DAOTGT010000033.1:2390-3728 GCA_035447285.1 Candidatus Competibacter sp.
GGCATGGGCTGAGCGTGCCCCGGCAACGGTCCGAACGGCGCCAACTCGCTGAACACCACCATCTGCACCCAGGGAAACCGGGCCATGAGCAAGTCGAGCCGGCGGCCCATGACAGCGATGTTGTCATGCAAGGCCGAAACGTGCATTTGGATACCGGCGATGGCAAACGGAGTCATGATCAAACTACCTTTGGGTTGTACCGCGCGCCCTCGCGGCCGGCGACCGGGCCGAACCGTTGAGGACCATTCAGGTTCAGGCCACCGCCAACGCCAGCGATTCCAGGCATTGCTCGATGATCGTCAAGCCTTCGTCCACCAAGGCATCGGACGCGGTCAACGGCACCAGGATACGCACGACGTTTCCGTACATGCCACAAGGCAGCAGGATCAGGCCGCGCTCGGCCGCCCTAGTCACCAGTGCCTTGGTCAGCTCGGGGTCGGGCACCCGGTGCGCCTCGTCCTGGAAAAATTCCATCGCCACCATGGCACCCAAGCCGCGCACGTCGCCGATGCGGGTCACCTGGTCGGCCAATTTCTTGAGCCGCGCCTGGATCGTTTCGCCCATCCGTAGGCTGCGTTCCAGCAAACCGTCGCGTTCGATGACATCCAACACCGCCAAAGCCGCCGCGCAGGCCGGTGGACTACCGGCATAGGTACCGCCCAAACCGCCAGGGCCAACACTGTCCATGACTTCGGCGCGACCGACCACCGCCGAGAGCGGAAAACCGCCGGCCAGACTTTTGGCCACGGTGATCAGATCGGGCACCACTCCGCTATGCTCGATGGCGAAGAACTTGCCCGTGCGCGCCGCGCCGGTCTGGATTTCATCGGCGATCAGCACAATACCGTGCTGGTCGCAAAGCTGGCGCAGGCGTTTCAGGAATTCCGGCGGTGCGATGTAAAAACCGCCCTCCCCCTGCACCGGTTCGATGATGATCGCCGCCACCCGCTCGGGTTCCACATCGACTTTGAACAAAGTCTCCAGCGCCCCCAGTGATTGCTCGACGCTGACCCCATGCAGGGGGTTGGGAAACGGCGCGTGGTAAATTTCGCCGGGGAAGGGGCCAAAACCGGTTTTGTAGGCCGGTACCTTGCCGGTCAGGCCCAGCGCCAGCATGGTCCGACCGTGGAACCCGCCGCTGAAGGCGATGACCGCCGAACGTTTGGTATGAAAGCGGGCGATCTTGACAGCGTTTTCCACCGCTTCGGCACCCGTGGTCAACAGCAATGTCTTGTTGGGTCCCCGTCCCGGTGCCAGCGCGTTGAGCCGCTCGGCCAGCGCCACGTAAGGCTCGTAGCTCATCACCTGAAAGCAGGTATGGGTATAGTGCCGCAATTG
>DAOTGT010000033.1:3828-7504 GCA_035447285.1 Candidatus Competibacter sp.
AGAGTGGGGAGCAAGTGGCTCAGCGGTCGATGCCACCCATGCACAGGTATTTGATTTCCAAATATTCCTCAATACCGTATTTGGAACCCTCACGGCCGAGGCCGGATTCCTTCATGCCGCCGAAAGGTGCGATTTCGGTGGAGATGAGCCCGGTGTTGACACCGACCATGCCGTATTCCAAAGCCTCGCTGACTCGCCAGATCCGTCCGATATCGCGGCTGTAGAAATAGGAAGCCAGGCCGAATTCGGTATCGTTGGCCATGCGGATGGCGTCCTGCTCGGTCGAAAAACGGAACAACGGCGCCACCGGACCGAAGGTTTCCTCCCGCGCCACCGCCATCTCCGGGGTCACTTGAGTCAGGATCGTCGGCTGGAAGAAAGTCCCGCCGAGTTCGTGCCGCCGACCACCCAGCACGACACGGGCACCCTTGCTCAGCGCGTCGGCGATATGCTCCTCCACCTTCGCCACCGCCGCCTCATCGATCAGCGGCCCCTGGGTGACGCCGGATTCCAAACCATTACCCACCTTGAGTTGGGCCGCTACCGCTTGGCTCAGCTTGTCGGCGAATGACTGGTAGACGCCCTCCTGCACCAGGATGCGGTTGGCGCAGACGCAGGTCTGGCCGGCATTACGGTATTTGGAGATGATCGCCCCTTCCACGGCGGCATCCAGATCAGCATCGTCGAAGACGATGAAGGGCGCGTTGCCGCCCAGCTCCAGCGACAGCTTCTTCATCGTGCCGGCGCATTCCCGCATGAGTTGCTTGCCGATGGCGGTAGAGCCGGTGAAGCTGAGTTTGCGAATCGTCGGATTGGCGGTGAGCTCGGCGCCGATGACTTGCGCGGAACCGGTGACCACGTTCAGCACCCCCGCCGGTATGCCGGCCCGCTCCGCCAGTTCGCACAGCGCCAGCGCCGAGAACGGGGTCTGCGAGGCGGGCTTGATCACCATGGTGCAGCCGGCGGCCAGCGCGGCGCCGGCCTTGCGAGTGATCATGGCGGCGGGAAAATTCCAGGGCGTAATGGCCGCGCAAACGCCAATCGGTTCCTTGACGACAACGATGCGCTTGTCGGCCTGATGCGGGGGAATGACATCGCCGTAAACTCGTTTGGCTTCCTCGGCGAACCATTCGATGAAGGAGGCCGCATACGCGATTTCGCCGCGCGCTTCCGTCAGCGGCTTGCCCTGCTCCAGCGTCATCAGCACCGCCAGATCGTCCTGATGCTCCAGCATCAGATTGAACCATCGGCGCAGGAGGGTTGAGCGCTCCTTCGCGGTTCGCGCCCGCCAACCGGCGAAAGCGTCCTGAGCCGCCGTGATCGCCCGATTGACCTCGACAACGCCCAACTTGGGCACGCTGCCGAGCGTTTCGCCCGTGGCTGGATTGGTCACCGGAAGAGTTTCTTGACGATCGGCATCCACCCAGGCGCCACCGATGTAACACTGCTGATGAAACAGGCGAGAATCTTTCAGATGCATGGGAAACTCCGTCGGTTCGCGGAAGATCGCCGCTTGACCTTCCAGTCGAAAAAGCAGGGTCTGACCGTAATCTGGATAGCTTGAATTCGTCAGCACAAGCCTAGCATCGTTTAAAAAAATAAACAATAATCAACCGAAGCACTCCTTGAAAGCACATCTATATATACATATATTGATATGTTTTATATAATTTATTTGGATAAATCAAGAAGTTGATCGGCCGACATTCCGATGACTAACAGCCTAAGGAAGTTTAATATGTCGAACGTTGATGAACAGCCCACCGACAGTCTGACCGATGCGGAACTGGGATTTGATCTAGGCACCCGCCTGCGGGCCGTACGTGAGCAGTATGGTCTGTCGCAACGCGAATTGGCTCGCCGTGCCGGGGTCACCAACGGCACCATTTCCCTGATTGAACAAAACAAGAACAGCCCGTCGGTGGCGTCTCTGAAGAAAGTACTGGATGGTATTCCACTGTCGCTAAGCGAGTTTTTTTCCTTAGACCTACCTGCTCAAGACCCGATTTTTTTCAAGGCCCGCGACTTGCTGGAACTGGCCAAGGGGACAATTTCCTTGCGCCAAGTAGGTAGGAATCTGCGTCACCGCAAATTGCAGATCCTGCACGAACGCTACGCACCCGGCGCCGACACCGGCAAATCTCTGTTGCAGCACGATGGCGAGGAAGGCGGCATCGTGCTGCGCGGGCAAATTGAAATCATGGTGGGCGACCAGAGTCGCGTCCTGGAAACAGGAGATGCTTATTACTTCGACAGCCGCCAACCGCATCGTTTTCGAAACCGGGGTGACCAGGAGTGTGAGTTGATCAGCGTATGCACACCACCCTCATTTTGAACTGACCGAGGACACACAGCCCACGAAGAGAGATCGGGTAACGCGTGCTGTAGAAGCGAGAAGGGGCTTGCTGTTGGGCCTATACAGGCAGCTAACGAATACAAGGGACTTTCCCGTTCTGTGCTAACCACGATGCGCGAGCGGCAACGTACACCAAGATGAGCTTGCGAATCCTATCGACTTATCTCGAATAGATTGGGTTTATAATTACAATCAATAATCTTTTTTCCATCAATGCGGCGTTAACAGAAAGAGATAATTTTTAGCGAAAGCCCGCATCTAAGGCAGGGCTTTTGTCGTTGAGCACGAATTGATATATCCAAAGTTATCAGTAGTCGCCCCTTTGTAGGGAGAGGGACAAATTATATTGTTCATTGCGATATTGTTTTATGAGTCAATGTCATCTAATGTCATCTTGGGCGTGGCTGAAAGAAAGTAGGAAAATCAGCAAAGTCCTAGCTGGAGTTATTCGCTTCGAGGTGATTTCGCCTAACCATGTATGCAGGTAAGGTCTGGCCCGCTAAGCGTGCCAACCACACTTGAATGTGGATATTAGCCACACACAAAGGAGGAGCATATGACACCATTACAACAAGCAAATATCGACGAATTCAAAGTCCACTTTCATGGAAATGTGATTCTTCCTGACGACTCGCACTACGACGAAGTGCGCCAGATCTGGAATGCAATGATCGACCGCAGGCCAGCACTGATCGCCCGCTGCACGTCGACCGAGGACATTGTCCTGGCTGTCCAGTTCGCACGCAGGCACAACTTAGTTGTAGCGATCCGAGGAGGTGGGCACAACATCGCGGGTAATGCCGTCTGTGACGACGGACTCATGATCGATCTCTCGCTCATGAAGAGTGTCAAGGTGGACCCGGAAGCTCGCCGGGCGACCGTCGAGCCAGGCTGCACCCTCGCCGACTTTGATATGGCCGTGCAAGCACACGGCCTTGCCACGCCGTTGGGCATTAACTCCACCACGGGTGTGGCCGGCCTCACGCTCGGCGGCGGCTTCGGATGGCTGAGCCGGAAATACGGAATGACCGTGGATAACCTGATCTCCGCGGATGTCGTCACGGCGGATGGCGAGCAGGTTCACGCAAGTGAAGAGGAGAATGCCGACCTCTTTTGGGGTCTGCGCGGCGGTGGCGGGAACCTGGGCATCGTCACCCGCTTCGAGTTTCAGCTCTATCCGATCGGACCAAACGTGCTGAGCGGACTGATCGTGTTCCCGTTCGATCAAGCGAAGTCCGTCATGAAGCAATTCGCGCAATTCACCGAGAAGATGCCCGATGAGCTCAACGTCTGGTTGGTCACCCGTAAGGCCCCTCCGCT
>DAOTGT010000033.1:7604-23315 GCA_035447285.1 Candidatus Competibacter sp.
AGAAGATGCCCGATGAGCTCAACGTCTGGTTGGTCACCCGTAAGGCCCCTCCGCTCCCCTTCCTGCCAGAACACTCGCACGGGAAGGAGATGGTCGCACTTGCTCTGTGCTACGCGGGCGATCCCGCGCAGGGCGAGAAGTTGATTGCGCCGCTCCGGGGGTTCGGCACGGCTCTCGGCGAACATATCGGCGTACAGCCGTACACTGCTTGGCAACAAGCTTTCGATCCGCTGCTTACGAAAGGGGCACGTAACTACTGGAAGTCGCATAACTTCACAAGGATTGAGGACGGCGTCATCGACACGATCGTCAAGTACGCCGCCATCTTGCCATCACCACAGTGTGAAATCTTTATCGGTTCGATCGGCGCCCAAACTGGACGTGTGGCGTCCGACGCGATGGCCTACGCGAGCCGGGACGCGAACTATGTGCTGAACGTGCATGGCCGCTGGGAATCCCCTGCCGAGGACGAACGCGGCATTGCCTGGGCGCGGGAGTTCTTTGCGGAATCGCAGCCGTTTGCAAGTGGCGGCGCGTACATTAATTTCCTTACTCAGGACGAGATCGACCGTATTACATTCGCATACGGCCCCGCGCACAAGCGACTCAGAGAGCTGAAAAAGAAGTATGACCCGACGAATTTCTTCCGGATGAACCAGAACATCAAGCCAGCCTGAAAACGGCTAGGCATCTAACGGGGCGGTGGACAAACCGCGAGAGCGGATAAGCCGAAAGCTTTTACGGCCGATGTCGGGTTTGATCCGCCGCTCTCGCCCTGTTAGCGACACCAATGCTCAGATTCCTACCTTGCCATGGTCTTGCCGGATATCCAGCACATTGCTGAACTTGTGGTACTGCCGAAGGATTGTATTGACTTGGGCAACTCGTTCTTCCAGTGGACCACTGACCCTAAAGAACGGTACCCGCCGTTCCGCAAGATCACCGACAATCTGATTCTGGAACCATTTCCGCTTCTGGTCCCCGCTGCGATCCCAGGTCTCCGCGTAAGGAATGTCCGTATCGCAGAGGAAGAATAGGTCGTACCGCCTTTCCGCTTCCCGTGCCAGTCGCGTCAGTACTGGACCGGCACAGCCATGGTAGTCTTTCGCGAAAACATACGTGGTGATCGGGTTCGTGTCGCAGAATAGATAGTTGCGGCTTTCCAGTGTCAGCGTGTCCTCTCTGCGATTGTGCTCTGGGGCAATCGCCTCGAACTGCTCCAGCGTAATCCGCCGATCAACCTGGTGCTCCAGCCAATACTCCGCGCCGTACTCCGGCATCCACACCGTCTTGTGCTGCTCCGCCATGACCCGGGCAAGGGTTGTCTTGCCGGTCGAAGGCGCGCCCATGAAACATACCTTGGTGATCAGGTCGGCGTAGACCTGTGGGGCAATGTATTCCCGCCCCGCGAAGTAGTCGGCGCGGAGCGCGGTCCCGCTGATTGGCACGGCCGAGCGTGCCTCGTCAATCCGCCGGTCCACGGCGTCGAGAGCTCGGCTTACGTGGTCGCCATAGAACTCGCTGGAGTAGAAATGCGTGACACGAAGCCCGCCAAGCTTCTTGAGTATGTAGGTTTCCTGTTCGCCGCGGATCTCCGGGGTATCGCCGTAGCCGTCGGGACCGTCCCAGGCCTCGATGATCCGCACCGTTGGATATAGCGCTCGTATCCACCCGGCCCGGACTTGGAGCGGCACGTCGGTCACGTCCGTGGCGTAGACCATCACGACCAACTCGTCCACCTCGGCCAGCGCGGCCTCCACCAACATCTGGTGTCCGCGATGAAAGGGCGCGAACTTGCCCAGCGTCAGACCACGTCGCATGTTGCTTTCCCAACGCTCTGACGCACATCGACCGCCGTTGCTCTCTTCGAGCCCATGTGCCAACGCCAGTACCCGAACACGGCATTCAGCAGGAAAAGCGACCACATCAGGACCATCAAGTCACCCGACTCGCCCCCGGCCCTGACCCGCAGGATCCACATGACGATTGTGATGACGTTGAGCATGATGTACAACAGCCACTGCTCCTTGTATCGCGCCATCATCAGGAAGGTGGCCACGATGGAAACCACATTGGTGGTCGCATCGATAAAGGGCGTATTCTGGTTCGGGTTCAGTCCCAATATCAGCCCCAATCCCACCGCGCAGACGATGCAGACCGCCGCGATGAACACCCGTCGAGGCCAATCCAGCTGCCGCATCACCACAGTCTTTCCCGGTGTCGTATGGCGTTGCCACATGACGTAGCCTACGATGCCCGTTGGGACAAAAAAGAGGAGATTGAGGTACACCTCGCCGTACAGACCGTTGCCATAAGCCAGGATCGAGTAGGATAGACTGTTATAAAGGCCGATCAGGTACCCTTCCCGACGCCCGATGGCGATCAGACCCACGCACAATAGCCCGGAAAGAAAGACACTCAGGTCGAACACGCTCGTCGCCAAAATTGCGCTCAGCATGCTCCCCACAACCGTGAGAAATACCAGCCAAACAAGGTCAAGCCTGCCGTAGGGCGATGTCTCTGAACTCATTGTAATCCGCTCGCGGCAACAGGATCGTCGGCCCCCGTCGATGAGGTCTGGCGTCCATGGACAACTGCCCAACGCTATGGACATCAACGTTTCACATGATCAGCAAGCATCAGCGAGACCGAATTGATGTGATGGTTAGGCGTTCAGCACCCTTTTCCATGCTTTACTAAGTATAGTATTTACATTTTTCTCTATGTTTTCTCCATGTGCGATAATAACTCGTTCAGCATCCCAACTCAGTATCTT
The DNA here is from genome assembly GCA_035447285.1 of Candidatus Competibacter sp. Classification (GTDB taxonomy): domain Bacteria; phylum Pseudomonadota; class Gammaproteobacteria; order Competibacterales; family Competibacteraceae; genus Competibacter. Next base: position 10,381 of record DAOTGT010000033.1, read on the forward strand.
GTTCAGCCCATTTTTGACCACATTTTTATTTCCCCAGCCCATTTGATATTCTGGGGCAGCCTTTGGGTTGTTCCACATTCTAAATATGTATTTCCACCAGAATTGCAGTAACAGCCCCGCCTTGTGCCGATAATCGTCTCCAATATTTTCAAGCAAATCCACGAGAATGAGCGTCTTCGATGATCTATGGAAAAAAGCCACTTCCCACATATACCTGGTTCCTTGTATCAGCACTTGTTCTAAAGCACTCCCCCATCTCGCGTCGGGTTTATTATCTAAAATCCAATCAAATTTTATATCAGGCCTTTTTTGTTCTAACCCTGGACACAAGAATGTTTCGGCACTCGGGTACTTCCTCTGAAAATCAGTGACAAATAAATGATGATAATTCCCAGGCGCTATGATGTACTTAACAATCCCAAGTGAATCAATCTCATTTTTTATGACGTCATCTATGTTACTGGGATCGTGAACGATTAATTCCCCATTATCCAGTTTTATTATTGTTGTACGCGCAAATAAATCCATTCCGCCAAATCTGACAGGATATTCAAATATCCATACTTGGTCTTTTACATACTCTATAAGTTGATACACTTATATAACCTTTATGCTGTCTAGCAAAGCGGTGGATTACCAGCAAGCCCAGACAAAATGTAACTTTGGTCAGGCGAAGTCCGGTTGCTCTACATGCTTGTCGTCATCTGATGGTTCCAATAATGCAGATTAGCATAAGAGCCAGCAGGTAAAATATCACAGCAAAACCGAGAGTTCGTAATTGTAAAAAACCTTGCATACTCAGTATGTTATTAAGGTTCCGCGCCACCATCAATATCTTCCCGAGTGCAGAAACTCAATAACGCTCCCATGACTCAACATCACCAGTACGCACGGTAAAGATAGAGTGGGCCTCTGGCACTTCCACACTCCGCCACTTTCGATATAACGCTGGGTTTCGCACCTCCAGCTTTGCTAGAAGATGTGCCCACTCGTATGCCATCTGACCTGTAGTAACGGTGAGCGACACTGTCTTCCTGCCTGGCTTTATTTTTCTTATATCAAAGGCATAATCCCGTACCTTCGCCTCTTCATGAATGCCCCTCAGATATAGAGAAATGGCTGCAAGTGGTGCCGAATGATTCTTAAAGCGGTCCATCTGGGGATGATTACGATAGCCACGGGTTTCTCCACGAAGGACTGCCTGCGCTAAGAGAGCCTCCCGCCACAGCGCCACAAGACCTTGGGGATCCAGATATTTAGGATGTAACGACCAGAGGCGCATGTTTACGGCATCCAACGGGGCGGCAGATAATCAACGAACCCGGACAAGGTGCAATTTTAGGCGAGTGAGTCCGGTTGATCCGACGCCCCGTTAGGTGGCTACCGCCGGAAAAACGCGGATGAGCTCCATACCTATCAAAACGCACGGAATAGCGTCCATCCCGAGACAACTGCCAGCACCGGCTATATCAACAGCAGATCAGCGCGGATGTTGGCTTCCGGTGTCTGGATCTGAACCAGCCATTCCCAAGCCGCATAAGCCCCCAGATGATGGAGGCAATAAACAGCGGGCGGGTGCGACGCGTCATGCCGGGCACTGCAAACCGCAGTGCCCGGCATCCCGTGATAAATATCAAGGCTACCACGAGGATGTGCCCGGCTTGCCGACGAACAGAGATGCAAGGAACTCCACGGTGTGCCACAGGAAAGTTGATTTTCAGCCACCCTCGGGCACTGCATCCGGGATCTCATAGCGTTCTTCGCCAATGTGGATGATGTTGAGGCCTGCTTCTTTCTTGGCCTTGAACCGGCCAGAGTCAGCTTGGCTCTGGTCGTAGCCGATTGCGCGACCCTCCTCGAAGAAAATGACTCGCTGGCTCCCATCGACCTTGGTGACCGTCACCATGGCATTGCCATTCCCCTCGTGCTTGACACCGAACGCGCAGGAGCCCGTGGGCTGACCCTTACCCATTGAGCAGGGGATATTCCCGGTAGCGTGGAAGTCAGTTCCGGGCACCTTGGCGTCATGACTGGGCGCGTGAGCGGTCGGCTGCCGAGCGCCATCGACGATCATCTCCAGACGATAATGGGCTACCTCATTGCGGCGAGCCGCCGAGCGCATCATGTAGACGCGAATCTTGTAGTCACCACTCGCTGACAGGGTACCCTCGTACTGGTTTTGACTGACAGAGCCGTTGAACATGGCTACCTCGTTTTCGCCGGGAGCCAAGATATTGAAGTAGGTGGCGCCATGTTTCGTTGCCAGGCTGACGTTCATGTACTGGCCAGCATGAGCGCCCAATACGTAATCCACAGTCTCGTAGCCCTTGATGCTGGCCTCGACCACGGCACTATTAGCACCCTTCTTGAAGTGTACCCGCTCGGTGCGAATGTCATTGGCGGCAAAACCCATGGGGGCAATTAATAGCAGCAAACAGGGCAATAACCAAAGGTGGAGCCTATTAAAAGGATTTGGCTTCATTTGATGATTTCTCCTCGGGTTACAAAAAAACCTAGGGGATGGATCACGCTCCGCATCAGTGGCTCAGTTTTGCTGGGTCCGACTGCATGCGCTTGTTAGAAGGCGGTTGATCAGTTTTCATTCAGCACCTTTCCCTTGGTGTACTCAAGACATTTACTAATTTCAGAGTTATCGAATTTTACATCTGGTTTTGATTTGAGTTTCAGCTTGATTATGTCTTCGTTAGTTTCGATTTCCAGTGAATCCAGCTTCGAATACTCCTGGGTAGGGCACGTGCAACGTCCTTCCTGGCACTCTTGAAAAGCTTCCAGTAATTTCTCCTGCTTCCCTTTAATCTCAGAAACCTCGATATGGATTTCGTTTTTGGTTGATTCGATTTTATATTTCATCGCTATTCTCCGCTATTACTCAACACCTTCTAGCGGAGCGGCGGATTTTAATCCACCGCTCCGTAGTGATGGGGTGAAACATCCACACTACTCATGCATTAGCCACGCGCTACTCTTACGCGCATCGGAATGAATGCAATGATTAGACACGTTGGGGTGCAGCAGGAACAAGGCCATAGCGCGCCATGACTGCGAGGAGCTGCGTGCGGTCTGGCGGGCCGCCAGCATTGACGACTTTGGCAACGTCATGGAAGTATTGCGCGCCGATATCGGGAGTTAGCACGATAAGCGCACGCGCGCGCTCAGTATGCGGATTACTGAATCCATGCACCGAGCCTCTGGGTGTGCGCATCCAGTCACCCGGGCGCAAATCCCGTATATCGTTGTCGACCGAGTAGCGCAATGTTCCCTCCAGAACATAGACGCATTCCTCATTGTGGGTATGACTGTGCGGCGGCGGAACGTTTGATCCTGCTGGAACTGTTAATTCGAATACGCCCATTCCAGCGTGGGCCGCTCCGTCGATCAGATACCTGATCTCCATCTGTCCAACCTTGATTACGTCGAGCTGCGTCATGGTCACTTCCTTCGGTCAACTGGTGAAAAAGTTCGTGCCCAACGGGGCGGCGGATAAGCCGCTAGGACGGAAAAGCTGAAGGCTTTGACGGCCGATGTCGGCTTGATCCGCGTGGTTGTACGGCGCGAAGCGCCAAGCAGCCATGCGGATTACAATCCGCCGCCCCGTAGTGCGGGCGCGAAGCGTAGGCACTACGGGGCGCCTAACTCGCGCGCGAAAGGAGGCGCAGCCGACTGGAGTGCGTCCGGTTGAGCCACGTGTTAGGCGTCATCGCGCGATGCCTAAAGTTTCTTGATGCACTCCGCAATTAAATGATTGATCGGAGAACCTTTCGAGAAATAGTTCAGGGCGTAGTTCCTTTCTGCTGCCTTGAGCGAGCGACTTCCCATCGCGGACGCCCACGCCAACCAGTCCGACTGCCCAGTTTTCAGGTATTCTGATCGAATCTCCTTGAGTCCAAAACCCTGCTCTGGAATTTCAAGTACTTTGGCCCTGGCAATCTTGTGATCCGCAGAGAGTTCGAAAAGTCCAAATAGTGCCTCACCATATGAGCCGTGGCCAAGAAGATAGTCCTCGACGATACAGGCCAGCCAGAAGAGTTGATACTCAAGAAAGAAGGCGTCTGTCTTTGTGTAATCTAATATGAGGGATGCAAGCTCAGCCTTCTCCGTAACGGACGCACAAACCGAATGAATATGCTTAGTTAGATTTGGGAACTTTCGAAGCAGAGTTGGAAGTTGCTCAAGAATATCGTCGCTGTGTGACCGCAAGAAATTGAGTATCAGATCGGCATCGAATTCTTCGAGCGAATCATCGCGCAAGAGTCCGAGAAGTCCATTGATCTGCTCCTGATTAAGAAAGTGCTTTACCCCAACTTCTACCTCAACTACCTCAGCGCCAGATACGCCTTCCACAGCCTCGAAATCATCGACTAGTTCAACGAGGGATGCTTGAAGTGTGGATAGTGTTTTCTCCAAATCACCTGACTTTTTGTCGTAGTACGTCTTCGACGGATTGACGTTCAAGGCGTATTGCCCAAGCAGTTGCTGAATGCGTATGAAGTCTTGCCTTAGGACCTCTGGGTCATCCCCAAACAGTGTGAAGTCATCCATGAAGCGCACGAGCATCGGTGACTTAAGTTGTGCAGATAGATCAATGAACTTTAGGAACTCGTTTCCTATCATCTTACAGGGATAGATTCCCTGAGTAAGAAAATCAACGCTTCGACCGGCATTTATATCGCGAAGAAACTTGCCGAACGCATTTGAATCAACCGCAGAAACGCCATCCTTTCCGGCGAACCAGTGACTCAAGTCGTGATGATATATGCTGTTGAAGTAGGATGCGATGTCAAACTTGATGTTGTGTTTAAATTTCTTGCCGCAATCCGCGAGGCATGCCTTGTAGGCGGTGAAAGCAGTGTGGACTGAAATATGTGCGCCGTTGACAAAGCGGTAGCCAAAGCTGCGTCTCGATTCGCTCACTTCCTTGCGAAAGATGGATCTGTTCCTATTGGTCAGGTCGTAGATGAAATACTCAGCAACAGGATCAAGCTTGGTGGTCCTGCGAAGATGCCCGCGCGGCTTAGTTGCGTGTACACGCTGCTGGGGCAAAAAGTTGTCTCCGAGTTGCTTATCGTCCAGAATTTTCTGATAGATGTATTCCTCCAACTCCTTTGCGTGATGTTCAAACATCAGCAGGTTCATCTTCAGCGGGAAGAGTGTCGAGCTGAAGTCGGCCTTGTAGAAGTCTGATGTTGTGGGCATCGGGCATTCCATTCTTTTGATGACGCCTAACGGGGCGGCGGATAAACCGCGAGGACGGAAAAGCCGAAGGCTTTGACGGCCGATGTCAGCTTGATCCGCGTGGTTGTGCGGCGCGAAGCGCCAAGCAACCCGCAGATGGCTATCCGCCGCATCGTTGTCTCGGGCGCGAAGCGTTTGGACTTCTGTCACAAGTATAGCTTCGTAGTGACAAACAAGCAGAGTTCGCCTGATTTTCAGGAAAATTGCGGACCAAACACCAGTCGGAACCCTTGTGCTAACCGGCCATGAGTATCCGAAAATCCGGCGGAGCACACCCCCTCAATCGCGTCCTCGCGAACGTTCCGCCTCGTTCCAATACACCGCCATTTCCTCGCGAACTTTCTCGAAAGTAGCAATGGTATCCAGGGTTTCCTGCCCGCCCTGGGCCACCACGAACGCCAGGAGCGTTTCCAACAGCGCCATGATGGCCACCGCCGACGCGAAATACTGCGGGCTTTGCGTCGGTACAACGAACACATGGTCAGCGAGATACACCAAGGGAGCCGCCACGCTGTCGGTGATCGCGATCAACCTAGCACCACGCGCTTTGGCGTATTCGCAGGCTTGTAGCGTGTCCTTGGCATAAGGCGCGTAGCTCAACGCCAGCACGACATCCCGATCTCCCACCAACGTCAGGTCATCGAACGGCGCGCTGACATGCCGAGGCACCAGGTTCAGGTTCGGCATCGCCATCCGCCCCACATAGAAAAAATAATGGGCCAAGGAATACGAGCTGCGCGAGCCAAGGACGTAAGCTTGTTTAGCCTGTGCCAACTCAAGAGCCGCCTGCTCCAGTTTGTGCGGATCGTTCTCCGAAAAAGTCCGTTGCAAGTTGGACACGCTGGCGGCGGCCATCTGTGCGTACAGCGGCGCGAATCCTTCACCCTGCCCCAGTTGTTGCAACCAGCGCGCCTGACTACTGATGGTGTGCGGACCCTGCTTCAGCGCTTCCCGAAACGGCTGACGCAGGTGATCGTAGGTTGGGTAACCGAGCCATTGCCCAAGGCGCACCAGGGTATTGGGGCTGACCCGCGCTTGCGCCGCCGCGTCGCGGATCGGCAGCAATCCAATCTCATGCGGATGATCCAGGATGAACTTGGCCGCTCGCCGCAACGCCGGTCGCAGTTCGGGCAGTTCCCGTTGCAACCGGGCAATGATGTCCCGGCGCTCGGCATCGGTCATGATGACTTCCCGCTACTGTGCTGGAGTGCCAGAAAAGCGTTGACCGCGACCAGGTGCTCCTCACTGTTATGGCACATCCCCTGGAAACAGGCGCAACGGTCGAGAAAGTCCGGCAGATTCTCGCGCTGGGCGATTTTCAGCAAGCGCTTGGTCAAGCGCAGCGCTTTCGGCGGCTGCCCGGCGATGCGTCGCGCCAGGGCATGAGTCCGTTCCAGCAACTCCGCCTCGGGCGCCACCTCCAGCAATAGCCCCAGCGCCAGCGCCTCATCGGCCTTCACCAAACGCCCGGTCAAGGTCAGTTCAGCGGCGCGCTGATAACCCACCAACCGTTGCAGGAACCAAGCCCCACCGTCACCGGGAATGATCCCCAGATTAAGGAAAGTCTCGCCAAACACGGTGCGCGGCGAACCGATGCGCAGGTCGCACATGCAAGCCAGATCGAAGCCAGCGCCGATGGCCGGACCGTTGACTGCGGCGATGAGAGGAATCTCGGCCTTGTGCAATGCCAGTGGAATGCGCTGAATCCCACGCCGGTAGCGCTCCTCGACCTCGGCCACGTCACCGGCGAAATCGCCGCCGCGATTGGCCATATCCTTGACGTTGCCGCCCGCCGAAAAGGCCGATCCGACTCCGGTCAGCACCAGCACCGAAACCGTCGGGTCGGCATTGGCCCATTCCACCGCGCGCACAATGTCGTCGATCAAATGGGTTCCGGTCAGGGCGTTTCGCACATCGTCACGCCGCATCGTCAAGGTGGCGACTCGGTTGTCGAGCGCCAGATCCGCATCTTGCAGGGTAGGCAGAGTGCTCATGCTCATTGTCTCCTTCAGCCGAACCGATCGAGAATCATACGGGCATCGACCACGGCGTAGCCATCGGGATAGGCCATCAGCGGATTGAGATCGATCTCCGCGATTTCGGGATGCGCCTCGATGAGGTTCGCTACCTTGAGGATCAATTCCACCAACGCTGCCTTGCTCACGCCCGCCGCGCCGCGCGCACCTTCCAGAATCTTGCGGGCCTTGATCTGATTCACCATGGATTCCGCGTCCTGGCGGCTCAGCGGGATCGAACGGAAGGCGATATCCTCCAGGATTTCCACGAAGATCCCGCCCAGACCGAACATCATGACCGGGCCGAAGATCGGATCGCGGCTGACGCCGATGATGACCTCCACGCCTTTGGGCACCATCGGTGTGAGCAGAACACCGGCAATGTCCGCGTCAGCCTGGTAGGCGCGGCACGAGGCCGTGATGTCCGCGTAAGCGGCGCGCAGCGCGTCGCGTCCTTGCAGGTTCAGCTTGACGCCGCCCGCATCCGACTTGTGCAGGATGTCCTTGGACACCACTTTCATGGCCACTGGCCGGTCAAGCCATGCGGGGTCCAGCGTGTCCAGATCGGCGGCACTGGCAATCCAGCATTGCACCGGCACGTCGATGCCATAAGCAGCCAACAGGTTCTTGGCTTCGGGTTCGAGCAGGTCCCGGCCTGCTTGGCACGCGGCGGCAATCATCCGTTGTATCGCCGCATTCGGCGGCACGGGTTCCGCGTGAACGGCGCTGGCATCACGCTGGGCAAACTCGCCGCGCTCGCTCAAGGCGGCCAGCACTTCCACCGCGTGCTCGATGGAGTCGTACACCGGCACACCAGACCCGCGCAACACTTCCAGCGGTTCGGGTTTCAGCGGCGCGTACAAGCTGTAAACGACCAGCGGCTTGTCGCTCTGCTGCTTGATTGCGGCGATTTCCTGGGCCGCGACCCATTCATCGCCGGCCAACTCCTGGGCGAAACGAATGCCGTAGCCACCGAACATGCCAACCAGAAAAACCTGATCGACGTTGCGATCCTGACAGAGTATTTCGGCACAAGTCGCCAGCAACCGGGGATTGGCGTCGGTGCTGCCGGCCACATCGATCGGGTTGGCCAGGGACGCCTGAGGAAACAGCACGGCGCGCAATCGCTCCCGAGTGACGTCTTCCAATTCGGCCAACCGCAAGCCCGCTTCTGAAAGCCGATCGGAGGCGATGGTGGCCTGTCCGCCGCCGTCGGCCAAGACCGCCACGCGCCGGCCAGCGGCCTGTTGCAACAGCCCCAACCCTTCGGCGACCGGCAAGATCTCGTCGGACTTACCGACCACATTGACGCCGGCTTGCCGCAGCACATCGACGGTCATGGCGTAGCTGCCCGCCAGCGCCCCGGTGTGCGAACTGGCCGCTTTCTGGCCAGCCGCCGTGCTGCCCGACTTGTAGACCACGACCGGCTTTTTCCGGGCGGTTTCCCGAGCGACCCGCAAAAACTCGCGGCCATTCTTGAAACCTTCGACATACAAGGTCGCAACCTGGGTGTTCGCCTCTTCGCCCAGATAGCGCAGGTAGTCAGCGAAACCGATGTCGGTCTGGTTACCCGGTCCGACATAGGTGCTGAAACCGATGTGGCCGTTGTGCTGGGCCTCCAACGCCAAGGCCAGCAACATGTTGCCCGACTGCGAAACGATGCCGACGTTGCCGGGCTTGACCGCGTCCAGCGCCAACAGGTTGACCTTCTTGTGCAGATTGAACAAGCCGGAGGTATTGGGGCCGATGATGCGTACCCCGCCGCGCCGCGCCGCTTCCAGGGTTTCCCGTTCCAGTCGGGCGCCGGTCTCACCGGCTTCGCCGAAACCGCTGGCCAAGATCACCGCGCCCTTGACGCCATTTCGGCCGCTCAGTTTGAGAATGCCGGGTAATGTCTTCGCCGGCGTGCAGATCAGCGCCAGATCCACCGGTTCCGGCACCTGTTCGATGGAGGGATAGGTTTTGAGACCCATAATCTCCTCCAGCTTGGGATGGATCGGATAGATCTTGCCGGCATAACCGTCACCGAGAAGACCGACCAGCGCCTTGTAGCCGCGTTTGGTCGGATCGAGGGAAGCACCGATGATGGCAATCGAGTCGGGCGCCAGGAATTGATGCAGCGGACTGCTCATGCTCAATACCCCTTGAATCTTGGCGCGCGTTTTTCGGCGAAGGCATTCACCCCTTCCCGCCAATCTTCGGTCACCGTGCAACTGAACACGCCATCGAGTTCCAATTGCAATTGGGTGGCGAAATCATGACCGGTAGCTTGGTTGAGCAGATTTTTCGCCACGGTCATCGATACGGGCGCCTTACCCGCGAGTTCCAGGGCGAATTGCCGGGCGCGCTCCAGCAGTTCCGCATCGGGATGAACCTGAGTGGCTAGACCGATGCGTTGCGCTTCGGCTCCATCGATGCGGGTACCCAAAAAGAGCAACTCGCGGGCCTTGTTGAGACCGACCAGGCGCGGCAGGATCTGGGTGACACCCCCGCCCACGCTGGTGCCGATGCTGACTTCGGGAAAGCCGATTTGCGCGCTCTCGGCCATCAGCATGAAATCGCAGGACACGGCCATTTCCGCCCCCGCACCCAGCGCATAGCCGTTGACGGCCGCCACCACTGGCTTGCTTAGCCGGAAGATCTTCTCGCATACATCGTTGCCGAGTTGTAGATACTGACGCCGCTGATGGGCAGTGCGTTGCCCTGCCCCGTGCTCCTTCAAATCGGCGCCGACGCAGAACGCTCGACCCGTGCCGGTGAGAATGACGGCCCGGATCGCTGAATCGCGTTCAGCCAGCGACAGCGCCATCAGCAATTCGGTGTAGAACTGCTCGACGACCGCGTTGAGGCGGTGCGGGCGGTTGAAGTGAATTTCGGCGTATGGCCGATCCGCTTGATAGATCAGGGTTTCGAAAGTCGGTTTATTCATCGCAATGGGGGCCATGGATAGCCGCATCAGTATTGTAAAGATATAAAAAGTACATTTGTTTTTTCGAAGTATACACAAACTTATTTTCGTGTAAATACATTTGTTCCTTTAATTTAAAAAACATATAAATGTTCTTTTCCTACCGGCACAACCACTTGCGCCGTGGAATTGCTCCTTCCAAGATGCGAATTCCACATATATCTTAAGCACCATGCTTCCCTGCCCATCCTCACGCCGACCGCGACCGAAGCCATGGCCATTGCCGCCCACCAACAAGGAACCCGCCATGAACGACGACATCTCTCCCCGCAAGGAAACCGTGATGCAGGCGGCTGTCGCACACGGGCTACTCGGTGAAAAACATCTGCTGGCGGCCTTCATCGACATGGACGGTATCGAAAAGACCGTGGCGAGTCTGCGGGCAGCGTTCGACGATCATTTCACCCATGCCTTCGCCGCCAAGGCCAATTGTCTGCACCGGGTACTCGCGCTGCTACGCCAATGCGGAATGGGATGCGAGGTCGCCAGCCCCGGCGAGTTCGCCCAAGCCCGCCGCGCCGGTTTCTTGCCTCACGAGATCGTGCTCGACTCCCCCGCCAAGACGCTGGGGGAAATCGAACAGGCGCTGCGGCTGGGCATCGCGTTGAACATCGACAACTTCCAGGAACTGGAACGGGTGACGGCGTTGATGGCCACCTCGTCGTCGAATTCCGAGATCGGCATTCGCATCAACCCACAGGTCGGGGTCGGCACCATCGCCGCCACCAGCACCGCCACCCGAACCTCGAAATTCGGCATCCCGCTGGAGGACGCGGGCCAGCGAGCCCGGCTGATTCAAGCCTATATCGAACGGCCGTGGCTGACCGGCGTGCATACCCACGTCGGCTCGCAAGGCTGCTCGCTCGAACTGATCGCCAGTGGGGTCGCCAAGGTGGTGGCCTTCGCGGAGGAGATCAACGCCGCCGTGGGACGCCAACAGGTGCAAGTTCTCGATATCGGTGGAGGTTTACCGGTCAACTTTGCCAGCGACGAGTTCACGCCGAGCTATGACGAATACGCCGCGCTGCTGCGTGCCCACGCGCCGGCGTTGTTTTCGGGTGCCTATCGGGTGATTACCGAGTTCGGGCGGTCGGTCGTGGCCAAGAACGGCTTCATCGCCGCCCGCGTGGAGTACACCAAAACCAGTGGCGACCGGCATATCGCCATCACTCATGCCGGGGCGCAAGTCGCGGCGCGCACGGTGTTCCTACCAGAGATGTGGGCCATCCGCCTGAGCGCTTTCGACGCGCAAGGGCGCTTCAAGCGGGGCGAGAAAATTCCTCAGGATGTGGCGGGTCCGTGCTGCTTTGCCGGCGACATCCTCGCCCACGAACGCCCGCTACCGCTGCTCGAACCGGGGGATTTCATCCTGGCCCACGACACCGGCGCCTATTATTTTTCCACACCCTTCCAGTACAACAGCCTCCCCGACGCCGCCGTCTACGGCTTTCACATCGGAGATGACAACGAAGTGCGTTTCGAACTGCTCAGGGCGGAACAATCCATCGACCATGTCGTGGAAACATCGGGGTTATTCAAATAAAGCCGTATGCTCTTCCCTGGACTTGCTCTCTGCTTCAATTTCTGACCACCAATACGGATCGATTAAAATGCCGGACTACCCGTTCCGCATTCGGGCCGACCAAAAAATCCCCCAATTCTGGACGATGTGAGGCCATGATGATGAGATCGGCACCGATTTCATTGGCCATCCGGATGATTTCCTTATACACAACACCCTCGGCGACAATGTGCTGTACATGCACCTCGGAAGGCACATGCTCCTTGATGAACGCGTGCAGACGCTTGTTGGTGTCCTCCACCATTTTGTTGCCGAAATTCTCGGGAAAATAGCTACCGACCAGTGGCATGCTGAAATCGGGCACCACGGTGACCACATGCAGGCGCGAATTGAATGCCTTGCAATACTCAATGACGGACGGCAATACATTGACCCAAGAACTGTCTTGATTCAAATCGATCGGAAACAGAATGTCTTTATACATGGCGTTCTCCTTCAAGCGGCGGCCAGCGCCGTTTCGCGACCAAGACGTGCCCGTTGTAGTTTGACGATCAGCGCCAGCACCAGGAACGCGGGAATCCACAGCCATTCCTTCCGAGGCTGATCCAGGGGCAATAACACCCCATGGATGCTTTGATCGAACGCCAAACCCGCTTTCTGGGCGGCGCTGCCGAAAGCGACGTTATCGACCAGCAGCTTGCCGTCCTCCTCCAGTACTTCAAGACCGGTGTTCGTCAAGCGCTCCTCGCCCGTGGCGCCGTCACCCATCGGCAACACGGCCACGAAACTACGCGGTTTGCCGACGTCATCGGTGCCATCGATATGCAAACGGATCTCCGTGCCCGGCACCAGCTTGTCAGCTTCCGCCATCAACTCCGTGGGCGCCAGCTCCTGGTAAGGCGGAGAGATCATGTCCATCCAGAAACCGGGACGGAACAGCGTGAAGGCGATCAGCATCAGCAAAATGGATTCATAGAATCGACTTCGGGCAAAGAAATAGCCCTGCATGGCGGCGGCGAACAACAGCATGGCAACGGTGGCCACGACGAAAATAACGATGCCGTGCACCCAATCCACGTTGATCAGCAACAAATCGGTGTTGTAGATGAACAGAAACGGCAGGATCGCGGTGCGCAGGCTGTAGACGAAAGCCACAACGCCGGTTCTGATCGGATCG
>DAOTGT010000034.1:0-23271 GCA_035447285.1 Candidatus Competibacter sp.
ATTTTCAGGCCCGACGACTACAAGCCCGCTGGCGCAATCCCGCCACGGGAAAACCAGAGCTGGTTCACACGCTTAACGGCTCCGGCCTGGCGGTGGGCAGAACCCTGGTGGCGGTGATCGAGAACTACCAAGACGAGCGAGGCCACATTCAAGTTCCCGAGGCGCTCAAACCCTACCTGAAAGGACTGGACATCATCATCCCCGACGGGCACTGAGTCGCCAGAACCGCAGATTCAATAACACGGCGGCCACGGTCAGACCCACGATCAAACCCAGCCACGGACCGGCTGGTCCCAATCCCACGCGAACTCCCAGACAGGCCAACGGAAAGGCCAGCAACCAATAAGCAACCAGCACGATCACCAAGGGCAGCCGGGTGTCCTTAAGACCGCGCAGCGCGCCAAGAGCCCCCACCTGCAAACCATCGGAAATCTGAAACAGCGCGGCCAGTCGCAACAAACCCGCCGCCACCGCCACCACCGCCGCATCGTCGGTATAGAAACACGCTATCGTTCGATGAGCACTGAAGATCAGTATCGCCATGACCGCCATGAACAACCCGGACAGGGTGATGCCAATCAGACCGCTGTATCGGGCCGCGCGTGGATCGCCCACGCCCATGGCATGTCCCACCCGCACGGTGGTGGCCATACTCAAGCCCAATGGGATCATGAAAGTCATGGCCGCCACGTTCAAAGCCACCTGATGCGCGGCGGCCGCCACCGCGCCGAGCCGGCCCAGCAACAGGGCAACGGTGGCGAAAATGGCGGTTTCCAAAAACAACCCGATGCCAATCGGCAATCCCAAAACCAGCAACGGCCGCAATTCCCGCCAGCATGGCCAATTCCATTGTCGAAACAAACCATAGTGGCGATAGCGGGTATCCAAACACATCATGACGACCATACCCACCAGCATCGTCCACATGCCGAGAGCGGTTGCGATCCCACAGCCCAACGCACCCATGGGCGGAAAACCCCAACGACCGAAAATCAATGCGTAGTTGGCCAAAACGTTGACCACCAACCCAAGCAGACTGATCAGCAGGACCGGACGGGTTCGAGCGATCCCTTCACTAAACAAGCGCAGGCCCATATAGACGAAGATCGGTGGCATTCCCCAGGACAGCGCCCGCAAGTAATCACCGGCGATGGGCACGATGGCCGGTTCGATGCCTAACAAGGTCAATCCCGCCTCCATCCGCCGCAACATCGCCCAGCAAAACAAACCCAAGGCCGCGCCCAGCCATAGCGCCTGCCGAACCAGCGGCGCAATCGCGGCGATGCGGCCGGCACCGTTGAGTTGGGCCACGGAGGGGCTCAACGCCATCAGGATACCCAGCGCGAACAAGAACAGGGCGTGCCACAATCCGGTCCCGATGGCGACCGCGGCGAGTTCGATCGGCCCAACCCGACCCATCATGACGGTATCGAAAAACCCCATCGCCGTCTGTACCAACTGCGCGGCCATCAGCGGGCCGCCGATCCGAAGCAGAGCGGCAAGTTCGCCGCGCAAGCGGAGACTGAAAAGCGACGATGGCCAGCGGCTCATGATGACGCGGTCCGGCTTGTGGATGTACTAGCGCTGCCGTCGGGCAATGGTAGTATGGCGTCCCGCCGGGAAAAGAGGCTCTGGCTACTCCATCTAGGTGCAAACAACGCCATGATCATTATTTTGGATCCAAACATTACGGAGATCTCCGAAGAGTATCGGACGACGCTCGACCATCTGTCCCAGATGCCAGGCATCACCATGCGCGTTCACAAGGTGCAGGGTGCACAACAGACGCTCACCGAGATTTACCTGATCGGCGACACCAAGACCTTGTCGGCCGAAGACCTTCATGCCTTGCCGGGGGTGGAACGAGTCATCCGGGTATCCGAAGAGTACCGTATTCTGGGCCGGCACCAGGACGAACAACGCACCAACGGCTTCGAATACAACGGCATTCGCTTCGCTCAGGATACCCTGAATATTTTTGCCGGGCTGTGCGCCGTGGATACCCCCGAACATGTGGAACAGATGCTCGTGGCCCTGCGGGACCACGGGCAGACCTGCACACGAATGGGAGCCTACAAACCTCGCACCAATCCCTATTCCTTCCAGGGACATGGCAAGGACTGTCTACCGTACGTATTCGATCTGGCGGGCAAATACGGCATCAAGGTCATCGCCATGGAGATCACCCACGAGGATCATCTGGCGGAAATCCATGAAAGCCTGGAGCAGGCCGGACGACCCACTGGAGTCATGGTGCAAATCGGCACACGTAACACTCAGAATTTCGAGCTACTGAAAGCGGTTGGGCGTCAGCAAGAATTTCCGGTGCTATTCAAGCGGGGATTCGGCATCACCCTGAACGAGTCGCTCAACGCCGCCGAGTATCTGGCCAGCGAGGGCAATTCGCGGGTGGTGTTCTGTCTGCGCGGAGTGAAAACCAACATGGGCGACCCGCACCGCAACCTGGTGGATTTCAGTCAAGTACCGGTGATCAAGCGACTGACCCGCATGCCGGTGTGCGTCGATCCCTCGCATTCGGTCGGTTCGCGCGAGCATGCACCGGACGGGATTTTGGATCTGATGCACGCCGCCGCGCAGGGCGTGGTGGCCGGCGCCAACATGGTGCTGGTGGATTTCCATCCGGAACCAGCCAAGGCGCTGGTGGATGGCCCGCAAGCCCTGTTATTGAGCGAACTGGGCTGGTTCCTTGACGATCTTGCCTTGGCGCGGGAATGCTACGAGAAGCGACTGGCGCTCAGCCGCCGCCGGTACGGTCAGCACTGAAGTTCCTATCGACGAAGCAAGACATCCCGTGCCTGATTGATCCGCGCGGCCAGATCACTGGAACCGCCCTGATCGGGGTGAACCCGCTGGATCAGACGACGGTAGGCGGCCTGGATTTCGTCGCGGCCGGCACCGGATTGCAGGCCGAGGACCCGATAGGCTTCGGCCCGATCCATATGATCGTTTGCCGTGGCTTGCGTCCGATCCTTCCGCTCGGTGTCCGCCTGGTTGCGCCAACCCGCATCGACATGGCGATCCAGATAGGCTTCCAACACTGCCGTCGACTGCGGATCAGGCTGGCATTCCCGCCAGAGTTCCAACAATTCCGGTCGAGTGAGATCTTGCAGGGATCGGCCGGCAAAGCGGCCTTCGCGAACCGTGCCGGTCATGACGCCGGAGACATGATCGAGCGTCATGACCAGAAAACGGGTAGTAACAGTGGACTGGTTCGGGCTGGCCTGACCGGTTGCGGTGGAGGAGGGGGAGGGGAGCTGCAACCAGCGAAGCAGCAATGGCGCCAGAACGGCCAGCAAGGGCATGGCAATCTCGGCACCGCCACGCACGGTCAGCAGCATCAGAAAACCGGCGATCCCAGCCGCCGCCAACAGGCGCGGCAAGCGGGCACTCGAACCCGAGCGGCGCAACTTGCGAACCAACAGATACAGGCTGATCAGGACAGCCGCGACCAGCAACACCCGAATCAGCATCGGTTTGCTCAGAGTTGGCGGGTCAGTTGTCGCACCAGACCGCCGTGGCGACGGCCGAATTCCTCCAGCGCCGCGCGACCACCCGTGGCATAGACCGCCACGGCGGTGAGCAACTCGCGTAATTGCCGGGCGCTACCCTTGTCGAAGGTGCAATAGGCGCCACGAGTCAGCCGAGCGATTTCCCGGAAACCCAGCGTGGCATCGGGGTCGTCACCCTCCTGGAAGACAAAGGCCGGTACTCCCAACAACCCGAGCTGACCAGCCTGATGGCAAAGCGGGTCCACGGCTTCTTCGAGACAGTCGCCGACTAGCACCAGGGCGTTGACCCGATGCAGCCGGGTTTCGCGAGTGGCGTGTTCCAGCACCCGACCGATCTGGGTCAAGCCACCCCGGCATTGCACCGAAGTCATGCGCCGTTGCAGGTCGGCGGCCTGGCTCAGCCACGGCTCGGCCTGGAATTCGCCATAACCCCGGTACCAGACCAGTTGCACGGCCAGCCCGCCGATATCCGTCGTGGCCGCGAACATGTCTCCCTGCAACTGGCAGGCTCGATCCCAGGTCGGCTGGCGGCTGGCGGTGGCATCCAGGGCGAAGATCAAGCGGCCGCTCGGTTTCGCGGCGACGGGAGTGCGAGCCGCTTTTTGCAGGAATTGCACAACCTCGCTGTCCGACGAGGTCGTAAGCCGGTTGGCCATTCGCCGCTACTTCTGCAACACGTAAGTACCCGGCGCCTCGCAAATCGGGTATAGCCCTTTTTCCGGCATGCCCATCGGCGGCGGCGAGACTTGATGCGCCGCCGAATGCTTGGTCAGCCACGCTTCCCAAGCCGGCCACCAGGAGCCTTCCTGCTTGGGTATGGTGGCCTGCCAGGTATCCGGGTCTATGTAGCGATCCTGATCGTTGCGGGTAGCCATCTGAAAGCTGCGCCGGTGGTGACCGGGCTCGCTGACGATACCGGCATTGTGCCCGCCGCTGGTCAGCAGGAAGGTGACTTCGTCGGCGTCCGCCAGCAGGTTGATCTTGTAGACAGACCGCCAGGGCGCGACGTGATCCTGTTCGGTGGCGACCGTGAAGATCGGCGCGCGAATGTCGGTAATGGCGATGGTGCGGCCATTGACCTTGTAGTGGCCCGTGGCGAGTTCGTTGCCGAGAAAGATATGTCGCAGGTATTCGGAATGCATGCGGAACGGCATCCGGGTCTGATCGGCATTCCAAGCCATCAGATCGTTGAGCGACTGACGACGCCCCAGAAGGTAGTCATGGACCAGTCGCGACCAGATCAAATCGTTGGAGCGTAGCATCTGGAAGGCACCCACCATTTGGTCCGCATCTAAATAGCCCTGATCCCACATCATGTCTTCCAGGAAGGAGACCTGACTTTCGTTGATGAACAACAGCAGTTCGCCCGCCTCGGTGAAATCGGTTTGCGCCGCGAATAGGGTCATGGTCTTGAGGCGGTGATCGCTGTCGCGAGCCATGGCGGCGGCGGTGATGGTCAGCAAGGTGCCACCGAGACAATAGCCGACCGAGTGGACCTTGCGTCCAGGCAAAATCGCCGAGATGGCGTCCAGCGCCGCCATCACGCCGTGCTGCCGGTAGTCGTCCATGCCGATATCGCGATCTGCGGCGGTCGGGTTCTTCCAGGAGATCATGAAAACCGTGTGCCCCTTTTCCACCAGATATTTGACCATGGAGTTGTGCGGCGACAGGTCAAGAATGTAGTACTTCATGATCCAGGCCGGCACCACCAAAACCGGTTCGGCATGTACCTCGGCGGTCGTTGGTCGATACTGGATCAGTTCGATCAAGTGGTTTCGGAAGATCACCTTGCCTGGGGTGATGCCCACATCACGGCCGACCACGAATTGCTCCGCTTCGCCGCCCAACTGTTTACTGGCTATCGCCGTTTCCATATCGGCCATGAAATTGGTCCAACCGCGCACCAGGTTTTGGCCACCTTCTTCCATGGTAGCCTTGAGGATCTCCGGGTTGGTGAGCGGCGAGTTGGAGGGCGAGAACATGTCGAGGATTTGCCGCGTCACGAAGGAGACGATCGCTTCGTCCTGTTTGTTAACGCCACGAACATGAGTGGTGGCGTTGTGCCACCACTGCTGAGTCAATAGAAACGACTGCGAGATGAGGTTATATGGCCATTGCCGCCAGCTCTCGCTATCGAAACGGTGATCTTGGGGCAAGGGCTCAATGGAGGGCGGGATCTCGGGATTCTGGCTGGCCTTGAACGCGTACAGCGCCAGTCGCACCATCTTGCGAACCGCCTTTTCGTTCAGCAGCGCCTGTTTGCCCGGAGAAAGACCCAAGTGCATCAGCCAGTCGAGGTAGGCCATGGCCAGTACCGCTGGCGATGTCCCGGCGGTGCCGCGCGCGAGGTTGGCGTTGACCATCCGGTCGATGGTTTCGGGAATGTGGGTACCGAGCAAGGAGCGCTCAATACCGTAGGCGCGGTGCGCCGAGGATTTTTGGCCGGACGGACCGAGCCAGGAACGAATCGGCTGTTTGGGTGCGGGTTCGATCTTGGGGGTGGTCGACTGCTCGGGCGTCGCTGCTTGGACGGGAGCGGCCGGAACGGTCTGTTTGGAGTCTGGCATGATTGCATACCTCACGGATACGAGGATCGCGCGGTGCCGGACAGCGATGGAATCGGCAGGTCTGCCGTTGCTCGCACCGCTCCCACAGTGTAACGCAAACCCAGCCCGGCGTGTGGTGTATGCCGATGATGTTAGGTAAACGGCTGCCGTACAAGGGTCTATATTATTATGTGGGTATCTGTGCGGAAAAGTGACGTCGTGCCTTATCTTCCCATGGCTTCCATTCAGACACCCATTGAGCGTTCATCGATACCGAAAGCAACAACAACGACTCAGTTCGGTGTTCGGCGACCGTTGACCCTACGGTTAGATAGGGAGACTTGCCGTGATGAGGAGGAACCATGTTGGACGAGACGACCGCGCATGCAGAGCATATTTTGTCTGTGGTGCAGGGCACCAGGACCGAATCTTCACTGGAGGCCAGTATTGCCCGTTCCTGGATCCGCTGCGTCAACAATTACGGCCTTGACGCCGTTCATTCTCATCAGACCCAGGTACTCGAACAGATTCGTTTGCGCGAACACCAGCAACGCCTGGATGACTTTCTGGAAATCGCCCGGATTGAAATGAATAGCCTCTATCAGCGGATCGCCGGCTCGGGCTTTGCGGTGATCCTGACCGATGGCGATGGCGTGATCGTCAACTGGATCTGCGATGCTAATTTGAGCAGACCTTTCAAGCAGGTGGGTCTGTGGCCAGGCGCCATCTGGGACGAAGAAAACGAGGGAACCAACGGTATTGGCACCGCCCTGATCGAACAGCGTGCCCTGACCGTTCACCGCAATGAGCACTTCCTTAGCCGGCATATCCAATTGACCTGCTCGGCGGCGCCGATTTTCGGTCCGCGGAACCAGTTATTGGCGGTGCTGGATATCTCCTCGGTCAGTTCCCAGGATTCCAGACAAAGCCAGTTTCATACCCTCGCGCTGGCCGCGCTGAGCGCCCGAATGATCGAACACGGGTTTTTTCTACGGGTGTTTCGCCAGCAATGGATTCTACGTTTCCACCACCAACCGGAATTCATTGGCGGGAGCAACGAGGGCCTACTGGCTTTCGATGATGGCGGCTGCATCCTGGCCGCTAACCAGAGTGCGGCGGATCAGCTCCGACAACCGCGCCATCAACTGGTCGGCCAGCGTATCGACCGCCTTTTCGCCATCGCCTTGGAGACTCTGCTCGGCCACGCCAGCGGCCAGCCCAGAACATTGTGGCCCATCGTCGACAAGACCGGCCATCGGTTTTTTACGCTGTTGTATGGCACAGAACGACGGTCGCCCAAGAGCGGCTTGCGCTTGGCGGCGGCGGAAACCGAGCCTTTGCTCCCGCCGCTGAAAACCCTGGAGGGTTTGGCCGGGAGAGACCCGCTGATGGCGTACAACGTCGATTGCGTTCGGAGGGTCATGAACAAGCGCGTCAATATTCTGCTGACTGGCGAAACCGGTACCGGCAAGGAGGCTTTCACCAAGGCGATTCACGATGCCAGCGCACGCGCCGACAAACCTTTCGTCGCCGTGAATTGCGCCTCGATCCCGGAAACCTTGATCGAAAGCGAATTGTTTGGCTACAAATACGGAGCATTTACCGGCGCACGCCAGGAAGGCCGGCGTGGCAAGATTCTGCAAGCCCATGGTGGCACTCTGTTTCTGGACGAGATCGGCGATATGCCACCGCCTTTGCAAACCCGGTTACTGCGGGTTCTGGAAGAAAAGGAGGTGCTACCGCTCGGCAGCGATACGCCGGTGCCGGTGGATGTCTTCCTGATCAGCGCCACGCATCGCAATCTGCGGGAACATATGGCCACTGGGGCATTTCGGGAAGATCTCTTTTATCGGTTGAATGGTCTGGAATTACGCTTGCCCGCCTTGCGCGAGCGCAGCGATCGGCTGTTGCTGATCCGCAGCCTGCTGGCGGCGGAAAGCGACGGTATGAGCGTGCGTATCGCCGAAGACGCGCTGATGGCGCTGAACGCCTATTCGTGGCCGGGCAATATCCGTCAATTGCGCAATGTGCTGCGCACGGCGGTGGCGCTGTGCGATGAGCAGTGTATCCAGCTCGAAAATCTGCCGGCGGAGATTACCGGTCTGACGCCGCATGACCCAACGTGGCGCGCTTTGCGTTATGGCGCGGCGATACCGAGCAACATGGCCACGGGCGGTCTCGCGCACGCGGAGCGGGAAGCGCTGTTAAACCAACTGGATCGTCATGGTTGGAATATCACCAATACCGCCGCGCACTTGGGTTTCAGTCGCAACACGCTATACCGCAAGATGCGCAAGCATGGCATTCAGCCACGTGAATACCCGACGCCATAAAACGGGTCAGCGCGGCTTTAATCGCGTCGATGATTCCCGCAGCGTCATTCACGCGCCATGGGTCAAAAGACCCAATCGCTCCAATTGCGCGACCGCTTTGACCAGCGTCTCGCTGGTTGATGGTGGCATTTCCCGAGATGTCAGGAAATCATCCAGCGTTTCCCGCAAGGAACGGTGACCATCCAGACGGTTCACGAACTCGACCGCTCGATGGGAATACAGGAAATACAGGCGGCGGTTGTCGTAACGGTACACCAGACCGCCGAAGCGCTCCGGGCGGATCGCCACCCCCGGAGCCAGCCGGTAGCAGGTGGCAAGTTCGACCGTTGTGTTCATTTCAGCATTCTCCCCGCATCGATATTGAGTTTCTGCCCGGTCACGTAGCGCGCTTCACCCGAGACCAGCCATAAGGCCGCCTTGGCGACATCTTCCACGTCGATCAGTTTGACCGGCAGGGCGTTGCCGTGGCGGATGAATTCGACCAGATCCTCCGTCGCCATGTCGGCGGCCTGGGCCATACCGGTGATGATGTCGGTATCGACGGCGGTGGGATGCAGCGTGTTGACGGTAATGTGGTGCGGCGCGAGTTCATGCGCCAGCGAATTGGCCAGTCCGACGACGCCCCATTTCGACGCGCAATAATGGGCCATGCCCGGTTCGCCGCGCAGACCGGCGACCGACGAGGTCATGACGATGCTGCCGCCCGTTCCCTGAGCCAACATCCGTGGGACGACGTATTTCACCGCCAGCCAATAGCCCTTGAGATTGACGTCGAGCATCATGTCCCACCATTCCTCGGTGATGTCCCAGGTCAGGGCCATGTCGGCGATGCCGGCATTGCAGACCAGGATGTCAATGTGCCCGAAAGTCGCTATCGTCTTCTCGACGGCGGCGGCCATCGCCGCGCTGTCGCGGACATCGGCGACTAGCTCCAACGCCTGGCGTCCGCATCCCCGCACCTGTCGGACGGTTTCCTCCAGGTCGCTGCGCATCGCCAGCGAATAGCGCGGATAGGGAAGATCGCGGCAGATGTCCAGCGCCGCGATATCGGCCCCCTCGCGGGCCATCAGCACGGCGTGCGCCCGGCCTTGGCCGCGCGCCGCGCCGGTAATGAAAGCGACTTTGCCTTCCAGTTTGCCCATTTGCCCCGCCTTTCCCGGTTTAATGAACCACGACAATCAGTTGGCTGACCGGCCCTTGCAGGTATCGGTCAGCGCCGATCTCAATAAACGCCGCACATGCCGTCGATGCTGACCTCCTCGATCAGCAATTCTTCCGTAACCTCCGGCAGTTCCACCGGAGGTTCGGGATGTCGGGCCACCACCTCGGGAATCGGTGTGATCTCCGGGACGGGCGCCGCGTGGAGAGTGGACGTTTCGGGGCGTTGCTCGACAGGAATGAACATCGGGATGATCTCCTTCAGGTTGACGATGCACAGGGATACGACAACGGTAAAACGCGGCGGGGATTGATCATGATCGATTATCTCCGCCAGATCAGGCGCGGCAGCAGCGGACGCAAGGTGCGCCGTTGCCGACAGCCGCGCCAGAGTCCCACTTGATACGCGGCCAGTTCCAGGCCATACAGGCCGATAAAGACTGGTAGGGACAATTGGGGTCGCAACCGCCGGTGATCGGCCAGCGGCGCGATGATGAGCAGCAGGAGGATGGCGGGCAGCTCAGACGGCTGTATCCCACCGATAACGAGCAGCGGCAGGCTGTAATAACGGACGGTATTGGCGCTCAGGTGATATAGCGCCGCCGCATGTTCGCGGCCCAGCGCGACGGCGACTCGACCGATGGACAGCGTGACCCCGACGCGCCGCAGCTCCCGCTGTTTTTTCGTCAGTTCCGCGCTGAACAGGCTCAGGGCAACCGCCGCTGGTCCCAGTCCCCAGAATCCAAACCATGGCGTGAGCATCACGCTCAGCAGCAACAACAGGCTGACGCGCGGCAGGTGCATCACTCGCCGACCTTCGGGATAGCGTTGCTGCAAATCCGCTTCGGAGGAACCGTAATCGGCGCGGCGGCGCAACCAGTCGCCCCAGCGCACGCGATGGTCGTGCACGACTCGGCCGGCGGGGACGTACCAGGCACGATGCTCGTTTCGCAAAGTGCGCCAGATGAAATCCACGTCTTCGCCGACCCGCAGCGTTGCGTCGAAGCCGCCATGCGCCAGCAGCACATCACGCCGCACCAGCAGATTGCAGGTCGGCAGATAGGACACGGCGGCATTCGGAGTGACTTCCGTTTCCGTCGCGCCCATATCCAACGGCGAGCGCACCGCTTCGAACGCGGCCACCGCGCCCCGCGCTGGCGGGGCGACGACCCGACCACCGATCATGGCGACCGACGGGTCGTCCAGATAGGGCAGCAAGCCGCGCAGCCAATCGGGTTCGGCCACGCAGTCGTTGTCGATGAACGCCAGCACCGTACCGCTCGCCATGGTCGCCGCCAGATTGCGGGCAGCGGATTGGCCGATGTTGCGTTTCTGGCGTAACAACCGGATCGGCAAATCGTGCAACGCTTCGGCCAACGGTGGCGTGGAGGCATCGTCCACCACGATGATTTCACGGCGGTCAGCGGGATAATCCAGCGCCAACAAGGAGCGCACGCAGCGACGCGTGGCCTCGGCGCGACCGTGCGCCGGGACGATGATCGAAACTGCCGGCCAGACGGCCACCTCCGCCGGATGGCGGATCAACAATCGGCGGCGCAACAGCCTGTCCAGAAATGCGGTGATAGCCGCCGGCGTCATGCCGGGAACGCTGGCCACTAGCTCAGCGACACTGCGAGGTTGCCGCAACGCGCCGAGCAACGTTGTGGCCTGCCGATTCAGGCGCAGCGCCAGCAACGGGCGCAAGCACAGCAACAGACCGCCCCGCTCGTCGGCCACGACGGACAGATTGGGTTGCAAGGCATAGCGCGCCGGTTGGGCTGGCGGTGGGGTAGGCAACGAGGCGATGGCGGCACCGCCGGTATCGCCTCGCCTTTCCGCCCATTTCACGCTGGGTTGGGTTGCAGGAGCCATTGTCGCCACGCCACCTCGTAACACACAACTTGTGCCGCCAGATAACATTCGCCCCGGCTCGCGTTCGCCGAGCGAGGATCGCCCACCACGCCGGTCGCCGTCAGCGCCTGTGTCCCGTTTGCGACCAAGGTTGCCAATGCCGCGTCCATATCGCCGGTATGGCCGGGCGCGGCTCGATCCATGCGCACCTGTTCCGGGTGCAGACGCAGCAGTTCCGAGGTTTCCCATTCGCCAGCGTGCAAGCCGAGGGCGTTGAACGGCAAACCCGCCTCGGCGGCGATGGCCAACACCGCCTCGCCGCAGATCGCCATGGCGTCGGGAATCCACACCGCCAACATCGGCAATTCCTGGCGCAAGCGGGTTTCCGCCAACGCCAGCGCCCGCCCGTTGCCGCCATGCGCCGACAACACCATCAAGCGCCGCACACCCCAATCGATCATGCGCCGGGCGCAGTCCACGATCACCGCCGCCAGCGTTTCCGCTTCCAGACTCAACAGGCCGGCAAACCCGCCGTGCTCGTCGGAACAGCCAATGGGGATCACCGGAGTAACCAATGCCGGCAAGCGTTCCGCCAGGCGCTCGGCCAACGCCGCCGCTCGGTGAGTATCGGTGCCCAAGGGCAAATGCGGGCCGTGTTGCTCGGTTGCGCCCAGCGGCAGAATCACCGTCGTAATGCCAGCGGCGACGGCTTGCGCCACATTCGGCCAGCTCGATTCGGCCAATCGCCGGGTGTTCAAGTCGGCTGTTCCAGGAAACCGCGTTGGCACAAGAACGCGATGATGGCGTCGGCCTGCTGTTCCGGCGTACCACTTTCCAGGATTTTCCCCGCCTTGCCGGCAACTCCGGCGGACATGATCTGGGCGACCCGGTCCTGCACCGATCCGCCGACATCCGGGGTAAACATCATCCGCGCCCGTGGACGCGGCGGCATGACTTCATGCAAGGTCATCGCCGGGAAGTGCAAGTCCTGTGGTGACAAACCCAATTCCTCCAGTCCGTACAGCGGAATCGGGGTGTGTTTGACCCGCATCAAGTTCGGCAGGCTGGCTTGGCGCAGATGCACCAGACCGGTTTCCAATCCCAGAATCGCCGGCAGGGTGACTTCGCTTTCGGCCCGCGCCCCGCGCGCCAGCCGCCGCCGCGCCCGCAATCGTCCCGACTGGATCTCGAACTGGGTGACATCGGTGACAACCGGCCAGTCCAGATGCTCGGCCAACAGCGCCGGCACGGTGCCCGATCCGCGATCCACGCTATGCCCGCCGCACAACACCAGATCGGGGAGCGCCTTGACCCGCAGCGCCGCCGCCAGCAGCATCGTGGTCACGATGGGTTTGAGGCTGCCGAGCGCGTCATCCCACACGCGCAGCGCCGCATCGGCGCCCGCCGCCAGCGCGTCTTGTAACAAGCGATCCGCCTCGACCGGCCCCACGCTGAACACGGTCACGGCGCCATCGGGCGGTCGCAGCCGCAGCGCCAGCTCCAGCGCGCTCTCGTCGGCGGGATTCATCATGTACAGCACGCGACCGGTATCGATCATCCCGGTCAGCGGATCGACCTCGATGGTGCTGGGGTCGGGGACGTATTTGAGACAAACCGCGATACGCATGAGTCAACCCTCTAGGACTCCCGGAACGTGACCCCGTAACCGCCATCGGGATAGGACCAGCGAATGGCGCCTTCCTGGTTGCAAGCGATATAACAGGTACCGCATTCGAAGCATTGTTCGTAGTTGAACAAAATGCCGCCGTCGTCCAGCGGGACGAACAGGTTGGCCGGACAGACGTAGACGCAGGCATGAACCGAGCAATCGTTGCGGCAGATTTCCGAGTTCACGACGATATGCGGGGTCGCGCCCACTCGGAAGCGTACCGTGCGCATCTTCTCTTCATGGGTGGTCATCACCATAGATAAGCCCTCGCCACCTGATAGACATCGCGGAGCAATTGCCCCGGCTTGATCGAAGACTGACGGACCATCCGGTAGGCCAGTGGCAGAATCTTCCGCTTGGGCGCACCGTCCACCCGAAAGATTTGTTCCATGCCTTGCGCGACCATTTCGGGATAAAGATTTTGCAGGCGCGGCCCGTTGACGAAGGATGGCGCATGACGATAGGCGCGAAAATCGGTGGAAACGTGGCGCTGCTTCAGGTTTTTTTGATAAACCGAGAGGGTGCGAGCGGAGAAATTTCCCTTTTGGCAGGCGAGGATCGCGGTTTCCGCCGCCGCCAAACCGGATTGCATCGCGTAGTTCATGCCTTCCAGATACAGGCCGGCGGCCAGACAGAAACCCGCCGCGTCGCCGGCGACCAGCATCCCGTCGGTGTACAGCTTCGGTTTCATCGCCCAGCCGCTTTCGGGAATCAGGTGGGCCGAGTACTCGCGCAGTTTGCCGCCGCGCACCAGCGGCGCGACCGCCGGATGCGCCTTGAACCGCTCCAGCAGTTCGTAGGGACGCTTGCGTCGTTCGACCAGCGACGATACTTGGCCGATCACGCCCAGCGACAGCGAATCCCGGTTGGTGTAGAGAAACGCCCCGCCGTGGACATCCTCGGTAATCGCACCGAGATATTCGTAAGCGATCCCGTCGTTGTCGGTGAGATGAAAGCGATCCTGAATGATCGCCGGATCCAGCCCGAGCACTTCCTTGACCCCCAGCGACAGTTCATGTGGGTGAAATTCGCGTTGCAAACCCGCTTTCTTCGCCAGGAAGGAATTGACTCCATCGCAAGCGATCACCACCTTTCCGTAAATTTCGCCCTGTTCGCGGCGCACGCGAACCCCGACGATGCGGCCGTTTTCCCGCAGCACGTCATCGACGACCGCCGAGGTCAACACGAAGGCGCCCGCCGCCTCGGCCTGCGCCGCCAACCAACGGTCGAACTTGGGCCGCAATACCGTAAAACCGTTGTAGGGGGCGGTGGCAAAACCGGGACCGGCGCAACGGAAGTCGAGCGCCACGGCGGTGGTCGGCGACATGAAGGCGATGTCGCGGCGGCAAACAGGACGTTCCACCGGCGCTTGTTCCCACCAGTTGGGAATCAGTTCGTTGAGAATGGCGCTGCCGTAAAACACCGCGCCGGAGACGTTTTTCGCACCGGGATACTCACCGCGCTCCAGCAGCAGCACCTTGAGGCCGGCGCGGGCGGCGAGCAAGGTGGCGGCGCTGCCGGCTGGTCCCGCGCCGACGACGATGACATCGAACTGTTGGTTGGCGGGATGCGAGGTCATGGCGTCATCTCCAAAGTCCGATGGGCGACGGAGGAATCGGTCGGCGCGGTCGATTCGCTGCGGTTCTCGACGTTGATCGCGGTCAGCGCCTGCAATTTGTCGAGCAAGATCGGCAGAATTTGATGCAGGTCGCCGACGATGCCCAGATCCGCCCGTTTGAGCATCGGCGCGGTGCGATCGTTGTTGACGGCAATCACGGTCTCGCTGGCGGTGATACCCGATAGATGCTGGCCTGCGCCGGACACGCCGAACGCCATGTACAACTTGGGGGCGACGATCTGACCGGTCGAACCGATGAAGCGTTCGGCCGCCAGCCAGCCACGATCCGCCGCGACCCGGGTGCCGCCCAATGCCGCGCCGATGTGGTCGGCCAATTGCTTCACCAGTGCCATGCCGTCCGGCCCGCCGATGCCGAAACCGCCGGAGACGATCCGTTCGGCCTCGTTCAAGGCCACGGTTCGGGGGTCGGCGGACAAGGTCCGCAAAGTCCGGTCGCGGAAACTGGCGGGATCGAGCGCCGGATGTACGACGGAGATTTTGGCGGTGCGACCGGGCCGGGGCGCATCCACCCCCCGCACGCCGGGCGTGAGCATGGCGCAGATCAAGGTGGCATAGGGCCAAATCAGTCGTTCCTGACAGGCCCCGCCGTGGGTGTGACGGATCACTTCCGGGTAACCGTCGCCGACGATGCCGATGCGCATACAGCAACCGACCAGCGGCAACCGCCAGCGCACCGCCAGCCGGGGTAGCCAGGCGCGAATCGGACCGCTGTCCGGGGCCAGCAGCAGTACCGGATCGGCCTGAAGCAGCACGGGGGCGAGCGCCTGCAACCAACCATCGGCGCTGAACTGCGCCAATGCCTCGTGTTCCACCAGCGTGACCTGGTCCGCGCCGTGCACCGCGAGCGTCCCGGCCAGCGGCTCCAGCGCGCTACCGCACAAAATCGCCTGGACCTTGGCGTCGAGCCGATCGGCGATCTCACGGCCTTCTTCCACGCACTCCAGGCTGGCGAGAGTCAATTCGCCTTGCTCGCATTCGGTGATGACGACCACGCATTTATCCATTTAAACAGCCCTCCCGGCGCGTTCGCCTTCTATGATCGCGGCGTGCGCCCGCCGTGGCGCGATGCAGTCGCCGATGCGGTAAAGCGCGGGCACCCGCCCTTTCAAGTTTTGATAAAGCTCTTCATCGACTTCGCGGACTTGCGAAAGCATGTGGGTGGCGCGGGCGTTGTCGGTCTTCAGTGCCTGATACAGGCTATCGTCGGCCTGACGGTGTACCGCCAGCACCACCGTATCCACTTTGGGGAAGTGCACCATCTGACCGCTGTAGTTGTGCAGCGCCATGACCACGCCATTGTCGATGCCAAGCACCGAATGATTCGGCGTGCAGCGAATACCCAAGCGCCGGGCTTGGCGATACCAGTTTTCCAGATCGAGGGTGACGCCCAAATCCTGACCGACGTATAGGGTGGGGGTGACTACTTCCACTTCACAGCCCTGTTCCGCCAGATACTCGGCGACGCTGGTGGCTTCGTGGAAACCGAGCCGATCCACGATCAGCACCTTGGGTCCCGGCGTGACCTTGCCGGACAGGATATCCACCACGTCCGCCACGCCGGGACTGTCGCCACCGGGAATAGCGGTGAGGTTAGGCAGCGAACCGGTCGCCACGATCACCGCGTCCGCCTTGGCGGCCAACACCGAATCGAGCGTGGCGGTGGTGTTGGTCTGTACCTCGACACCCAGTTGTTCGATCTCGTGCAGCAGATTACGCACGATATCGCCGAACTCCGCCCGCCCAGCGATCCGAACCGCCCACACCACCTGGCCGCCAAGACGGGCTTCCTTTTCCAGCAAGGTGACGCGATGCCCGCGACGGGCGGCGACGGTCGCGGCTTTCAGCCCGGCCGGTCCGCCGCCGATCACCAGCACGCGCTTGGGCTCGGTGACGGTTGACAAGGTGCCGCCGCCGTAGCGCTTTTCCTGACCGGTCGCCGGGGTTTCGATGCAGCCCATCCAGCGATTGAGTCCCATCCGTCCCACGCATTCCTGGTTGCAGGACAGGCAGAGCCGGATATCGTCGGTCCGGTTTTCCCGCGCCTTGCGGGCGAATTCGGGATCGGCGATCTGGCCGCGCACGATGCCGACCAAGTCGGCGTGGCCTTCGCTCAGGATGCGCTCCGCCTGGATCGGGTCCTTGATCCGACCCACGCCGATCACCGGCAGCCGTACCGCCTTGCGAATGGCCGAGGGAATGAACAGGGCGTAATCCGGGCGAATCCGCATCGACGCTTCGATCATGTACAGAGTCTGGGTCGCGGTACCGATGCTGGTGTTGATCAGATCGATCAGCCCGTCCGCTTCCAGCAGTCGCGCCACGGCCACCGTTTCGTCCAGGGTGATGCCGTCACGGATCAGTTCGTCACCGCACAGCCGCACGCTGATCACGTAGTCGCGGCCCACCTCATTGCGAATAGAGGCGATGATCTCGCGCAGCAGTCGGGCGCGGTTTTCCAGACTGCCGCCGTATTCGTCACCGCGCTGGTTGGTGTTGCGCGACAGGAATTGGCGGACGATGGAGGAATGGGAGCATTGCAGTTCCACGCCATCGAAACCGCCCTCGCGGGTGTAGGCGGCCACCCGCGCATAGCCCTGGATAATCTCCAGAATATCCTCGTGTTCCACCGCTTTCGCCACTTCGCGGAACAGGGGATCGGCCAGCGCCGACGGCGCCCAGGCGGGTAGCCGGGTGAACATGCCGCTACTCTGGCCGCCATTGTGATTGATCTGCGCCAGGATCGGCGTTCCTTCCGCGTGGACCGCCGCTGTGATCCGCCGATAATGCGGGATCACCCGGCGGTGGAAGGCATGGATCAGCTTTTCGTAGGGGTGATCGGTGGGATGGGTGGATTGCTCTTCGGTGATGATCAATCCGGTTCCGCCGCGCGCGCGTTCCCGGTAATAGTAAAGATGCCGCTCGCTGGGCAGGAAATCCTCGGCGTAGTTGGTCAGATGCGCCGAGAATACGATCCGGTTCTTGACCGTGATGTTGCCGATCTTCAGCGGGGTAAACAACAGTCGTGGACGATTGCTCATGGCTTAGACCTCCCGTCCGGCGCGATAGCCTTCCAGGATCGCGTGACTGAGATAACGCGGCGCGACGCAGTCGCCGGCCCGGAATACCCGCAAACCGCTCGCCTTGAGCGCGAAATACAGGGTTTCATCGGGCACTTCCGGCGACACGTCCACCACCAGGTCGATGCCGTCGAGACGGATTTCCCGGTGATCGAAATGATCCGCGCCGATCACGCCGTGTTCGGTCACCTCCAAGGTGTCGAATTGCGGGCGGAAGACGATGCCGCGGGCGGCGGCGCGCTGGTTCCAGGCGGTCAACTCCAGCGATGCGGTCAAGCGTTGGCCGACGAACATGTCGCTGGTGACCACTTCGACTTGCCAGCCGCGCTCGACCAGCCATTCGGTTACCGCCATGCCAACCGGATCGCCGAGAGTGTCGAGGACCACGGCGCGGCCCGGCGTGGCCGGAACCTCGCCGCGCATGACCTGCCGAGGATTGACCACCGGCGCGTTCGGGTGAAAGCGCACGCCGGCTTGCTGGCCCGGTAGTCCCCCCACGGCCACGATCACGGCATCGGGAGATTCCTGGCCGATTTGTTCGGCGGTCATGTCCATCTCGGTCCGAATGGTTACTTCCAGCGCGCGGACTTGCCGTTCCAGCCAGTCCACCGCCAACGCCAACCGTTCCCGGCCGGGCGCGGCGGCAGCGAGTCGGATCGCGCCGCCAAGTCGCAGTTCGCGTTCGTACAAGGTGAGGTCGTGTCCGCGCAGCGCCGCGACCCGTGCCGCTTCCAGACCGGCCGGTCCGCCGCCCACGACCAGAACCCGATGCGGTGTCCGGGCGCGTTTCAGAGGCGCAAATTCGGCTTCGTGCTCGTAACCGGCGGCTGGATTGTTGGCGCAACTCAGGCGCGGGTTCTGCACCAAGCCGATAAGGTTGTCCTGATTGGCGAGCAGACAAGGGCGAATGTCGGCGGCGCGGCCTTCACGCCATTTGTGTGGCAAGTCCGGATCAGCGATCAGCGCTCGGGTCATTTCCACCGCGTCGGCTTTCCCGTCAGCCAGCAGCGCCGCCGCCATTTCGGGATCGACGATGCTGCCTTGAGCGAAAACCGGCAGCGCGACCGCCGCCTTGATGCCCGCCGCCAGATGCACGGCGAAGCCGGGCGGTTGATATAGACCGGGCCGAGTGAGATGACCGGTGTAGATGCTGCCGCTGGTGACGCTGATGAAATCGAGCAACCCATCGCTCGCCAGGCAGCGGGCGATTTCCGCCGCGTCTTCCGGCTTGATGCCGGCCCATGGCGCATATTCGTCGCCTGCCAGGCGCAGCCCGACGATGGCATCGCGACCCAGTTCGTCGCGCACGTTTTTGATGATCTGACGGGCGAAACGCAGTCGGTTGTCCAGCGAGCCGCCGTAGTCGTCGCCGCGTTGATTGGTCAACGGCGACAGAAACTGGCGAATCAGGCTGTCCTGACCTGCATTCAACTCGACCCCGTCCAAGCCGCCGTCGCGGGCGTAACGAGCTGCCTGTCGGAAGCCCTGGATCACAGCGGCGATGTCGTCAGCATCCATGGCCTGGGGCAGTTCGCGGCTATTGACTTCCGGGACTGGCGAGGGCGCCCACAGCGGCAATTGGGAATAATGGCTGCTGCCCTGCATCCCGCCATGGGTCAAGTGCGCCAGCGCCAGCACACCGTGGCGATGCAGCGCATCCGCGATTTGGCGATAACCGTCCACCACGGCGGCCTCGTAGCCGAATATCGCGTACTCGTAGGGCCAGTCCGAAGGGTGAACGACGCTGCCTTCCAGAACGATCGTTCCCGCGCCACCGGCGGCACGAGTTTCGTAATAAGCGACGTGCCGTTCGGTGAAGCGGTTATGGGTGGCGAAGTTGGTCTGATGGGCAGCGAATACGAAACGGTTCGGCGCGGTTTTGCCACCCAGCGACAGTGGGGCGAAAAGCCCGGCATGGCGATCTTGCGACTTGCTCATGGCCTTGCCTCACGCGCTACGGATTTCAGGTATTGCTCGGATCGAATTCATGGCGATGCGATGCTCGCCCGTTGCGACACGGCCTTGACCGGTATCGGAAAAGGCGCCGGTTGTTGAAACACGCAGTCCGGGTCGGGCGCATCCAGGGATTGCTGGGTGAAATGTTTGACGGCCATGCAGCCGCCATGGCACTGGTCGTAGGCGTTGCAGCTCTGGCAACTGCCGCCGACCTGCCATTCCCGCAGGTGCGCGAACAGCGGCGAGTGGCGCCAGATGCCGGCGAACCCGCCCGGTTGACGCACGTTGCCGCCGGAAAACTCCGGGGCCAACATGAACGGGCAGGCATACACTTCGCCGACCGGGTCCACGCAACAGACGATGCGTCCGGCGCCGCACAGGTTCAGCCCGTCCATCGGCTGCCCGTAAGCCGACAGGTGAAAAAAGGAATCACCGGTCAGCACGTCGCGATGATTCAACAGCCACTCGTAAAGCCCGCGATTTTGTTCGTGGGTCGGGCGCAGGTCTTGCCATACCGCGCCGCCGCGACCGGTGGGCCGCAGCCGCGTCAGGCGCAATTCGGCTCCATAACGTTGGGAAAGGGCATATAGCTCGTCGATTTGCGGATAGTTGTGGCGGGTGACGGTGGTGTTGATCTTGAACGGAAACCGGTGCTTGGCCAGCCGTTCCATCGCTTGGCGGGCACGGCCGTAGGAACCTTCGCCGCGGATGGGATCGCTGGTGTCAGCGGTCGCGCCATCAATGCTGATCTGCACGTCCAAATAGTCCCGCGAGGCGATCCATGCCGCCGCATCGTCGTCGATCAAGGTGCCGTTGGTGCTGAACTTGACGCCGATTCCGCGCGTCAGCGCGTAGTCCATCAATTCGCGAAAATCCTTCCGGCTCATCGGCTCGCCGCCGCCGACGTTGATGTAAAACACCTTCATCTCCGCCCATTCGTCGATCAGCCGCTTGGCCTCGGCGGTGGTGAGTTCATCGGGCCGACGCTTGCCGGAGGAAGACAGGCAATGCACGCATTGCAGGTTGCAGGCGTAGGTGATTTCCCAGGTCAGGCAGATTGGTGCGTCCAGGCCCTGCCGAAAGATTTCGTAGCTCATCGGTTACCCCTTCGAACGGTGGCAGTGCGGGCAATCAGGCTTCGGCGGTGGTCGGGTCAATGCCTGCCTTGATCTCGGAGATGGGGTCTGCTGGAAATCCGCCCTGTTCGGCGTGCTGTTTCACCATCTCGGCGTTGGGGGCGATGTAGATGCAATAAATCTTGTCGTCGGTGACATAGCTTTGCACCCATTGGATTTGGGGTCCCAATGCGTTCAGCACACCGCAGGATTTTTGCGAAATAGCTTTCAGGTCGGCTGGAGACAGCTTGCCCGCGCCGGGCAGTTCGCGTTCGATCAGATACTTGGGCATGGCACTAATCTCTTTGGTGGAATCGTTTTTTTATGAGTGGGCCTATCAACGGCTGTCAGGCGTCATGCTTCGCATCCAGCGCCGCTTGTTCCTGGTCCGTGAACAGCCGGGAGCGGGTCAGGAAGCGCAGGCCTTCCGGGCCTTCCAGGGAAAACATGCCGCCTCGTCCGTGCACGACATCGATGGTCAGTTGGGTGTGTTTCCAGTACTCGAACTGAGCGGCGCTCATGTAGAACGGGCAACCGCCGATCTCGCCCAAGCGCACGTCGCCATCGCCGACCAGCAGTTCACCTGCCGGGTAGCACATCGGCGAGCTGCCGTCGCAACAGCCGCCGGATTGGTGAAACATCAGCGGGCCGTGCTTGGTTTTGAGACGCGCGATCAAATCCAGGGCGGCAGCGGTCGCCAATACGCGGGGTATGGTGGTCATGACGAGCCTCCATCGGGTTAAACCCACCCTCACCCCCAACCCCTCTCCCAGTGGGAGAGGGGAGAGTGCGAGGCAACCTTCAACCCCTCTCCCAGTGGGAGAAGGGAGAGTGCGAGGCAACCTTAGAAGAACCCCATGGCCTTGGGGTTGTAGCTGACCAATAGATTCTTGGTTTGCTGGTAGTGATCGAGCATCATTCGATGCGTTTCCCGGCCGATGCCGGATTGCTTGTAACCGCCGAAGGCGGCGTGGGCCGGGTAGAGGTGGTAGCAGTTGGTCCAGACCCGGCCGGCCTTGATGCCGCGTCCCATGCGGTAGGCGACGTTCATGTCGCGGCTCCAGACGCCCGCGCCCAGTCCGTAGAGGGTGTCGTTGGCGATGGCCAAGGCGTCCGCCGCGTCCTTGAACGTGGTCACCGCCAGCACCGGCCCGAAGATTTCCTCTTGGAAGAGGCGCATTTTGTTATGGCCCTGGAACACGGTCGGCTGGACGTAGTAGCCGTTGCGCAGTTCCCCGCTCAGTTCGGCCCGTTGTCCGCCGGTCAGGCATTCCGCGCCTTCCTGACGGCCGATATCCAGGTAGCTGAGGATTTTTTCCAACTGTTCGGAGGAAGCCTGAGCGCCGATCATGGTGTCGGTGTCGAGCGGATGGCCTTGCTTGACCGCTTTCACTCGCTGGATGGCTCGCTCGATGAAGCGGTCGTAGCCGGATTCCTGGATCAGCGCCCGCGAGGGACAGGTGCAGACTTCGCCTTGATTCAGGGCGAACATGGTGAAGCCTTCCAGGGATTTGTCGAAGAAGTCGTCGTCTTGGGCGCAGACGTCGGCGAAGAAGACGTTGGGCGATTTGCCGCCCAGTTCCAGCGTGACCGGGATGAGGTTTTGCGCGGCGTATTGCATGATCAGCCGCCCGGTGGTGGTTTCGCCGGTGAAGGCGATTTTGGCGATGCGCTTGTTGCTGGCCAGCGGCTTGCCGGCTTCGAGGCCGAAGCCGTTGACGACGTTGACAACGCCGGGCGGGAGTAGATCCTGAATCAGTTCCATGAGCACCAGGATCGATACGGGGGTTTGTTCGGCGGGTTTCAAGACCACGCAGTTACCGGCGGCCAAGGCCGGCGCCAGTTTCCAGACCGCCATCAGGATTGGGAAATTCCAGGGGATGATCTGGCCGACCACGCCCAGCGGTTCGTGGAAGTGATAGGCGACGGTGTCGTCGTCGATTTCCGATAGCGCGCCTTCCTGGGCGCGGATGCAGCCGGCGAAATAGCGGAAGTGGTCGATGGCGAGCGGTATGTCGGCGGCCAGGGTTTCTCGCACCGATTTGCCGTTGTCCCAGGTTTCGGCCACCGCCAGCATCTCCAGGTTGGCTTCCATGCGGTCGGCGATGCGGTTGAGCCGGTTGGCGCGTTCCGCGACGGCGGTGCGGCCCCAGCCGTCGGCGGCGGCATGGGCGGCGTCCAGCGCCAGTTCGATGTCCTCGGCGCTGGAGCGGGGAATTTCGCAGAAACCCTGGCCCGTGACCGGGCTGATGTTTTCGAAGTATTCGCCTTTCGTCGGCTCCACCCATTGGCCGCCGATGAAATTCTGATAACGGGCTTTGAAGGTGATCTTGGAACCGGGCTGGCCGGGTGATGCGTATAACATGGGTATTCCTCCTGTGGTTTGGCAATGCGTGG
>DAOTGT010000035.1:0-14976 GCA_035447285.1 Candidatus Competibacter sp.
TCACAAAAATTTATGTCTTATACAATGAGTTGGAAGTTATGGGTAATCGGGTGGCTATAACGATGTCAAGACGACCCATGCGGAAGCGGCGGAAAATGGAGGGAACACCGAAATCACTTTGGACGGCAGTTGCTACAACCTGGTGAGTATCGTGTATCTAGGCCAGCAGAATGGCACCATGGTGCAAGTGCCGGCCGGGAACGTCCAGAACAACGGCAGCAATCAGATCATTGTGACGACAAATGGCCTGCTGGCGCCGGGCGATTATAGGATTGAGTTGTGGTACAACACCTTCGGTGGTGGTGCGCCCACCGCCAATGGTTCGGCGTTCCTGACCGTGGCGGGGGCGCTGGCGGGCGGCGGCGCCACGGGTTACGAGCGAGTCGCGGGTACGACAAGCCCCGACGATGAGAACGCTAAGACGGCGACCGCCACCTGCCCCGAGGGGAAAAAAGTCGTTGGTGGTGGCTGGGCGATTACTAACCAGAGCGGGATACTCTATCCAGCTATTACGTCCAGCCAAGCTACATCAGATACCGTTTGGACTGTGACGTCCACCAGTCTCGCTCTTCCGGGGGACAACTCTTACAGCCTGACGGCGTATGCCGTCTGCATCGTTGCGGAAGCCGATGCTCCGTAACTGAGAGCAGGCCACGCCGAGGCGCTTTTCGCGAATCGGCCAATCGTTGAAAAGGCGGGGGAGACTCCGCCTTTTTCTTGTCCCACAACATCGTGGTGATCACCGCCGCGCGGTCGGGTTATCCAACACGAAACCGCAGGCCGCCGGCAGCGTGTCCTCGGATGGCGGCCGAGGTTTCCGGTAGGGTTTCGGCGACAGCACCGCCTGCACGATGTCCCGCACCCAACTGGCTAGATTGGCATCGCAACCGTCATCGAGTGGGATCGGTTTTTGCACCTTGCACTGATCGGAACCGGGCGGGCAGGCCAGCCGGACGTGAAAATGGGCGTCGTGTCCCCACCATGGCCGCAATTTATACAGCCAGCTTCGGTCAGTTTCGCGGGCGCACAAGGCCTGTTTGATGATCGGGTTGACGAAGATTCGCTCTACCTCGGGCGCCAGCGCCGCCTGTTTCAGCGCGTCCCGGTAACGCGGCGACCAGCGCGAACCGTTCAACACGCCTTCATCGGCGCGCACCATCGACACCATCTCGACCCGCTCCACTTCGGTCCGCGAAAATAACCGGTCGCGCGGTTGTTGCAGGAACCAGATATCCACATCCAGCCCGCTCTGGTGGCTGCGATGACCGTTCGGCATCGGGCCGCCGCGCGGCTGCCCTAGATCGCCGATCAGCAGCCGTCCGCCACGCGCCGCCGTTTGTCGGCCCAGCCGCTCCACCAACTGAACCAACAGGGGGTGACCGTAATAGCGGTTGCGGCTGGGACGCATGACCTGATAGCCGTCGCCCACCAACGGTAACGCCACCGCTCCGGTGATACAGCCAGCGGCGTAGGAACCGATCACCTGCGGCGGACCCGCCAGCGGATAACTGACCCGGCTCCATGCATTGCCGGCCCAGACCGGCACCCATCCCAGCAGGAGCGGAATCAGTAATGCGGCGGATCGAAGCGTCATGGTATCTCCCTTCAAGCGTGACCCAGTCTTCCAAGCTTAGCCAAATCGCCCTGGTTTGTGCAGTCGGGCCGAATCTTTCAGGCAAGCCGGGGATGCAAGCGGGCGGCATTGCTGGATTCGAACTGATCGTCAAAAGGTACTTGTCCGTCAAGCATCGCAGGAGAAGAATCCCGTCATGCTGCCCGATATTTCAAATTTTCCCTGCCGACTCGCGTGATCCACGGGGTTGGCGTCATCGACCAGTTGCACGATGCCGTGGCGCATTACGGTTCCCGGCGGGTGCTGCTGGTCACCGATGCCGTGCTGGTTCAGACCTGCCTGCCGCCGCTGTTGCTGATGCCCAGCCGGATAATCTGCCAGCCCGTGGAGGAATGCTGGTGGTGAGTTGCCTGGCCGGCATCGCCTTTTCCCATTCCATGATCGGTATGGTTCACTAATCGTTCAAATTGTTGGACAAGTGTAAGTCATATAAGGTGCGCAAGACGATCCGTCCTCGTCCGACGGATGCTGATAGAAATCGCATGGATTGCTACAATTTGCAGCCATGATGCGTCTTATCCTTGCATGGATCAGCCCCTGCCTTGATGCGGAGACGGGCAGCATACTTTCGTAAACCCTGAGCGGGGAAAAATCCGCGCGCCGCTCCCACCTGACCTCACCAGAGAACTGTTTTATGCCGAAGGCACCGCCCCGCGCCACCATGCGTCGAGCCGCTGGTCATTTTCTGGCCACCGCTGGCCTGCTGGCCAGCCTTTCCCTGCCACGCGTTGTCACCGCCGCCGGCCTTAACGATACCGGTCAGTCGCTGTGCTACAACGGTTCCAGCCTGGTTGCCTGTGACGCGACCAACACCGGCGACGCCGCCACCTATCCCCGCCAGGACGGTCGCTACGGCCGGGATGCCGCCGCCACGGTTGGCGCGCTGACCAAGATCGGGGGTGGCGCGGCGGGGTTCGATTTCACGGCGCTCGACGCGGCGGGCCAAGCGACCATGCCCTCGTCCGGCCCCACGCCCCATCCCTGCGTGCGTGACAACGTCACCGGCCTGACTTGGGAAGTGAAGACCGACGACAACGGCCTGCGCGATAAGGACTGGACCTATACCTGGTACAGCACCGACGTCGCCACCAACGGTGGCAACGCGGGTAGCAACAGCGTCACCACCACCTGCGGCACCCTGGCCAGTTGCAACACCCAGGACTATGCCGTCGCTGTCAATGCCGCCGCCCTGTGCGGCTTCACCGACTGGCGCCTGCCCAGCATCCGGGAACTCCAGACCCTCGTTCATTATGGCGCCGCGAATCCCACCATCGATACCACCTATTTCCCCAATACGTTGGCATCCCGCTTCTGGTCGGCTGCGAGTGCTGGTCCGTATCCAGCCAACGCGTGGAACGTCAACTTCGTCAATGGCGTCTCCAGCGTCTACGCCTACGGTAAGGCCGACGGCGGCCTGGCGCGGCTGGTGCGCGGCGGACAGTTTTAGACCCTTTGATTCTTTGTTGCTCCAGAGGCACGGCATGGCACGTTACGACCATCTGCCGATCTGGAAGGACGCGGTGGCGCTGGCGGTGCTGCTCGAAGAAGTGGTACGCCGCTTCTCCCGCTATCACAAATACGCCTTGGGCGCGGATTTACGCCGCCAGGCGTATGCCGTCTGCCACGGGGTGGTGGTGGCCAACGGCGAACGAGACGGGCGGCTGGCTGCGGTCGAGCGGCTGGTGCTGGCGGTGGAAGAACTGAAGCTGCTGATTCAGATGGGCAAGGAAGTGCGCGCCTTCGCGAGCTTCCAGGAATTCGAGCGGGCGGCGGAATTGGCCGTCGCTCTCTCCAAGCAGAGCGGGGGGTGGCGCCGGGCCTTGGCCGAAGGAGCAGGGGTCTTGAAACGGTCCGAAGGCGCGCCCAAGGGGGCGGCGCCGTGAACCGAAACCACTGTGCGCCCCCGTCACTCGGCGTTCCGGGACCGGAATCGTCCCCACATCCAGGTAGAGTTCATGCGCGCCGTCCTACTTGTTGCGGCGGAAAGGTCCCGTCCGGCTGGCGGTCGTCCATGTCGAAATCGATTTTTGTCTGTGCCTAGCGCGAGTGCTGCTTCCTACAAGCCACGGTGGCCAGCTATTGGGGTCATTGTTCCCACGCCTTCTCCCGGTGTGTCGTCCTGGCGCCGTGGCGTCGCCACGGCTGGTTGCGGGCCGCCTTCGATTTGTCCCCCTCGGCGGATCGGTTATGCGCGCGCACCCAGCCCGCCTCGGTGACCTCGTTGCTGGGGCAGGCGCGATTTTTCCGGCGGCGCTTTCTCGGTTTCACCCTGGTCGTGCAACGGGGCAACCGGCTAGCGGTGCTGCCGGCGCGGTGGCCAGTTGCGGCGCTGCCTCAAGCCGACCAGGTCCGCATCGATGCCCTGTTGCGGCTGCTGCGCTCGCTGCGGCGGCAGCGTCAGCCCCATGTCTTGGTGCTGGAACGCGGTTACCTGAAAACCGGGTTCAAGCGCCGAGTGTTCCAATCGCTCTGGTGGCCCACGCCCGCGGCCGTCAACGCCCCCGTGGGCGCCCCGCCAAGCGCGATGCCATTGCTCACCATCCCGCTTGAACGATGGACCGGTCTCTCATTTGCTCCCTTTTCACCAGGAACCGACCATGTTTGCTAATCGCATCATCCCGTCTCGTGCCCTGCCCGTGCTAGCGGCGACCTTGACCTTTCTGTTCGCGCCGGGGGCTTGGGCTGTCTGCACCGCCAACCATGGCAACCCCCACCTTGTCGAGGCCACGCCCACGGAGGACTTCGACACTTCCGCCACCGACGGCACCGTCATCCATACCAAGACTGGCCTGATGTGGAAACGCTGCGCCGAGGGGCAAACCTGGAATAGCCCCACCTGCAGTGGGAGCCCCAGCACTTTCGGTTGGCAGGGTACCTTAGCGGCGGCGGCGACTTCGACCTTCGCCGGTTATTCCGACTGGCGCCTGCCCAGCGTCAAGGAACTGCAATCCATCGTCGAGACCTGCGGTTACGATCCGGCCATCAACCGGGCGATTTTCCCGGCGACGCCGGCGATCGACTTCTGGTCGGCTTCGACTTCTGGTCCGTATCCAGCCTTCGCGTGGGTCGTCTACTTCGTCGATGGCGGCCTCTACGCCGACCAGAAGACCGACTACTACCCAGCAGCGCGGCTCGTGCGCGGCGGACAGTCCTTTGATTCTTTTGACCTTTTGCTCGGCGCGGTGACGGTGAGCAAGACGATGGCTGGCGCGGCGGCGGGCAGCGTGCCGGCGGGGACAAACTTCCCGATCACGCTGACCTGCGGGGCGACGACGCTAGGCCCTCTCAATGCGACGACCGCCGCGCCGGTGCTCTTCACCAACGTGCCGCCTGGAATCTGCACGGTGAGCGAAGGCACTTTGCCCACCATCGCCGGGGTGACCTGGGATTCGCCGACCTATGCCCCGTCCGAGACCGTGACGGTGACGGCCGGCGCCACTACACCGGTGGCCGTGACCAATACGGCGAAGGTGACCACTTACGACATCACCACGGCGGCCGACCCTGCGGTGGGCGGTACGGTGGGTTGCACCCCGAACCCGGTTGATTACAACGGTAGCAGCAGTTGCACCGCCAGCGCCAACGCCGGCCACACCTTCGCCCACTGGAGCGATGACTGCACGGGCAGCGGCGCTTGCGCCTTGAACAACGTCACCAGCGCCAAGACGGTCACGGCCCAGTTCACCCTCAACAACTACGCCATCACCGCCACCGCCAACCCCACGGCGGGGGGCACGGTCAGTTGCGCGCCGAACCCGGTTGATTACAACGGCAGCAGCAATTGCAGCGCCAGCGCCAACGCCGGCTACACCTTCGCCCACTGGAGCGGCGACTGCACGGGCAGCGGCGCTTGCGCCTTGAACAACGTCACCGCGCCCAAGACGGTCACGGCCCACTTCACGGTTGCGGCCAACAAGACGTTTACCGGTTCGACGGCCACTGGTACCGGTGACGCCACGGCCACGGTGACCGGCGGTGGCGTCACCTGCGGCTTTGTCCCCACTCCGCAATTCGTGCCAGTGTCCAGCGTGCCGGTCGCCCCTCCGGCGGGTTATGGCTTCCCCCACGGCCTGTTCGACTTTACCCTCGCCAACTGCGACGGCACGGTGACCTTGACCATCACCTATCCCTCGGCGCTGCCCGCCGGGATCTCCGGGGTCTATTGGAAGTACGGTCCCACGCCCGACAATGCCAGTTCCCACTGGTACCCGATGCCCGGCGCCACCATCGCCGGCAACACGGCCACCTTCGCTATTACCGACGGCGGCTGGGGCGACGACGATCTGACGATCAACCGCGGCATCGTGGATCAGGGTGGGCCGGGTGTCCCAGGCGGGGGCGCGGCTGCGGCTGGCATCCCCACCCTGTCCGAATGGGCACTATTGGGGTTGGTTGCCCTGTTAGGCTTGAGCGGCTGGTGGTTACGGCGGAGGAGATCCTGCTAGCGCGTCACAGTCACTCGGCCCACCACACAAGGGATCATCGGGCGGGGGCAAAAGTTTGGCGTGGTGGATGCGCTACGTTCATCCACCTTACGCTTCTCATGTAAGGAAGGTGACCCGGTATACATGACAGGCTCCCGAGGCCGAACGCGCGGGGATGATACGGACTTGATTCGCGCCGATTACCGCCCCCGTCCCTGCGGGCATTCCCCGATCAATTCCGCTTGACCCTCTTCGTCCACCGTTTCCAAGCGCACCGTGAAGCCCCATAACCGGTGCAAGTGCTTGAGCACTTCCTGGGCGCTGTCGGCGTGCAGCGGTCGGCGATTGTAGGGCGTGTGACGCAGGGTCAGCGAGCGATCTTGACGGTGGGCGACATTCCATACCTGGATATTGGGCTCGCGGCTGCCGAGGTTGTACTGATCGGCCAACGCCAGCCGCAACCGCCGGTAGCCGGTTTCGTCATGGATGGCGGTGATCTCCAGCTCTTCCTGCATATCGTCGTCCAGCACCGCGAACAGTTTGAGATCGCGCATGACCTTGGGCGACAGATACTGGGCGATGAAGCTTTCGTCCTTGAAATTACGCATGGCGAAGTCCAGCGTCTTGATCCAGTCCTGCCCGGCGATG
This sequence comes from Candidatus Competibacter sp., assembly GCA_035447285.1. Classification (GTDB taxonomy): domain Bacteria; phylum Pseudomonadota; class Gammaproteobacteria; order Competibacterales; family Competibacteraceae; genus Competibacter. The sequence goes on from DAOTGT010000035.1 coordinate 6,706, forward strand.
TTCGGGAACCAGTGACGGTCCTCGGCGGTGGGTTCCTGGCAGATGCGCCGGATGTCGCTCATCATGGCGAAACCCAGCGCGTAAGGATTGATGCCGGAATAATAGGGATGATCGAACGGTAATTGCTGGATGACGCTGGTGTGTGATTGCAGGAACTCGATCATGAAGCCGTCGTTGGCATAGCCCTCGTCGTACAGCCGATTCATCAGCGTATAATGCCAGAAGGTCGCCCAGCCTTCGTTCATCACCTGAGTCTGCCGTTGCGGATAGAAATACTGGGCGATCTTGCGCACGATGCGCACTAGCTCACGCTGCCACGGCTCCAGCAGCGGCGCGTTCTTCTCGATGAAATACAGCAGGTTTTCCTGCGGCTCGCTCGGGTAGCGCTGTTCGATCGCAGCAGCAGCTTCGGATGGCCGGACCGGCACGGTCCGCCACAGATCGTTGAGCTGCGATTGCAGGTAGGCTTCCCTCTCCTGCTGGCGCAATTTTTCTTCCCGCATCGACAGCGGCGCCGGGTGCTTGTAGCGGTCCACCCCGTAGTTCATCAGTGCGTGGCAGGAATCGAGGAAGAGTTCCACTTCTTCCTCGCCGTGGCGTTCCTCGCATTCGGCGACATAGTTCCGGGCGAACAGCAAATAATCGATGATCGCATCGGCGCTGGTCCAGGCGCGGAACAGGTAGTTACCCTTGAAGAAGGAATTGTGGCCGTAGGCGGCGTGGGCGATCACCAACGCCTGCATCATGGCGGTGTTTTCCTCCATGAGATAGGCGATGCAGGGGTCGGAGTTGATCACGATCTCGTAGGCCAGCCCCATTTGCCCGCGCCGGTAATTCTTCTCGGTCAGCACGAACTGTTTGCCGTAGGACCAGTGTTTGTAGCCCAATGGCATTCCCACCGAGGAATAGGCGTCCATCATCTGCTCGGCGGTGATGATCTCGATCTGGTTGGGGTAGGTATCGAGCCGGAATTCCTCGGCGGCGATGCGGCCGATGACCTCGTTGTAACGTTCCAGCATCGAGAATGTCCATTCGGACGACTCGGCAATCAGTCGCGGCGAGCTCATGACACGCGCCTCTTGAACAGGTCCCGGAACACCGGGTAGATGTCGGCCGGCCCGTCGATCTGCCGCATGGCGAAGTGCGGGTGCTGCTCCTTCACTTCCTCGTAGGCTTCCCACAGGCTCTGATGGCGGTCCGGGGTGATTTCGATGTAGGCGTAGTAGCGTACGAACGGCACGATCTGCTTGAGCAGGATGTCCCGGCAGGCCGGCGAATCGTGGTGCCAGTTGTCGCCGTCCGAAGCCTGCGCCACATAGATATTCCAACTGGAGGTCGGGTAGCGTGCGGCCATGGTCTCGCCCATCAGGTGCAGGGCGCTCGATACCACGGTGCCGCCGGTCTCACGCGAGTAGAAGAACTCCTGTTCGTCCACCTCCTTGGCCACGGTGTGGTGACGGATGAACACCACCTCGATTTTCTCGTAGTTGCGCTTGAGGAACAGGTAGAGCAGGGTGAAGAAGCGCTTGGCCAGATCCTTGCGCGCCCGGTCCATCGAGCCGGAGACGTCCATGACGCAGAACATTACCGCCTGAGTGGTCGGTTGCGGCTGCTTGACTCGATTGGTGTAGCGTAGGTCGAAGGTGTCGATGAACGGCACCGCCCGCGCCCGCGCCCGCAGGTGTTCGATTTCCTCGATCAACTCGCGGGCCTGGTTTTCGTCCGCTGGCGGTTCGGCCAGCAGTTGTTGCAGTTGCTTTTCCACCTCCCGCAGCCGGCGAGTATAGGGCGCGGCCAGCGCCATCCGCCGTGCCATGGCCCCCTTCAGCGAACGCACCACATCGATGTTGGCCGGGTTGCCGGCACTGCTGAAGCCGGCGCGCACCGATTTGAATTCGGTGAGCTTGGCCAACTGGGTACGCACCAGATTGGGCAGTTCCAGATCCTCGAAAAACAGTTCAAGGAACTCCTCGCGCGACAGATCGAACACGAAATCGTCTTCGCCCTCGCCGCTGTTGCTGGCTTGACCGCTGCCCGCGCCGCCGCCCTCGCCGCCCTGCGGCCGGGCGGCTCGGTCACCGGTGACGAATTCCTTGTTGCCCGGGTGAATGGCCTCACGCCGGCCGCCCGGCCCGTGGCCGAACACCGGCTCGGACAGGTCGCGGGCGGGGATATTGACTTTCTCGCCGTTATCGATGTCGGTGATGCTGCGGCCGTTCATGGCCTCGGTCACGGCCTTCTTGATCTGTTTTTTAAAGCGCCGGATAAAGCGCTGACGGTTGACGGCGCTTTTGTTCTTGCCGTCCAGCCGTCGGTCGATAAGCGTGGCCATGCGCGGTTTCCTCCGTTTAGTCCGTTTACGATGCCTTGCGGACCCGCAGATACCAGTCGGACAGCAAGCGCACTTGCTTGGCCGTGTAGCCCTTGGCGACCATGCGATCGACGAAATCGGCGTGTTTCTTCTGCTCGTCGGCGCTGGCCTTGGTGTTGAAGCTGATCACCGGCAGCAGGTCCTCGGTGTTGGAGAACATCTTCTTCTCGATCACCGCGCGCAGCTTTTCATAGCTGGTCCAGGCCGGGTTCCTGCCGGCGTTGTTGGCCCGCGCTCGCAGCACGAAGTTGACGATCTCGTTGCGGAAATCCTTCGGGTTGCTGATGCCGGCCGGTTTCTCGATCTTCTCCAGTTCGGCGTTGAGCGCCGCCCGATCGAACGACTCGCCGGTATCGGGATCGCGGTATTCCTGGTCCTGAATCCAGAAGTCGGCGTAGGTGACGTAGCGGTCGAAAATGTTCTGCCCGTACTCGGAATAGGACTCCAGGTAAGCCTGCTGAAGTTCCTTACCGATGAATTCGGCGTAGCGCGGCGCCAGGTAGCCCTTGAGGTACGATAAATATCTTTCCTCGGTTTCGGCCTGGAATTGTTCGCGTTCGATTTGCCGTTCCAGCACGTAGAGCAGATGCACGGGGTTGGCGGCGACTTCGATATGGTCGAAGTTGAACACCTGCGACAAAATCTTGAAAGCGAAGCGGGTGGAAATGCCGGTCATGCCTTCGTCCACCCCGGCGTAGTCGCGATATTCCTGCATCGACTTGGCCTTGGGGTCGGTATCCTTCAGATTTTCGCCGTCGTAGACCCGCATCTTGGAGAAGATGCTGGAGTTTTCCGGTTCCTTGATTCGGGTCAGGGTCGAGAACTGGGCCAGCATCTCCAGTGTGCCAGGCGCGCAGGGCGCTTGCGACAACGAGCTGTTGGTGAGCAGTTTCCGATAGATCTTGACCTCGTCCGATACCCGCAGACAGTAGGGGACCTTGACGATATAGACCCGATCCAGAAACGCCTCGTTGTTCTTGTTGTTTCTGAAGCTCTGCCATTCCGACTCGTTGGAGTGGGCCAGAATGATCCCTTCGAACGGGATGGCCGACAGTCCCTCGGTGCTGTTGTAGTTGCCTTCCTGAGTGGCGGTCAGCAAGGGATGCAGTACCTTGATCGGCGCCTTGAACATTTCCACGAATTCCATCAATCCGCGGTTGGCGCGGCACAGAGCGCCGGAGAAGCTGTAGGCGTCCGGGTCGTTCTGGGCGAAATGCTCCAATTTGCGGATGTCGACCTTGCCCACCAGCGAGGAAATATCCTGATTGTTCTCGTCGCCCGGTTCGGTCTTGGCGACGGCGATCTGATGCAGGATCGACGGCCGCAGTTTCACCACCCGGAACTGGGTGATGTCGCCGTTGTATTCCTGCAGGCGCTTGGCGGCCCAGGGCGACATGATGTGGCGCAGGTAGCGGCGCGGGATGCCGAAATCCTCTTCCAGGATCGGGCCGTCCTCGTCGGGATTGAATAGTCCCAGCGGCGACTCGAATACCGGCGAGTCCGCAATGGCGTAAAATGGCACCTTTTCCATCAACTGCTTGAGCCGTTCGGCCAGCGAGGATTTGCCGCCGCCCACCGGGCCGAGCAGGTAGAGAATCTGCTTCTTTTCTTCCAGCCCCTGCGCGGCGTGCCGGAGATAGGAAACGATTTGTTCGATGGCGTCCTCCATCCCGTAGAATTCCTCGAAGGCGGGATAGAGCTTGAGCACCTTGTTCTGGAAAATGCGCGATAGACGAGGATTGTCGCGGGTATCGACCAAGCTCGGTTCGCCGATGGCCTTCAGCAACCGTTCGGGGGCGCTGGCATAGGCGTTCGAGTCGGTCTTGCACAGTTCCAGGTACTCGTGCAGTGATAGCGTTTCTTCGCGGCTCTCTTCGTAGCGCGACAAATAGCGATTGAAAATCTTCATCGGTCATACCTCTCTATCATGGTCGCGGGAGCGGGGCGGCTTCCCGGTGCGAGCCTTCGGATTCAACTTCGACGATTCCTTCCTCGATCCTTGCGTCCCGGGCGCGGGCCGGCGGCGGGAGGGTCGCCGCGGAGCTCCAGCGTATTCCTGGCCGGATCGACCGAATGGTCCCGGTGGCGGGTGGTTGCGGTTGGTTTCCTCCGCTGACGCTGCTTGGGGAGATGCAGCAATTAACGGACCAACCGCCGCTGGCGGCTGACGGGATCGGGACCCGGTTACGGGATGGAACGTAAACGGATTCCATCCAGGTGTTGTTCGAGGTGAAGACAACAAAATCAGTTGCTTGATGGTGCTTGATTCACCTGAAATCAGGCTGAACGACCGGTGGAGCCGGACGCGAGCAGCCATGAGGCGCAGTCGATCGAAGAGCATGAATCGTTTGTCGATTGCACAAGTTTAGTGCAATGCACTCAAACTGACAGCTTGCGTGTCGATTGGTTTATCCGTTACGCCGCGCGCCGCTTGGCGCGGGTCGCGCGCTGGTGGGGTTCGATTCCAAGACCTGATAGACCACGGGGGCGGCGGGCGGTTCAGAGCTTGGTCGTCACGGTTGGGATGGCGGCGGCTTTGTTGCTAACATCGCTCGCCACGCGGACGCATAAGGCTACAAGGCATGCCATGAAGATTATCAGCGACTGGTTTCGTCAGCTTTTCAACGATCCCCAGGCGGTCATTTTGACCGTCGTTTTGGTGCTGGGCACCAGTGTGGTCCTGACCATGGGCCGAGACCTGGCGCCGGTGTTGGCCAGCATGGTCATCGCCTACCTGCTGGAGGGTGTCGTGCAACTGTTGCGGCGCTGGCTGCATCTGCCGCGGCTACTGGCTTCCGTGCTGGTGTTTGTCCTATTCGTCGCCTTCGTGCTGTTTTTGCTACTGGGCTTGTTGCCCATGGTGTCCCGACAGTTGTCCCAGTTGATTCAGCAACTACCCAATATGATCGTCGAGGGCCAGAAGCTGTTGCTTAGTCTGCCGACGATGTACCCGGAGTTCATTACCGAAGTACAGGTGTTGGGCGTCATCAACGCCATAAAGGCCGAGATTGCCACCTGGGGTCAGAGCGTGCTGTCCTGGTCGCTGGCGGCGGGAATGGGCGTCATCACCATCACCATCTACGTGGTGCTGGTGCCATTGCTGGTATTCTTCTTTCTGAAGGATAAGGACTTGATCCTGAAGTGGTTGCACGGCTTCCTACCGCACGATCATACCCTGGCGCAGCAAGTCTGGCGCGAGGTGGACCGGCAGATGGGCAATTATGTGCGCGGTAAGTTTCTGGAAGTGTTGGTGGTCTGGGCCGCAACCTTCATAGCCTTCGCCCTGATGGGCTTGCAGTTCGCCATGCTGCTCGCCCTGATGGTGGGGTTGTCGGTGATCGTGCCCTATATTGGTGCGGTGGTGGTAACGGTGCCGGTGGCGCTGGTGGCGTTTTTCCAGTGGGGCTGGGGTTCCGAATTCATGTGGTTGCTGGGGGTTTACCTGATCATTCAGGGCTTGGACGGCAACGTGTTGGTGCCGCTGCTGTTTTCCGAAGTGGTCGATTTGCATCCGATCGCCATCATCGTGGCGGTGCTGGTGTTCGGCGGCCTTTGGGGGTTCTGGGGGGTGTTTTTCGCCATCCCGCTGGCGACCGTGGTGCAATCCATCCTGAAGGCGTGGCCTCGGCCGACCCTGCTGGTGGAAAATGAGGATGTGGAGGCCGGCGCTCTTCGGTCCTGACCTCCGCTGGAGCGATACTGGTTTCGCGGGATTGGCAAGCGCCATCACAACAACGGCGACAGTAGCCGGGCGGTGGATTCGCCCAGCCGCTGACCCAGGGTAGCGCGCCGGCCCGGTTTGACGTAGCGGTTGGCGTGGCGCAGATCGGCGGCAAAGCCACAAGCCAGTTGCTCGGCGAGGTCGGCGTCGTACAGCACCGCCATCGCTTCGAAATTCAGCGCCAAACTGCGGTTGTCGAAATTGGCGCTGCCCACCACCGCAATCCGCTCGTCCACCACCAGCAACTTGGCGTGCAGCATGGGTGGGCCGTACTCGTGAATCGTGATCCCGGCACTGACCAATTCGTCGTAATAGCTACGCGCGGCGGTGCTGACCAAGCGGGAGTCGCTCCGCTTGGGCACCAGCACCCGCACCTCCGCGCCGCGCAGGGCGGCGGTGATCAGGGCGGCGGTCAGCGCCTCGTTGGGGACGAAGTAAGGTGTGGCTAGCAGGATTTGCCGCTGGGCGCCGGCGATGGCGGCGAAATACAGCTTGGCGATGGCGTGGCGATCGTTGTCGGGGCCGGATTCGACGACTTGCAACCATGGACCGGCCGCTTCGGCAAAATGAGGAAAAAATTCCGGTTCGAGCGGTTCCTGGCCGGTGGCGAAGTACCAATCTTCCAGGAAGATGAATTGCAAACGATGGACCGGTTCACCTTCGATGCGCAGGTGCAGGTCGCGCCAGGCATCCGGTCCTCGCTGGATATGGCTATGAGCGTCGCTGACGTTGATGCCGCCAGTGAAGCCGACCTGGCCATCGCAGACCACGATCTTGCGGTGGGTGCGGAAGTTGACATAGCGCAGGCGCAAGCGGCGCGGGCCGATGGGATTGAACCAGGCTACCTGGACCCCGGCGTCCCGTAGCGGTTGTAGAAAGCGGCGATTGGCGCGGTCGGAGCCGATGGCGTCCAGCAACAGTCGCACCCGTACCCCGGCGCGGGCCTGATCGGCCAACAGATCGCGCAGTCGGGTGCCGATCCGGTCCGGTGTCCACAGATAGTATTCCAGGTGAATATGATGCGTGGCGGCGGCAATGCTTGCCGCGATGGCCTCGAAACAGACATCGCCGGTTTCCAGCAGGGTTACGGCCATGGCCGGGGCGGGCGCGCCCTGGCCAACCCGCTCCAACAGCAGCGCGAGTTGCCGCTCCAGACCGGCGTCCGGGAAGTGAGGCGGGATGGCCTGGTCGGGGCGTAGGTCGCGGGTGGATTGAATCAGGCGCTCGCGGGCGCGGCCGTAGCGCCGCCGCCGCCGGTGCAGTCGCCGTGGTCCGAACAGCAGATACACCAGGAAGCCGAAGTAGGGCATGAACAGCAGAGCCAGCAGCCAGGCCAGCGTCGCCGCCGGCGAGCGACGTTCCAGGATCAACCCGACCGCGACCAAGGCAATCCACAGCAGCCAGGCCAGAGAGAACAGAGCGATCAGATGATCGGCCATACGAGGCGCTTAAAGCCGGTCGGACGCGAACTCAGCCAGCCGCGAGCGCTCGCCGCGACGCAGAGTGACGTGGCCGCCGTGTGGCCAATCCTTGAACCGATCCACTACGTAAGTCAGACCCGACGTGGTTTCGGATAGATAAGGGGTATCGATCTGGGCGATGTTGCCCAGACAAATCACCTTGGTGCCGGGGCCGGCGCGGGTGATCAAGGTTTTCATTTGCTTGGAAGTCAGGTTCTGGGCTTCGTCGATGATCAGATACTTGTTCTGGAAGGTGCGGCCCCGCATGAAGTTGAGAGAGCGGATCTTGATCTTGCTGCTGAGCAGATCGGCGGTGGCGGCGCGGCCCCATTCGCCGCCTTCCTGCGGGGCCAGCACTTCCAGATTGTCCATCAATGCCCCCATCCAGGGCGTCATCTTTTCCTCCTCGGTGCCGGGTAGGAAACCGATATCCTCGCCAACCGGAACGGTCACGCGGGTCATGATGATCTCGCGATAGCGTTTCGCATCCAGCACCTGCGCCAGTCCGGTCGCCAGCGCCAGCAGCGTCTTGCCGGTGCCGGCGGCGCCGAGCAGGGAGACGAAATCGATCTCCGGGTCCAACAATAGATTGAGCGCGAAGTTCTGTTCGCGATTGCGGGCGGTGATACCCCAAACCGCATGATTGGGGGTGGTGTGGTCCCGAAGGATTTCGATGACGGCTTCCATGCCGCGCAACTGGCGGACGATGAACGCCGCAT
>DAOTGT010000035.1:15076-21406 GCA_035447285.1 Candidatus Competibacter sp.
AGGATTTCGATGACGGCTTCCATGCCGCGCAACTGGCGGACGATGAACGCCGCATCGGTTTCAGCTTGAAACAGCCCTTGATTCGGATGCCAGTTGGCGATGTCGGGACCCTGGACCCGGTAGAAGGTGCGGCCGCTTTCCTTCCACGATTCCATCTCCTTGCCGTGGCTGTCCCAAAAGCTGGTGGGCAGGTTGTGCGTGCCGCCGTAAAGCAGGTTGACGTCGTCCAGCGCTTGGTCGTTGTAATAGTCTTCGGCGTGGATACCGAGGATGGCGGCCTTGATCCGCAGGTTGATGTCCTTGGAGACCAGGGTGACCTGACGGCGGGGATGGTCCTGTTGCAGGGTCAGCGCCATGCCGAGAATATCGTTGTCCGGGGTGTTGCCCGGCAGCGTGGCGGGCGGACTCAGGCGGGTGGGGCGAATCTGGAAATAGAGTCGGCCGCTGCTCGGTTCCCCGTGGGGGTTGACCGGGCCGGGCAGGGGTAGACCCCGATCGATCTCGTCCTTGCTGGCGCCGGTAATCAAATCGTCCAGAAGGTGGCTGACCTGGCGGACGTTGCGGGCGACTTCGGAAACGCCCTTCTTGGCGCGGTCCAATTCCTCCAGCACCATCATTGGCAGGTGGATGTCGTGCTCCTTGAAGCGAAACAGGGCGGTGGGGTCGTGCATCAGCACGTTGGTGTCGAGCACGAACAGGCGGCGGTCGGCCGAATGAAGCGAGGGAGTCGTGATGGCGGTTTGGGGCATCGGAGCGGAATCGGGCGTCATGGCGCGGGTTTGCGGTTGGGCGGGGGAGCGGGAAGGACCGGCGCGGCGGGTGCGACGGGTGTGTGGACCGGGTATCGGCGTGGGTTACGAAGCCAGGGATTCCACCGCCGCCAGTACTTCGGCGGCGTGACCATCGGGTTTGACCTTGCGCCATTCCCGTCGCAACACGCCCTCCGCATCGATCAGAAAGGTGCTGCGTTGCACGCCCACCACGTCCTTGCCGTACATTTTTTTCGGCTGTAGCACGCTGAACAGTTGGCACAGGGTTTGGTCGGTGTCGGCGATGAGAGGAAACGGAAAGTTTTGCTGGGCGCGGAAACGGTCGTGGCTACGCAAGCTGTCGCGCGATGCGCCGAACACCACCGCGTTCAGGGCGGCGAAGCGGTCGTGCAGGTCTCGGAACTGTTGGCCTTCAAGCGTGCAGCCCGAGGTATTGTCCTTGGGATAGAAGTACAGAATCACCCGGTGGCCACGCAGTTCGGAAAGCCGCTTGGTTCCGTCGGTCGTGACGGCGCTGAAGTCGGGAACGGGCTGGTCCACGGTCACGCTCATGTCGATTTACCCCTTGATCGGTTCCAGTACCGCATCCAGGTTCAGGTCGTCGCAGAAGTCCAGGAATTCCTCGCGCAGCAGGGCGATGTGGGTGTTGGCCGGAATGCCGATGGCCAGGTTGACCGAGAACATCGGCGTGCCGGTATGCGGCGCGCTGTAGCTGCGGGTGACCATGTCCTCGATGTTGATCGAGCGGCTGGCGAAGAAGCCGGCCAGGTGATGGACGATGCCCGGTTGGTTGACCGCCACCACTTCCACGGCGTAGGGCAGGACATCGCCGGCCGGCACGCGGCCCTCGGTGCGTTTGGCGACGATGGTCATGTCCAGCGCCTGCTCCAGCCGCTTGAGTTGCATTTCCAGCTTGGTCAGGGTATTCCAATTGCCCTGGACCAGCAGCAGGATGGCAAACTCGCCGCCCAGCACGGTCATGCGGCTGTCCACGATGCCGCAGTCGCATTCCAGGATCACGCGGGACAGTTCATTGACCAGACCGGGACGATCTTCGCCGAGGGCGGAAACGACCAGATAGTTTTTCACGGATGGAGCTTCCTACGGGCAAATAATCGGGAGATGATAAACCGCAGTGTACAGGCATCCAGCGGGGGTGAAAACCGCCCTCGCGCCGCCCAGCGCGGGCGCTTGTCAAGGTCGCTCGGTATCCGTACCATGCGACGATTGTTTGGAAAATCAGAGAGTATAAGATTATGTTTCGTGGCAGCATGGTGGCGATCGTTACCCCGATGCGCGCGGACGGCGCGCTGGATCTCGAAGCGTTGGCGCGGCTGGTGGAGTTTCATATCGACAACGGCACCGATGCCATCGTCGCCGTCGGTACCACCGGCGAATCGGCGACGCTCGATTATGAGGAACACATCGCGGTGGTCCACAAGGTGGTGGGGCAGGTCAAGGGGCGGATTCCGGTGATCGCTGGCACCGGCGCCAACTCCACCCGCGAGGCGCTGCATCTGACTCAGCGCGCCATGGAGGCCGGTGCCGACGGTTGCCTGTTGGTGACCCCGTACTACAACAAGCCCACCCAGGAAGGCTTGTACCAACACTACAAGCTGATCGCCGACAGCGTGGCGATCCCGCAGATTCTGTACAACGTGCCCGGTCGCACCGCTTGCGACATGAAGCCGGAAACCGTCGAGCGCTTGGCCGATATTCCCAACATCGTCGGCATCAAGGAAGCCAGCGGTAGCATCGAGCGTATTCGGGAACTGGTGCGGCGCCTCGGTGATCGCATGGATGTCTACAGCGGCGAGGATGGAATTGCCGCCGAAGCGATTCTCAACGGCGCCAAGGGGACGATTTCGGTCACCGCCAACGTCGCGCCGCGCGCCATGCACGAGATGTGCGCCGCCGCGCTGGCTGGTGACCGCGACCAGACCGAAGCCATCGACAGCCGGTTGGCCGAACTGCACAAGGCGCTGTTCCTCGAATCCAACCCGATTCCGGTGAAATGGGCGGTCGGCCAGTTGGATCTGATTCCACCGGGCATCCGGTTGCCGCTGACGCCGCTGTCCGACGCCTTGCACCCGGCGGTGCTGGCGGCGATGCGGCAGGCGGGAGTGATTGGATAACACCATGACGATTCGATTTTCATGTTCCCTTTGGCGCGCGACCGCGCTTGCCGCCGCCACCCTGACGGTTGCCGCGGGTTGTTCCACCAGCTTCGATACCCTATTGCCGGACCGGCGGCCGGATTATCGGAAAAGCACGGTGTCGCAGCCGCTGGAAATCCCGCCGGATCTCACCGCGTCCACCATCGACGATACCTTGCTGGTGCCGGAGCTCAATCCGGCGGGTTCGGCTAGTCTGTCGACCTACGCCAAGGAACGCGGTGGGCCGCAAGCGCAGGCCCGCGCGCCCGAGGCAGTGCTGCCGCCGCAGCCAGGCATTACCCTGGAACAGGACGGTAACCAGCGTTGGTTGGCGATCGCGGCGCCCACCGATCAGGTATGGCCCAAGGTTCGGGAGTTCTGGACCAGTAACGGTTTTGTCCTGAAGCGCGACGATCCCACCATCGGCATCATGGAGACCGACTGGGTGGAGAACCGCGCCGATATTCCCCAGGACGGCCTGCGCGGCATTCTGAAAAAGTATCTGGATATCCTCTACTCGGCGCCGACCCGCGATAAATTCCGGGTTCGGCTCGAACGTGCCTCGGACGACAAGGTTACGGATCTGTACCTGACCCATTATGGAGTGGAGGAGGTGGCGGTCGGCGGCGCGTCCGCCAGCGCCAGCAATGCCTATATCTGGCAGCGGCGACCTTCCGATCCCGAGTTGGAAGCCGAAATGCTCAATCGGCTGACGGTCTATCTGGGCGCGTCGGAGAAGCGAGCCGAAACCCAGCAGGCCAAGGCGGCCGAGACGACGGGGCCGCGCGTGCGCCGGGTCGAGCAGGGTGGCGAGAGTCAGTTGATCATCGACGAGGACTACTCCCGAGCCTGGCGGTTGGTGGGACTGGCGCTGGATGGCAGTAACTACGCGGTGGAAGAACAGAACCGCGGTCAGGGTCTGTATGTGGTCGAGTATCGTGATCCTGAAAAGGAGAACCAGAAACCGGGCAGCGAGGGCTTTTTCTCCAAGTTGGCCTTCTGGCGCGACAAACCGGAAGCGCCGGCGGTGGGAACCCGCTACCGGGTTCGGCTGGCGGGTCAGGGTACGCACACGCTAGTGGTGGTTCGCGACAGCAACGATCAGCCCGACGATTCGGCCGGTGCCCGGCAGGTGTTGGACGTCTTGCAACAGGTCATCAAGTAATGGCGAATGGCAAGCGGCGCTTAATGGTTCGTTACCTCGCTGTTTGCCATCTCGCCACGTCTCCGCCCGTTGCGGAATACGCCTTGCGGTGAGCGCGGATATCCGGCGATTGCCGCCACAACTGGTCAGCCAGATCGCCGCCGGCGAAGTGGTCGAGCGCCCGGCGGCGGTCGTCAAGGAACTGCTGGAAAACAGCCTGGACGCCGGGGCGACCCGCATCGCCGTTGAAGTGGAGCAGGGTGGGGTGCGGTTGATCCGGGTGCGCGACGATGGCGGCGGCATTGCCCCCGCGCAACTGGCGTTGGCGCTGGCCCGCCACGCCACCAGCAAGATCGCCAGCTTCGAGGATCTCCAACAGGTGGTCAGCCTGGGTTTCCGCGGCGAGGCGTTGCCCAGCGTCGCTTCGGTGTCGCGGTTGACCCTGACCTCCCGCGTTGCCGGCCAGGACAGCGGTTGGCGCATTGGTGGCGACGGTGGCGATGTCTTCAGCGAGCCGGTGCCGGCGCCGCATCCGCTGGGTACCACCGTCGAGGCGCGCGAGCTGTTCTTCAACGTTCCCGCCCGGCGCAAGTTCCTGCGTGGCGAGCGCACCGAGTTCGGTCATATTGAGGAAGGGGTCCGCCGTCTGGCGCTGAGTCGGTTCGCGGTCGGATTTCACCTCTGGCACAACCAGCGCGCGGTATTGCGCCTGGAGCCGGCGCCCGACCGGGAAACCGGCGCCCGGCGGCTGGCGGAGTTGTGCGGCCGGGAATTCGGCGCGGCCAGCGTGTGGGTCGATCGTGGCGAGACCGATTTGCGGTTGACCGGTTGGTTGGGGTTACCGGCGGTATCGCGCGCTCAGCCGGACCTGCAATATTTCTTCGTCAACGGCCGGCCGGTGCGCGACCGGGTCATGGCGCACGCGGTCCGGCAGGCTTATCGGGATATTCTCTATCAGGATCGTCAGCCGGCGGTCGTGCTCTATCTGGACATCGACCCTGACCGGGTCGATGTCAACGCCCACCCCGCCAAGCATGAAGTGCGCTTTCGAGACAGCTCGTTCGTCCATGAATTCATCCGCCGTACCGTGCAGGCGACGCTGGCCGAAATCAGGCCCGGCACGGCGCCGCAGCCGATCATCCAAACCGGCGAGCGCTGGCGGCCAACGGGCGGACCCGGCGGTGGGCCGATTCCAGCAGAGCGTTGGGAAGTTCGCCAGCCGGGATTACCGTTGCGGGTTGGCGAACAGATGGCGGTTTACGGTCGGATGCATTCATCTTCGGGTCTCGAACCGATTCCGACCGATCCCAATCCCGCTCCCGTCGCGGATGCCGAACGACCGCCGTTGGGCTACGCGCTCGGTCAGTTGCACGGTTGCTATGTGCTGGCGGAAAACGCCGATGGGCTGGTGGTGGTGGATATGCACGCCGCGCACGAGCGTATCCTGTACGAGCGCTTGAAGCGCTTGCAGGCGGAAAACGCGCTCAAGACCCAGACGTTGCTGGTGCCGGTGACGCTCACGGTGGGTCCCAGGGAGCGCCAGTTGGTCGAGGAGCACGGCGCGCTGTTCGCCCAATCCGGTCTGGAGGTGGCAATACTGGGGCCGGAAACCCTGGCGGTGCGACAGGTGCCCGCGTTGCTGGCGGATACCGACATCGCCGGGATGGTACGCGATATGTTGGCCGATTTGGCGGTGTACGAGACCAGTGACCGGTTGGAGGACGCCAACCAGGCGCTGCTGGCCAGTCTGGCCTGTCACGGCGCCATACGCGCCAACCGGCCGCTCAACCTGCTGGAAATGAATACCCTGCTGCGCGACATGGAGCGCACCGATCGTGGCGGTCAGTGCAATCACGGTCGACCCACCTGGACGCAACTGACGCTGGACGAGCTGGATCGCTTGTTTCGACGCGGACGTTGAGCGGGGAGATCACGGACAGGTGGCGACGATGGGCGGGACGAGTCTGACGACGGATCGTGGACAGGCCGATCCGCGTCCGCCGGTGCTGTTTCTGATGGGGCCGACCGCCTCCGGCAAGACCGCGCTGGCGGTGGCGCTGGCCCAACGCCTGCCGTTCGAAATCGTCAGCGTGGATTCGGCGTTGGTCTACCGGGGAATGGATATCGGCACCGCCAAACCCGATGTGGACACCTTGCGGCTCGTCCCGCACCGCCTGGTGGATATTCTCGATCCGGCCGAGGCGTATTCCGCCGGCCGGTTTCGGAGCGATGCCCTGGCCGAGATCGCCGCCATTCAGGC
>DAOTGT010000035.1:21506-22895 GCA_035447285.1 Candidatus Competibacter sp.
CGCTGACGGAACTTTGCGCCCGGCCGTGCGACGAAATGTTACCGTTCCGTGTCGTCAAGCTGATCTTGGCGCCGATGGAGCGGCGGATTTTGCATGACCGTATTCGAACCCGATTCCAGCTTATGCTGGAATCGGGTTTCATTGCCGAAGTAGAGCGCCTGCGCGCGCGTGGCGATCTGGATCTGGCCAAGCCCTCGATGCGGGCGGTCGGCTATCGACAGGTTTGGGAATACCTGGACGGCTTGTTGGATCGCGTGGACATGATCGAGCGCGCCGTGGTGGCCACGCGCCAGTTCGCCAAGCGGCAGTTGACTTGGCTGCGCGCGGACATGGCGGCGGCATGGCTGGACAGCGGTCAGCCGCGGTTGCTGGAGCAGGTCGTTGTCGAGTTGCGGGCACGCGGGTTTTTCCCCAAGGACACGCAGTGCTTGTGCTAGTATGCGAACGTTTTAGACCGGCCGCTGTTTCGCCGCCGGCGCGAGCGCGGCATCTTGGGAACGGGGTGATTCCCGCGATTAATACATGGCGGGAACGTGGCGAGCCGGTCCGATGGGTATTTCTGAGGGGGTAGGCACGCATCGTGCACGGCGTCTGCGGTTTAGGATGATTTCAAGAATCCTTGAGATTTTTTGTATGTTTCGTGCCCATAACAACAAGGGAGAATCGTAATGGCGAAAGGTCATTCCCTTCAGGAACCGTTCTTGAATGCATTGCGCAAGGAACGAATTCCGGTTTCGGTCTATTTGGTCAACGGGATCAAGCTGCAGGGCCAGATCGAGTCTTTCGATCAGTTCGTGGTGCTGCTCAAGAACAGCGTCAGCCAAATGATCTACAAACATGCCATTTCCACGGTCGTACCGGTGCGCAACGTGCGCTTGAATCTGGCAACGGACGACGGCACCGCCGGCGACCCGTCCTGACCGGTTCGAGCGGAATTACGGGGGGCGTTTTGTTCGAGCGTCCGCGCGGCGGCGAACGTGCTGTTCTGGTGCACCTGTCGCTGGATAAGCCTGAAAGCAGTCAGGATTTCACCGAGTTTCAGGAGCTGGCCGCATCGGCGGGCGCCGAGTGCGTGGCGCTGATTACCGGGCGACGACGCACGCCGGATCCCCGCCTGTTCGTCGGCGGCGGCAAGGCCGAGGAAATCCGGGATGCGGCACGGAGTGGCGGGGCGGAACTGGTTATTTTCGATCACGCCCTGTCGCCCAGCCAGGAACGCAATCTGGAGACGCTGCTGCAATGCCGGGTTCTGGATCGTACCGGCCTGATCTTGGATATCTTTGCCCAGCGGGCGCGCAGTTTCGAAGGCAAGTTGCAGGTGGAACTGGCGCAATTGCGTCATCTATCCACGCGGCTGGTGCGCGGCTGGACGCACCTGGAGCGACAACG
>DAOTGT010000036.1:0-22810 GCA_035447285.1 Candidatus Competibacter sp.
TTGCCACCAGGCCGTAAAATCCTCGCCGTGCGCCAGCACGGTCGGCGGCAAAAACGTCACGGTCGGTCGCGCCGGCTGTCCCGCCAGCAGCGCCAGCAAGCTCTGGAGATCGCGATGGGTGAAGGGCCGACCCGCGCCGATGACCGCCTGACCTTGGCGGCCGGTGTTCAGGGGATGCAACGTGCCCAGGATTCGCCCCTCGACCTGGTACAACAACAGCGCGTTCAAGGGTTCGACGGTTTGGGTGAAATCGGGCCATGTGGAGGTGGTGACCACGCTCATCGGGATGCTCCAGGGGTCGTCTTCAAATGCTCTTGCGTCCCAGCGTTGGCCTGACACGCGCCCATCAACAGTCCCTGGCCGATGGCAAAGCCTTCCAAGGTGTCGCGCCAGTCCTCCCAACAGCCGCTGTCGCCGCGCAAGAACCACGCAAAACCGGAACCGCTCTGAGCAAAATCATTCAACTCGTCGAGAACACCCTCCTCCCAGGGTTCGCCGAACCCGATGGGCTGCCCGTAAGCCAGTGGCTCACCGTCGTCCTCCGCATCCAGGGTGATCGCTCGCGCCGGTGGCTCGGGCCAGCGCCGCTGGCAACGGCGCAGGGTCAACACCGCCCGGCGTAGCCAGCGAAACCAGGGCCACGCACCGATCCCCCGCCGTCGCCAGCGCCAGAGTCGCCGCGTCAACCGGCGCAGACGCGCGGCGCTATCGCCCGGCGTGCGTCGCGCCCGCACGCGCCGCAACCAGGCACGGGACGGCGCACAAAAAGCGTCGATCGGTTCCCACCACGCGGCGAAATCGGCCCGCTCCCGCCAGCCGTACTCGGCGGCAACCGGCGTGGTCTGTACGGCGTCCCACAGTGCCTCGATGTCGCGTCGGCCGGCGGCCACCAAATCGTCATGGGTGGCGATGGACTCGTCGAGCCACATTTCGGCCAGATCGCGCAGCAGGTCACTTTCGGTCAGGTTGATACCGATCAAGTCCAACGCCTCGACGATGGCCACCGCCAGCGCGGGCGGCAGCCGGTCCAGATCGAAGGTGTGCAGCCACCACGCACTCAGCCGCAACGCCCAGCGCGTCTCCCGCCCCGTCGTTTCCCAGTCGATTTCGACAAAGGGTGCCCAATCCGGCATCTGGGCCGGGTCGAGCAGGTGCCGCCGGGCAGTGGCCTCGATCCATCCGGGCAGAACGCGCCAGGCCGTCGCGCACAAGCGATGCAAGGCTTCGTGCGGCGTGGGGTCATCGAGCGCGGCGTGAACGGCCGCCGCCGCGATCCAGCCCCGGTCCAGGGCCAGCAGCAGCAAGGCCGCGACCGGCTCGCGCCGTGGAGCGTGCCATGCCGCGTAGCCTTGCTCGCGCAGCGGTGCCCAGGCATCCCGATACAGGCAGCGCCCGTATTTGGGTAAGCGCAGCGGATTCACGGCGGTGGCAACAGACACGGCGACAGGTCCAGGGGCCGGGTCAGCACCCGCCGTCCGGCCTGGACGCGACCGAGCAGGACTTGTAACTCGCGTGGGCATGAGGTGTTCTCCAGGGATACGGGACGATCCAGCGGGTCGGCGCACGGATTCGACTGACCCGTGCGCGCCCAGGCCATCAGCCGTTCGGCGGCGCTTCGGGTCTCGTCGTCAGCCATTGGTTTTCACCGGGGGCTTGTCGATGGGATAGACCCACACCCCGTCCCGGCACTCCGGCGCGCCCAGCAAGCCGCTGGCGCACTGCGGGAAGTTGACCGCCAGTAATCGGACGGCCTCCTCCGGCGGGAGGCCGGGCGCGGGATCAGGCAGTTCCAAACAACCCATTTGAAAACGGCGGGTGGCGGCTTGCACGTTCAGTTCAGTCATGATGATGTTCTCTCGGGTTGTCAAAACAGGGAATCCGGGTTGGTGGCGGCGGCGGGCGGCGTGACCGCCGGCGAGGTCGCGTTCGCCGTGCCCTCCTCTTCCGCCGCCGCCGCTTTGCCCGTGTCCTCCGGCGCGGCGGCTGGCCCGCCGGGCGGAACACGGGTGTTCTGTTTGGCCGCTTTCTGACGCTGGGTCTGCACGGCCTGCTGGGCGCGGCGGATGGCGTCGTCGAGCGCGTCCCACTCGGACGCAGCGGCCTGGAGGGTCTGGCGCTGGTGGGCGTAGGTCCGCAGCGCTTCGGGTAGCTCCCGATCCAGTTGATCCGGCGTGCCGGTCAGCCACCAGGGATGGGCCAGGGCGGCACGCAGTTGTTGCCGCTCGTCGTCCAAATTGGGCGGCGCGGTTTTCAGAAGGGGCTGCGCCAGGACCGATAGGCTCTCACCCTCGCGCGTGATCTCCAGCCGAAGGCGTTCGCCCGGCCCCAGGCACCGGCTCAACCACTCGAACAGTTCCATAACGATTCCTCAAGTGACCTCAACTCATTGATACAGCGATAGGTTCTCACGAAAGGACCTTCCGGCAAGCACCGCGTCCCCACCGGCATGGGCCGGTCGAGGCGGCGGACATCGACGGCCTCAGCGCCGCGCCGGAAACCGCCGGGCGATGACTTCCGGCACCCAGGCCGAGAAATCGAAACGGGTCGCCACCAGCGCCGCGATCAGCGCGGTACGGGAACCGTTCATGAGCCGGGCGAAAGCTTGGGTATCGGTGGCCGATTCCCGATGCTCGCGGGTGTACCACTCGGCGAAGGTCTCGCCGGACGGCGAGCGGGCGGTGTGCAGCAGGCTGTCCAGGCCCGCCTTGGTGTGGGCTTGCCAAAAACCTTCGTCCGGGACGAACGCCGCCGCCAGATCGACGGCCCCGGTACGCAAGGTCGCCACGGCGGCTTGGGCCGGTTCGTCGGGTCCGGGCTCCCCACCCCCGCTGGCCGGTGGTTGCTGGATCAGATGGCGAGTCAAGGCGATCAGCAGTTGCTGTTTGCGGTCGGCGTCCAGGCCGTGCAACCGTGGAATCAGGGCGGCCCGCGTCGGCGCGGGACCGATCTCAAGGCCGGCCTCGGCCAGCACCGCGCTCGGTTGTCCGGCCTCGCGGAACAGCGCCAGCAGCAGCCACGCCCGCAGTAAATCGGGTTGCTGGGTCGCGGTGAGGGCGGCTTGTTGCCGCAACCAGTCATCGACCCACGCCTCGACTTTCTTGGGGTGGGCATCTACTTGGGCGACGGAGGTCTTTGGCGGGACGGCGCTCCGGATGGCCGGCGTCGCCGTTGCCGGGGCGGCGGGTGCGCGACCGGCGGCGAGCGGGTGCGCGGCGGCCACTTTCTCGCGGTGGCAGTCCAGGTTGACGCACAGTGGCGCTTGTAGGACACCTTCCCGACCGGGCTGGCTGGACAGGCACGCGGCGAAGGCGCGGCAACCCTGGCAGGCGATGAATTGGCTCTGACCGACCCCTTGGGGACCGCTCTCGGACAATACCGCGTAACGGTCCGGCGCGCGTTCGGTGTCGAGGAATACCGAGGGATACAGGGTTTCCAGTTCGGTCTTGCGGGCCACCAACGCGGCTTGGGTTTTCTGGTGATGACACGCCCGGTTCTGGCAGCGTCCACCCTCGACCGCTTCGGCGAACAGGGCGGCTTGCTGGCTGGAGTGATGCGGGCAGGTCGCGCACTCGGTCTTGTCGAAGATCGCGGCGCTCAAATCCAGGGCGAAGCCTTTGATCCGGGCCTTCAGGTCCGCCACCGTAATCCGGTCGCCGACGATCTTGGCCAGCGTGCCGGTTTGGGTGGCCTCGGGCAGTCCGGCCAGCAGTTCGGCGTGGCCGACCTGAATGTGGCGCTGTTTGAGGGCTTCCAACACGGCGGGCGCGGCATGCAGCAGCAAGAGTCGGGCATCGAGCCGGGCGCGCGACCAGCCCAGCAGCCGGGCCGCTTCCGCCCGGTCGCCGTCGCACTCGCCTAAAAAGCGCTGCGCGAATTGGGCTTCCTCGGCCACCGACAGATTGATCCGTAGGGCCGGATTGTTCTCCAGTTCGGCCAGGATCAGGGCTTGGCGTGCATCGGCGATGCGGACGGTGACGGGAATGCAGGACAAACCGGCGGCGTGGGCCGCCCGCCAGCGGCGCTCGCCCGCGATCAGCCAAAAGCGCGGACGGCCGGGATCGTAGTTTTCATGCGGTCGAACCCAAATCGCTTGCAGGATGCCTCGGGCTTTCACCGACTCGACCAGGGCGGCGAACTCGCCGTCCTCAAAAAAGGTGCGTGGGTTGAAACCGGGTTGGACTTCGATCCAATCCAGCGGCAGGTAAGCGAGTTGTCCGTCCACCGGCGCGAACGGCGCGGCGGCGGAAGTCGCGGCGGTGGGAACGACCGGGGATGGATCGGGTACGGCGGCATTCATGGGAGGGCTCCGGGTGGGTTGGACCCTTTGAGCATCCCATGAGGGGCTGATCCGGCAAGCGCTGGGCGGCGACGCGCTTCTCCATGCAGGCCAGGCGAGCTGCGCCGTTTCGGGGGTCTTCACCCGACCCGGCCTGCAAGTGGGTGGGTCTGAGCGGTGGCCAGCCCACGCGGCGGGGCATTCCGTTGGCTCGCTGGCTCGCCACTAGACTCGTGCGAGCGCCTGCAAGTCTCTAGCGAGTGCCTAGCCCGGCGCATACCAGAGCGTCCCGGCCGATGCAAGACCATGGCGCATGGGGAACACCACGCGGTCAACCGGGCGGACCGCGCGTTCGTTCGGTGGCCGGGGTGGAGAACGAGGGCGATGAACACTCGCTTGCTCGGACAGTGTAACGGGTGTTGGCTTGGGACGGTTTAGTGGGGAAAAGCGAAAGATATGATGGTATAAGCTAGCGAGTGCCTGGGTTTCCGGCGGCGCCAGTGCGTCAGAAATCGACAAACTGGACTCGCGGTGCGGCATCCGGCTCGTCACGGACGCTCATCCGAGGCGACATGCGAGTAACCCGATGGAATCCACCTGGTGAGGGGACCTGAGTTTTATAAAATAACCTGTTGATTGTCCCAGCAATACTTCAGTCCGCTGAACGAAGTGAAGCGGATCATAGTTCAAACTATGGACTTTCAGTCCCATAACTTTCAGTCCGTGGCTAGTCCACGGATGGCGCTTCAGCGCCCATTCTATGCACTTTCAGTGCATAGTGGTTGAATTTGCTTGGCCTATGGGTGCTGCTCGAAGATCTGGATCTTCAGAGAGTTCCATCACCCGATGTGACCAAGATGAAAACCGAAACTGTCCGAACCATTGACAGAAAAGAAGTTGCTCTATCGACTATTGCCTGTAAATCCATTATTAATGAGGTGAAATATACTTCAATAACTGTGCAAGCCTCACCACGCACCGTTCGTTCCAATGTAATCGCAATGAAAAAAATCACCACCGAAACCCAGCTAATCAGCGGCTTTATAGCAATATTGGTACTGCTCATGCTTTCTGGTGGGTATATGTACCATTCGGTTGATAAATACATCCTAACTTCACATTGGGTGAGTCATACCTACCAGGTGTTGGATGCGCTCGACGGGTTCACATTGCTTGTAAATAAGGCTGAAAGCCAACAATATCACGACATCATCACCGACAGGGAACTCTCTATAGCGGCCTGTGATCTTTATCGGTAGTTGGCGTTAAATTTTCAACGCTATATGGCGCCATCCAAGAGCTGCTGCGACCTCAAACTGAATTCACCACCGCTCTGCCGGCCTGACGGCTGAGGGTTCGGTAGATTGTTGGTCGTGAGACCGAAAACAGCTCGGCCAAGTCACTGATCGAATAGTCGCCACTGTCGTACAGACGACGGAGTTCCTTCTGCTGCCGATCCGAGAGCTTCGGCTTTTTCCCCCGCAGCTTCCCCTTGGCGCGAGCCACCGCCATGCCCTCGCGGGTTCGCATCTTAATGAGGTCGGCCTCAAACTCGGCAAACGTGGCCAGGATGTTGAAGAACAGCTTGCCCATTGGATCGTTTGGATCGTAGACGCTCGCCCCCATCTGGAGCTTCACCCCGCGACTTGAAAGCGCATCGCCGATCGCTCGCGCGTCAGGAACCGAACGGGCCAGCCGGTCCAGCTTGGGAACCACCAGGGTATCGCCATGGCGAACGGCGGCCAGGGCTTGATCGAGTCCCGGTCTGACCCGGTTCGTACCGGTGAAACCGCGATCCGTATAAATGCGGTCCGGCGCGACGCCGAGTTTGAGCAAGGCCTCCTGCTGCGCAGCGAGGTCCTGCTGGTCGGTCGAGCAACGGGCATAGCCGATCAGTGTGGAGGTCATCGGTCGAACTGTAACGTAAAGGGCGCCCTGACTGCAAAAAATAGCGTACTATCTTAATGAGACGCGGCATGCATCGTCTTTGCGCGTTCTGATTGTCGTCTTCAGAAGGCGGCTGCACGTAACTTCAAGAGTCGCTTGCACTGCATGAATCACCCGAGGTGGGTATGCCGTTCATGCCGTGGCTCTGTTTCCATGGATGCCAGCCCCTGCAAAATACCGCAGGCGTCCACGGCTTGCTCACTTTGGCAACGCTGGCGCAGCTCACTGAGCTGCTGCTTGAGTTGGGACAGCTCGGCTATCCGCACATCGACATGGGCGATGTGCTCATCCACTAGCTGGTTGACCGCACCACAATCGCCTGCGGGCTGGTCGATCAAGCCCAGCAGCGCGCGGATTTCCGCGTGCGTCATATCCAGCGCCCGGCAGTTACGAATGAAGCGCAGCCGATCAACATGAGCGCGGCCATAGCTGCGGTAGTTGGCCGCCGTGCGCGCCGGAGCAGGTAACAATCCTTCTTTTTCGTAGTAGCGCACGGTTTCCACCGTGCACTGTGCTACCTGGGCAAGTTCACCGATTTTCATGGGGAGACTCCAAGTCACTTGACCCTATAGTAACTTCATGGTGTGAAATGCGCGATATCTCGACAACTGGCTCACACCATGTCCTATCGTCCTGTTAAGACTACCCATGCTGATCACGCTTGCGGCCACGACGATTCGGCTGGTCACGACCACGCGCACGATCATCACCACGATTCGCACGCCCATGGGCATTCGCATAGCCATGGTCAGGAATGCTGCGCGGGCCAACCGCTGCAAACGCCAACCTCGAATCCCAATAGCATGGCCGCCGCCAGTATTCCGGCCGGCCACACGCTGACCCGTCTGCGCATTGCCCAGATGGATTGCCCGACCGAAGAAGCCTTGATCCGTAAGAAACTCGGCGGCATGACCACCGTGCGCGGCCTGGAATTCAATCTGATGCAGCGCGTGCTGACCGTGGTACACCGGAACGACGCCCTGTCCGCCATTGAAGCCGCCATCCGCGACCTGGGGATGACCACCGAACCGATGGCGATAGCAGCTAAGGCAGTGCCCCGCGAGCCGGTCGGCAAGCCATGGTGGCCGCTCGCATTGGCCGGCGTGGCCGCATTGGGTGCGGAAATCGTGCACTGGCTTGCCTTGCCGGAATGGCTGGCCGCGCTGCTGGCGCTCGCTGCCATTGTCATCAGCGGGACTGGCACCTATCAAAAGGGCTGGATTGCGTTGCGCCACGGCAATCTCAATATCAATGCCCTGATGAGCATTGCCGTCACCGGTGCGGTGTTGCTGAGGCAGTGGCCGGAAGCGGCGATGGTAATGGTGTTGTTCACCATCGCCGAGTTGATCGAGGCGAAGTCGCTGGATCGGGCTCGCAATGCCATCCGAAGTCTGGTGCAACTTGCGCCGGAACGTGCGATGGTGCAACTGGCAGATGGTCAGTGGGCCGATGTGCCGGTCAAGGCCGTGGCTATCGGCCAGAGCGTGCGCGTCAAACCGGGGGAACGTATTGCGCTTGACGGCGTGGTGACGGTTGGTCGGTCGAGCGTCAACCAGGCACCCATCACCGGGGAGAGCCTGCCGGTCGAGAAGTCGGTCGGCGACAGCGTCTTCGCCGGCACCATCAACGAGTCCGGCTCCTTTGAATACCAGGTCACCGCCGAATCCACGCATTCAACGTTGGCGCGCATCATCCACGCGGTCGAGGAAGCGCAAGGCGCACGCGCGCCCACCCAACGCTTCGTCGATCAATTTGCCAAGGTGTACACGCCGGTCGTGTTCGCCTTTGCTCTGGCAGTGGCGCTGGTGCCCCCATTGGTGCTTGGCGGAGGTTGGCACGACTGGATCTATCGGGCGCTGGTCCTGCTGGTCATCGCCTGTCCGTGCGCCTTGGTCATTTCAACACCCGTCACCATCGTCAGCGGCCTGGCGGCAGCCGCCCGCCACGGCATCCTGATCAAGGGCGGTGTCTATCTCGAAGAAGGCCACAAGCTCGCTTGGCTGGCTTTCGACAAGACTGGCACCATCACCCACGGCAAGCCGGCATTGACCGATACCGCCTTGCTGGATACTCCGGCCGGCGTGGATGCGATACGCATCGCCACCAGCCTCGCCGCGCGTTCCGACCACCCGGTTTCGCATGCCATTACTGTCGCCGGAAGAGGAAATGGCACCCTGCCGCTGGAGGTGACCGACTTCGCCGCCATTCCCGGACGAGGGGTGCGCGGAACGGTTGGCGGGGTGCTGTACCAGCTCGGCAACCATCGGTTGATCCATGAGCTGGGCGTGTGCTCGCCTACCCTGGAGACACGGCTTGGCGAACTGGAAGAGCAAGGCAAGACAGTCATTCTACTCACTGATGGCGAGCACGTACTGGTCCTGTTCGCCGTGGCCGACACGATCAAGGACAGCAGCCGCGCCGCGATCCAGGCGCTGCATGAACTGGGCATCAAGACGGTCATGTTGACCGGCGACAACGCACATACCGCGCGGGCCATCGCGGCCCAGGTCCACATTGACGAAGCCTTGGGCGACCAACTGCCGGAAGACAAGTTGCGTGCGGTCGAAGGCTACGCGCGCAGTGGCAGGGTCGGTATGGTAGGCGACGGCATCAACGATGCGCCGGCGCTGGCGCGTGCCGAC
Source organism: Candidatus Competibacter sp. (assembly GCA_035447285.1). Classification (GTDB taxonomy): domain Bacteria; phylum Pseudomonadota; class Gammaproteobacteria; order Competibacterales; family Competibacteraceae; genus Competibacter. The sequence goes on from DAOTGT010000036.1 coordinate 8,866, forward strand.
ATCGGCTTTGCCATGGGCGCGGCCGGCACGGACACGGCCATTGAGACGGCGGACGTGGCTTTGATGGACGACGACCTGAACAAGATCGCGCGCTTCGTTCGTCTGTCACGCATCACCCGCACAGTACTGGTCCAGAACATCGCGACGGCGCTGGGCATCAAGGCGGTGTTTCTGGTGCTTACTTTGCTGGGCTTGGGCACCATGTGGATGGCCGTCTTCGCCGATATGGGCGCGAGCTTGCTGGTGGTGGCAAACGGTCTGCGGCTGGTACGCCAATAGCTGAGCGTCTTGCGGCGCACTTCATCAAACCCGGCCGAGTAGCTTCACCCCATCCGGCCGCAGTTCTCCCTTTGGTGAAATGTGCCGGTACAGGGTTTGCCGCGTGATGCCAAGTTCTAAGCACAGGTCGCCGACCTTGGTTTCGGGCTGACCCATCGCGACCATCGCCAAGCGCAGTTTGGCGGCGGTCATCTTGAAAGGGCGTCCGCCTTTGCGGCCACGCGCCCGTGCCGAGGCCAGACCCGCCACGGTACGTTCGGCGATCAGCTCGCGCTCGAACTCGGCCAGCGCAGCGAAGATGCCAAAGACCAGCTTGCCGGCGGCGGTCGTGGTGTCGATGGCCGCGCCGTGTCCGGTCAGCACCTTGAGGCCGATACCGCGCCCGGTCAGATCGTGCACGGTGTTGATCAGGTGCCGCAGATCGCGCCCGAGCCGATCCAGTTTCCACACCACCAAGGTATCCCCTGACCGCAGCGCTTTCAGGCAACTCGCCAAGCCGGGGCGATCCTCACGCTTGCCCGATGCCTGGTCCTCGTAGAGATGCGCCGGATCGACGCCGGCCGCAATCAGCGCATCCCGCTGCAAGTCGGTGGCCTGGGAGCCATCCGCCTTCGACACCCGCATGTAGCCAATGAGCATGCTTGTCTGTCACATATACGTTCGATTACGTGACAGCGTACAAACAAATCGGCCACTCGTCAAAATTTGTCACTTAACACGTTATTTAATTTATGACTCGCAAAGGATTTACTAGACTAGAAATGTGAGAAATATTCACGGGGGATTTCGACCTTGACGAAGATTTCTCGCAACTCCTCCAACGAGGCCGCGTCATTCCGCCCGTAGGATGCTAGTTGAAAGAGTGCGCGAGCCGTTTCCGGATCGTGTCGCGCCTCGATGATGACATCATGAATGGCCTTGATGGATTCCTGCCAATAGTTCACTGGCTTGTTCGGCTGTGGCGCCGGCTCTAAACCGTTCGTGAATTCGCCAATCGGTTCTGGCAGGAACAAGTCCGCCTGCTCACCGGCAGGACGTAACACCCTTTCCTCGATCAGATGGAGCGAAGTGGCGGCCGCTTCCAGCATCCGTAACTGGACCGTACTGCTCAGGGTTTCGTAGGGACGCCACCGGTTTTGCCCGGCACGCAGAGCATGGCCGCTCAGTTCCCAGGCATCACTGACAACCCTGCTGTGCGACCCACAATCGGAGAGCGGTGTGTTCAACTCATCCAGCAGGGTGCGCAGCAACCGAAACCAGAACCCGGCGTGGATACGGTGGCGCGGAAGAGACACGTAGCCTGTCGTCAGCGCCTGCCAGGTGCGCCGGTCCATCGCCGCCATCGCGTCGCTGGCCGCGCGCGGCGCGGCGCCGGCGTTTTCCCAGCCGAGAAAACGCCCAGGCGCGCCCCAATAGGCTTCCAGCCAGCAACCGTGCAGCGGACAGCTCAGCATCAGGGGCAGCTTCCATGCGAGCAATACGGCTTGATTCGCCGGGTCGTTCAGGCAGAGCGGACAGGCCCGGTGGATCGGCTGGGTGGGCAGCCAAGCACGCCAGCTCGTGATCGATCTTGTCTTGCGGCTACGCTTCGGCAGCAATACCGAGAACTGGAACGCATACGTTTCGAGGGCGGCCGGAATTCGGTCGTCGAGGCTATCCAGCAGCCACGGCACCCAGCCGGCGAAGCTCATGCAACGCAGTCGGTCCAGCCCGATGCCGCTACGTTGAGTGAGTCCCGTCAGCAGTGGCATCGGCGGCGCAGTGTCCAGATCGTCGATCTGGCCGTGGCCGAGATCGTGCTCCAACAACTCGCGCACATTCATCCGGTAGCAGGCCGCGATGCGGTGGAGCCACGAGGACAAGGCTTCGCCTTCTTTGGGGGCCGGATGCAGCGGCCAGCGTGGTGCCGGCTTCACGTCAGTTCGCGCTCGAATTGCCGCCGTCGCTCGCTGGGGCCGGTGTAATCGGCCATGCCGAGCGTGCGGTGGTTGATCGCTTCCTCGCCGCTTTCCACAGCGGCGACGGCCGCCGCCATCAACAGGTGCGCCAGCTCGCCGATGGTGCCCTCGCTGCGGGCGAGCAGGTAGCGGGCCATGTCCGGCGTGGCGATCGGAGAGCGCCGCCGCAGCGGGAGTGAAGCGGCGAAGCTGGCCAGCAACGAGCAGCAATCGTCGTTGGCTTCCCACAGCGGCAGCATCATGGGTTCGAAGCGGTTTTCCAACTGGTCGTCCGAGCGGATGGTCAGGTACGCCTCGCGCGTGCCGACCCCGACCAGCGGGATGCGCAACTCGTTGCCGAGAAAGCGCAACAGGTTGAGGAATTCGCGCCGGTTGACGCTGTTGCCGGCCAGGACGTTGTGCAGCTCGTCGATCACCAGCACGCGCACGCCGACCTTTCGTAGCAACGCCAGCGCCAGTTGCTCCATTTCCGGCAGCCGTGGGCGCGGGCGCAACGGCGCGCCCACGGCGGCGAGCAGCGCCACGTAGAAGCGGATCACCGATGGCTCGGACGGCATCTGCACGCACAGCACGGGGATGTGCTCCTGATCGGCGTCGGAGCTGGCGGGGTAGGCGCGCCGAAATTTCTCGATGATCATCGACTTGCCGTTGTTGGTCGGGCCGATCAATAGCAGGTTGGGCATGCGCTGCTTGCTCGGCCACGCATACAGGATTTCCAATCGGCTCAGCGCCTCCACCGCTCGCGGATAGCCGATCCAGCGGTCCGCGCGAATGCGCTGGATGCGCTCGGCCGCTGGCAGTCGGGTCAATCCCTGCGCGGCCGGCAGTAGGTGGGACAAGTCGATGATGGGATATTCGTCCACGGCTACCACTCCTCAATCTGGTCGAACGGCCGGGCCGGCGGGTTTTCGTCCCTCCGGTCAGCGATCCCCACTTCCGGCGGAACGGGCTTGCCAGGCGGTGCTGACGCCTTGAGGTGCTGGCGGCGATCCGCATCGCGGCGCGCCTTGCGCGTGGCCTTCTGAGCGGTGGTCACGATGTCGCGCATCTGCCCGATCATGCGGAACAGCGCTGACTCGTCCACCTGTTCGCGCCCGAGCTGGCGCAACCGCGCCAGCGCTTGGCGTTGCTCCCAGAGCGTCACGGCCGGGTGCGACAGGGTGCGGTAGGGAATTTCCAGGTAGTGCTGGCCCTCCGGTTCCAGCACCCAGACGCGGCTAATGTCTCGCGGGTCGCGGCGGATCAGGAAGGCGGGCAAGCGGTCGCGCCGCGCAATCCATGGCTTGAGCGCGTCGGCGTAGTAGTGGATGTGGTCGATGACGAAGCCGGTGCGGGTCAGCGTGCGGCGGATGATAGGTAGAAAATCGACCAGGAAAGCCGTGGCGCGGGTGACGACGGCCGGCACGCCGGCACGCGCGACCGCCTCAACCCAGCGCGCGGCCGGCGGTTGGAGTAGGCCGTTGTGCACGGAGCCGTGATAGGTGCCCACCGCCAACGCAAGCCAGCGCTCCAACTCGCGCAGCGTCAGGGCGGCCATTTTCTCTGAGGCGTATTCCCCGCGCTGGTCAGGGTTGGAGAAGGTCGTTCCAGGCAATTCGTCGTGGATCATCTGCATCGCTGTGCCGATGATCCGTTCCACGATGCCGCCATAGTGCGGCTGCCCGAGCGGGCGATAGTCCAACCGGATGCCATGCTGTTCGCAGCCACGGCGCAGCGCCTCACTTTTGAACTCGGCTGCGTTGTCTAGGTAGAGCAGTCTGGGTTTGCCGCTCATCGGCCAGTCCATTTCCACATTCAGCCCTTCCAACCAAGGGCGCTTGTCGCAGCTGGCATGCGCAAGGCACAGGCCGACCGAGACGGCGGACGGCGCTTCCAACGTGACCACCATGCCAACAACGCAGCGGGTGAACACGTCGATGGCGAGAGTTAGGTACGGACGGCCAATTGGTTGCCGGTCGCGTTCGTCCACCACGATCAGGTCGATGACTGTGTGGTCGATCTGTACCTGCTCCAGCGGCGCGGAGACGGGCGGCGGAACACCACCTGCACCTTGCAGGGTGCGGGACGCATCCTGGCCTTCCCGAAGGCGAGTGGTCTTGAGCGGGTCGAGACCGGCGATCCGCAACGCCACGGTGTTGCGTGCCGGCACCCGCAGCTTTTGCAGCTTGCACGCCCGCGCAACTTCGCGGTGGAACGCCGCCAGACTGCGCTTCTGCTTGGTCAGGAAGCGCTTTTGGATCAGCTCGCGGATGATTCGTTCGACCGACTCCGGCAAGCGGCCTTTACCCTTGCCACCGCTTGACTGCCCAAGAGCCAAGTCAGTGACCAGCCCAGAACCTTGCCGGGCACGGCGGATCAGGACATAGACCTGCCGCCGGGACAGACCGAGTGCTTGGGCTGCCACGTCGGCCGCTTCATGCCCGACCGTTTCCGACCGTGCCAGCGGCCCGATGATCTCCGCGCGACGACGCGCACGCTCCCATGCCTGATCTGGCAGGGTGGCTACGCCGTGCTCGGCAATCGGTACGGTATCGGACGCCATGCTCACCTCACTTTGGTGCACATGAGTATTGAGCATAGACGAGTTTCGTGCAGATGAGTCCTGATATCGAGCAATCAGGAGCCGTATGCACAGCAGGCTTCAAACCGCGCTGATTGGTGCAGTTGTCTTCTGAAAATGACATCTGATGAACGGGCTGTTGAGCGTCCGTTCGACGATCCCCTTGCGGACACCCCCTCATGGGGTTGGACGGGAAATTTGGAGCAATGGTCATGAACCCTGACGATCGTGCAGATGCGACCTTGGCGGAATTGACCGCAGGCCGGTACGAAGAGGCCATCGCGCGGTTTGCCGTGCTCAAACCGCATCTGGAAGATGGAGTGCCATTGATGCAGGCCGCCGGCGCCGTCGGCGTGTCGGTACGGACCACCCAGCGTTGACTTGCCAAATACCGGGCTACGGGTCTGCCTGGTCTTGCACGGCCAGTGCGATCCGATTCCGGCCGGCGGAAAGTCACTGACGACGCGGTGGGCCTGATTGAGGGCATGGCCCTGCGCAAGCCCCAGCCGTCGGTGGCCGCCATCTATCGGAGGGTCTCCGCCGTGGCACAGGAGCACGGGTGGCCAGCACCGTCGTATGGCAGTGTGTACTCGATCGTCCGTCATCTGGATCCAGCGATGGTCACGCTGGCGCAAGAAGGGCAGGCGGCATTCCGCGACCGCTTTGAGCTGGTCTATCGACACCGCGCCGAATGCCCCAATGCGATCTGGCAGGCCGACCACACCGAGCTGGACCTGCTGATCCTCGACGCCAATGGCGCCACGGTGCGGCCTTGGCTGACCACGGTGATCGACGACTATTCGCGCGCGGTCGCTGGGTACAGGGTGTTTCTCGGCGCCCCATCGGCCCTGCAAACCGCATTAGCGCTGCGTCAGGCGATTTGGCGCAAGCCGGAACCGGCTTGGCCGGTCTGTGGCATCCCCGACGTGCTCTATGTCGACCATGGCAGTGATTTCACCAGCCATCACCTCGAGCAGGTCGCTGCGGACCTGCACTTCAGGCTCGTATACTCGACCGTCGGCCGCCCTCAAGGGAGAGGCAAGGTGGAGCGGCTCTTCGGCACCTTGAATACGGAACTCCTCCCCGAATTGCCCGGGCACCTCGTGCGCGGCAAGCCGGCCACCCCGCCACGACTGTCTCTCACCGAACTGGATGCCGCGATGGGTGTCTTCCTCGTCGGCACCTATCACCTGCGGATGCACAGCGAAACCGGGACGCCACCCCGCGCGGCATGGCTCGGCAATGGGTGGTTGCCTCGAATGCCCGACAGTCTCGAGGATCTGGATCTGCTGCTGGTCATGGTCGCCAAGTCCCGCGTTGTCCACCGCGACGGCATCCACTTCCAGGGGCTGCGCTATCTCGACCCCACTCTGGCCGCCTATGTCAGCGAACCGGTGACCCTTCGCTATGATCCTCGCGACCTCGCCGAGATCAGGGTGTTCCACCGCAACCGATTCCTCTGCCGGGCCATCAGCCCGGAGCACGCCGGTCAGGCCATCACTTTCAAGGACATCCAGGCCGCCCGCACCGCGCACCGTCGAGCCCTCCGCGGCCAGATCGACGAGCGGATTGCCCGCGTCGCCGATTTCCTGCCCGACCACGCCCGAGACACGACGCCACCCTCAGCGGTACCGCAACAACAACGCCGGTCGGCCCCGAAGTTGCGTACCTACCTCGAAGACAGGTGATGACCGGCAAACCGCTTGGCCGTCGCATTGGAACGTTCATCGCCACCAAGGAACACCGACGCTTCACCGAGTTTGCCGATACCGTGCGCAGACACCGCTACATCGGTCTGTGCTATGGCCCGGCCGGGGTGGGCAAGACCCTCTCGGCGCGCCGTTATGCCTGCTGGGATCTTGCCGAACCGCTGTTGCTCACCTGGGGACCGCGTGATCCTTCAGATGCAAAGGTTTACGCGGCACTATCGCGATCTCGTTCGGTGTTCTATACCCCAACGGTTGCAGGAGGACTGCGCGAGCTCCGCGACGAGATGAAGCGCTTGACCGATCGCGTGAACATCTGCATCGACCAGCACATCCACCGCCATGAAGAATCCCGCAGTGGCTCACAGGCGGACCTCGTCGAGCTACTGGTCATCGATGAGGCCGAGCGCCTGTCCGCGACGGCCCTGGAATACGTCCGCGATGCGTTCGACCGCGCTGACATCGGCCTACTGCTCATCGGTATGCCCGGAATCGAGAAACGCATGGCTCGGTATCCCCAGCTCTACAGCCGTGTCGGTTTCGCTCACCACTACCGACCCTTACAAGGCGATGAGCTCTCGTTCGTCCTCACCCGCCATTGGCGCCAATTCGGCCTCACCCTCGATGACGCCGACTTCACCGACCACCAGGCCATCGCCGCGATTGCCCGCATCACCGGCGGTAATTTCCGCCTCCTGCACCGGCTGTTCGTTCAGATTGAACGCGTCTTGCGTATCAATGACCTGACCGTGATCACCAACGACGTTGTTGACGCCGCTCGAAGTACCCTCGTCATCGGCGCCACATAGCGCTGAAGATTACGCGCCAACTACCTCTGAAGATCACAACGAGGTTCCCGCATCCGTGGCACCACTACGCAAAAAGTAGACTTTTTGCACTCGGTTGGTGCTGCCGCGCATTAGCTTTTTCTAATTTTTACCTTTTCGAGGGGTTGGGCTCAGATAGCCAGATTGATGGACGACCTCCTCGACCAGGCGTTTCACGCCACGGTAAATCAGGCTGTCCTTCGACGCCGGCTTGCAGATGGAGACGTGGTCTTCGTCCACCGGAATGGGCACCACACCGACGATCCCCGGATCGGCGGTGGTTTCATTGACCACCAGGAGGCCGGCGACGGGACGCTTCTCGCAATACACCACGGTGGTGATGTCCAAATCCACGACGTGGCCGCGATACCAGAGATTGAGTTCGCGCAGTCGCGGGTGATGGGCTTCCAGTTCCTCGACGCTGACCGTGGTGCGCAGCAGGCCGCCGATGTATTGGATCCAACTGGCCAGATCCGCGCCGGAATGCGGGGTGGACAGAAAGACGATGGCTCTCGTTTGGGTGGCGATCGCTTTCCAGGCCGGATGGCCGAAGTCGCAGGCATGGCGCAGCAACTGCTTGACCAGCAGCCCGCCCAGACTGTGGCAGACGAACACGACTGGCCGGCGACCGATCCCGTCGAGTTCGAGCTGATGCAGGACATTGGTCGCCCGGTCGGCCAGTGGCATGGCGTGCCCTTTCCAGGCCGAGGCATTGACCGCATACCCCAGGGACCAGACGCCGACCGCCGGCACGTTTTCTCCCAGCCAGGCGGGCCAGAAGGCGTCCGGGCGATCCTTGGGGTGCCAGGTGGTGCGGGCATCGCCGTCGAGACCGTGGACGAAGACAACGTCGGCGACGCGGTCGGAGTCATCGCAACCGCTGATTTTTTGCAGGCCGTCCATTTTCGTGCTTCCCAGGCCGAGTGTGGCCGTTTCTTTGGATTGTAGAGCGGTGATCCGCGTTTTGCCGAGGATGATACGTCGCCGATGGACAACGCTCGTTCAAGCGTGACATTGATGTGGACATCCACGAGTAGCGCCATCGAAAATAAGCGTAACCGCTTGCGGAACCTGGAACGCAAGGCTGCCGATGCGCGGGCGCGCGAAGTGTCGCGCTCGGCAGCACTGCGTACCGACGATCTCTTTGCGGAGACATGATCATGCATCCCAGCCTGAATCTGGATAAAGCCACCCTGGCCCGTTTCTGCGAAACGCACCACATCCGTCGCCTTTCGCTGTTCGGTTCGCGGCTCGAGGGTACGGCTAAGCCGGATAGCGATATCGACCTGTTGGTGGAATTCGATCCGAAGCATATTCCGGGGCTATTGGCCATCGCCGGCATGGAAATCGAACTATCCGAACTGCTGGGCAAGAAGGTGGATTTGCGCACCGCGGGCGATCTATCTCGCTATTTCCGCGATGAAGTGGTGCGTATGGCTGAGGTGCAATATGCCGCCTGAAGATCGGATTCGGTGGCAACACATGATCGAGGCGGCCGAGGACGCCATCAACTTCTTTTCCGGACGTCAGCGAACCGACCTGCATCGAGACCGCATGTTGCTGTTTGCCGTGGTCCGCGCCATCGAAATCATCGGTGAGGCCGCCAACAAAATAACGCCACAGACCCGCGCCACATACAGCGAGATACCCTGGCCGGCGATCATCGGTATGCGCAACCGGCTCGTTCACGCCTATTTCGAGATCGATACTGATATTGTTTGGGTGGCGGTTACTCAGGAAGTACCTGCATTGCTGGCTCAGTTAAAAGCCATCCGGGAATAAATCAGGAAAGCGCATGGCCACCCATCGCGAACGCGTCGGCAAAGCGTTGGAACAACCCAATCATGCGGGAAGGCCAGAAGACTCCAAGCTCCACGCCGATCGGCCCCAGTTCCAACACCCTCAGCCCAGCGTCCACGGGCGCACGTACACCACGTTGGGCTTGGGCAGGGTCGCCGCGAAGGGATTGAACCGCATCGAGGGCGCGGCCACCTCCTCGGCGGTCGGCACCCGGAACACCGGCTGACCGAGCGGGGCGCCGTAGTCGATTTGGATCGACTGCAAGGCCGACAAATCCCGCACGTACATGATTTGAACGGCCGGCCGGTTGCCGTCCGGGGCCTGACGGCTGGGGAGGGTCGCCACGATGGCGCGCAAGTGCGCAAACTCCGGTTCGGTCAGCAGCCGCTGGAGCAGGTCGGGATGCTGGCTGATTTCATCGAAGCGCAACGCGGCGTTGCGCGGCAATTCCGGCGCGCCGGCTTCGGCCAGATAGCGCCGGGCATGGTCCTGAATCCGCTCGGCAACCTCGCGGGCGCAATACATGCGGTTCAACCACAGCACCTCGACCTCCGGCACCCGCTCGGCGGGCAGTTGGCGGCTGGCCTGCTGGACCTGATCGAACGCGGCGAACACCCGCGCGCCGATCCCGTAATAGCCCTGCTGTTGCGCCCGTTGCAGCGCCTGCCCCAGCCAACGCGGCGCGTTGATGCCATAAAACAACGTGACGCCACCCGCCGGCAATCGCTGGGCGGCATTGGGGAGAGGCGCATCGGGCAGCGGAACGTCCACCGGCGGCGGCGCGTTCACCGGGAGAAACAGCCCGGTCAACAAGGTCGGCGCAAAGGATCGCAACGGTAACGCGTCGGAAGAGGGTTCGGCCATACGCTCGATCACCAGGTTGAATCAACGAAAAATAATTTTTTTCAGTATAATAACAAAATAGATAGGCTCATGAATACGTCATGAAACTCACCTGGACCGGTCCGATGGCGCCTCTTCTCGTACCCGATACTGATACCTTGCATCTCGATCTGGATGATCGCCCCGTCTGCGGGCAAGACCTGCTGTTTCTACAACAATGGTACAAGCTCTCGCGGACCGACATGTGCTACCTGTTGGGTCTGACCGATATGAAATGGTGTCATTACACAAACCCCCAGCATGTCCAAGAACCGTTGGGCGATCCGGCCGTTTCATTGCTGGTGTGGGTGTTGGCGCACTATCCCGAAACGGTGTTCCTGCCGAGCTTTCCCACCGCCGCCGAGGTGTATCCGCTCTACGAACGCTTGGCCGAGCAAGGCGCCCAACGGTCGCGCGGTCGCGGGCGCGATCGTCCCTATTTGGGCCGCACGATGTTCAGCCTGTTGCTCGGCCGGGAGATCGGTAGCGCCAGCCGCTGGCTGTCGGAGACCCAGCCCGCGACGATTGCCCCGACCGTCGCGCGGCTCTTGTTCGTGCTGAAGACTCTCCTGCAAAACCAGGGGGTCGCCGGCCTCGACGAGTGGGTCGAGCAAACCCAATTGGAAGCGCAAGCGCGCGGTCTCTCGCTCCACGACAAAATGACCTCGTGGTTTCGCGGCGATGGCGAGCAAAAGGTATCCAATCCGCGTCCGCCGGTTCGGCGCAAGCCGGGTACCAGGAAGAAACCGAAAAAGGCGACACCCGATGCCGCCGACGATCCCATCCCGGCGGCCGAGTAACCCACCGTCCCCGTTCCCTTGACCCTGGCTCCGGAAGACCTGCCTCATGGCGATGCCCCTGCCCGACGAACATCAACTGGAAGAACTCAAGAGCCGCGCATTGCGGGGCAAGGACTTATTGTTGCTACGCCAATGGCTGGGACTCAACATCGCCGACTGCTGCTATCTGTTGGGCATGCCGCTGATCCGCTGGCATTACTACCAAAAGCGGCCGGAGAGCCTGATTCAGGACGCGGGGGTGGCGATGCTGGCCCGCGCCTTGCTGACCCATCCCGAAGTGCATTACCTGCCGCGTTTTCCCACCCCGGCGGAGATGTTGCCCGCCTATCGGCGTGCCCTGGCGCAAAGCAACCGGGAACTGGCCGACCCGGACACGGCGTTGGGCTTGTTGCTGGGCCGCGACCGCACCAGCGTGAAGCGCTGGCTCGACGGCACCGGCCAGCGTCAGACGCCCCCGCCGGTCAGCCGGCTGTTGGGGGCGCTGCAAATCCTGCTGCTCCATCATGGGGTATCGGGCTTCGAAGCGCTGGTCGACCGGGCGGCCTTCGAAGCCGCCGCCCGGGGTTTCGATCTGCATTCCCCCGCCATGACGACCTGGGCGCGCCGGGCGCCGTACCGACCGCGTCAGCCCCGCGCCACCCGGCCGGGCCGCCAGCCCCGCGCGCCGCGCCCGGAACCCGATGCGGCGGAAAATGAGACGGACACCGCGCCCGATACCGACCCGACCGACCCGACTCAAACCTCGACCCGCGCGGTGGGTCGGCCGCGTCAGTAGCCCACCGCCGTAGCCGGCCACCGTCAAAGCGCCCGGTAGCCGGCTACGGCTGAAACCGTGCCGCCGCAGCGCCGCGTGCGGTCGCCCGCTGGGCGTCGTCTCGCGCCTGTTGAATCGCCCCTTGCTGCTCGGGATGACCGAGCGGCAAGCCGCACTCCGCCGCCAGCCGCGCGCACAGCGCTTGATAGGCGGCATCCCCCTCGACCTGAAAGCGTCCCCATTTATGGGCGGCCAATTGCAGCGCCGCCCGCACGGTGGTTGCGTCGTGCTCGGCGTGCACGATGATCTCCCGGCCCCGATCCACGAAGCCGGCCGGGCCGTCGGGCGCGTCCACCCGGCGATAATCCACCCGCCGGCCGTAGACGACCGCGACGAAACCACGGATGTCGCGAGCTTGGAGGATGAGGGTCTCTTCCCCCTGAAGGAGTAAGGCGATCAGCCGTGCCCGGCGGTGGGCTGGACCGGCGGTTGGCGCCGTCAGCCAATCCTCATAAGTGAGGAAATCGCCCCCTTGCGCCTGAGCGTGCTTTCGCGCCCGCCGCTGGCGTTCCAGAAGCGCCGCCCGCTCGGCCGCCTGCCGAGCGGCCAGCAGACTGCGTTGCGTATTCAGTTCGGCCCCGCGTCCGCGCCAGCCGCCGGGTGAAACCGACCGCCACAAGGCCTCCCGTTGGGTCCGATGCGCCGCCCGCAGGGCCTCGCGCTCGCCGGCCTGGGTCGCGCGTTGAGCCTGCGCCGCCGCCCGTTTGTGATGCTGGTGCGCTTCGCGGGCCGCGTGGTATTCCGCCCAGCGCGCGGTTTCCGGCCCGTCGGGTTCGGGTGGTCGCGCCGCGACGCGCCATCCCTCTGGGGCGGGTTGGTACGCGCCCAGCCGCCGCTCGACGGCCAGCAGGCTGCAATCCCGACCGGCCCGCGAGGCTTTCACCGCCGTTTCGCCGACCCATAACACGGCCCCACTGCCCTGACGCGAGTAGCGCAGTCCCAGGGCGGCCAGACGGGTATGCAAATCCGTCCAGCTCGTGGCCGCCCGAATCGCGGGCGCGGCCACGTCGGCGGCCATCTGGGTGGCCGATTTCACGCCGCCCGCATGGCGGCTGGCCTGGCGGTTACGAACCCGTTGCGCGTCGGCCACCGCAAGCTCCAGAGGCGGATGCCGGTCCCGCTGGACCGTCCCATCGGCTTGCACCCGATACCGCCCGTGTGCCTCGCGTTGCCAACCTTGGGCGTATTCGATCCGAGCCACCGCGCGATGCAGCGCTTCCAGGTCGAAGCCTTGGTTGATTTCAACCACCTTACGGGTGATGGGATGCACTCGGTTCACCATCAGGTGCAGATGCACGTTGTCGGTATCGGCATGCAACCCGTAGAGCGTTTGATGGCCGACCAGTCCCATCGTGTCCAGAAACAAATCGACCGCTTCCTCGATCTGGGCCGGGGTCGGTTGCTCGCCCCGTGGCCAGCTCAGCACGTAATGATTGATCGGGTCCTTGCTGTGGGCCGATACCTCGGCCAACGCCAGCATCTCTGCTTTTTGACCGGCGCGGGTGGTGGCCTGAAAACCGCGCGCGCCGCCGTGGATGCACTTCTCCCGCACATCGCCGCCGGTCGGGCGCTGAGCGTAATCAGCCAGTCCCTCGACCCGCGCCGCCTTGGCCGCGTGAGCCGCCACACGGGCGTTCGGCGGGGCGCTTTCGGGCTGATCGATGTAATGGGCCAGTCGATGAACGCGCACCCGCAACGCCGCTCCCTTGGCTGGATTTCGGACCTTTTTGCCGATCACCGCGTTGCTTGCTCCGTTTCATCGCCTTGAAGAGCGGCGCCCAAACAGTCGATCGCCGCCCGCTGCGCCGCCAAAATCGCGGCGATGTCCTCGTCGTAAACGCCCGCGCTTTTCCCCGCCAAGGCTTCCGCCCGCACGCACGCTTGGCGAAGGTGTTCCACCGCCGCCCGATGGGGTTCAAACAGCACCTTGAGACCCAACAAACGCCGCCGTGCCAACGCGCTGGCCGTCATCCGTGCGCGGTTCGCCAGCCCCCAAAAGGCCGCCTTCTCTTCGCTGCGCAAGCGCACTCTCAGTACGGCATCCAAGCGGCTGACCCTCCCTTGTTGTACTCCCCGCTGTCGCGTACCGCCTTCCGATGGGGTATTGCGCTTTTCACCGTCGTTCGAAACCTTCTTTTTCATTCGATCGTCTCCACCGCCAAGGACGGGATGGGCGGTCCGTCACCCTACAGCCCCACGCGATACCCCGCGGGTATCGGCCCGCGAGAAGCGTAGCGCCGAGTGGCCGTTTGCGAGTTGTGGACACAACTCCCATCCTGTAATCACGATTGACCCTCCTTGAGCGGTCGGCGGGCCTTC
>DAOTGT010000037.1:0-22533 GCA_035447285.1 Candidatus Competibacter sp.
CCTCGTTGGCTTCCATCATAAGTGAGGTGTCCACGTAAGGGGGGCAGGATCAGGACATTTCATCAACGCGGCGCGGCGACGGACCGCCTTAACCCGGTTGCGAACCGTGTCTTTCCTCGGATTTGATCTTTTCCCATAAGCCATCCATCTCCGCCAGCGTCGATTCCACCGGAGTCCGGCCGACTGCCGCCAGCCGGTGTTCGATTTGCCGGAAGCGCCGCTCGAACTTGGCATTGGTGCCGCGCAGAGCCGCTTCGGGATCAAGATGGAGGTGGCGGGCCAGATTGGCGACCGCGAACAACACATCACCCAACTCATCGGCCAAGCGCTCCGGCACGGCATTGCTGGCGATTTCATGGCGGATTTCGCCGATCTCTTCCGCGATCTTGGCCAGCACCGGTTCCAGCGCGCCCCAGTCGAAGCCGACCTTGGCGGCTTTCTTTTGTAGCTTGACTGCGCGGGTCAGGGCCGGCAGCGCCAGCGGAACGCCATCCAGCGCACCGGTCGGCGGCGCGGCTTTTTCCGCCGCCTTGATCCGCTCCCAGGCAGCGGTTTGTTCGGCGGCGTCGGCATAACGCTCATCGCCGAAGACATGTGGGTGGCGGCGGGTCATCTTGTCGGCGATGCCGCGCGCCACGTCGCTGAATTCAAACCGCCCTTCCTCGCGGGCGATTTGCGCATAGAACACCACCTGAAACAGCAGATCGCCCAGTTCGTCACGCAATTCCGCCCAATCCTCGCGGGCGATGGCGTCGGCGACTTCGTAGGCTTCCTCGATGGTGTGGGGGACGATGCTGGCGTAGGTCTGCTCGCGGTCCCAGGGACAACCTTGTTCCGGGTCACGCAGCCGGGCCATGATCTTGAGTAACTGTTCCAATTCGTGCATTGCTCGCTCTCGCCGCTGATTCGCGCCTACCCTACCCGCCGTCATGGATCGAGGCAAGCAACCCGATCTCAATCCCGCAAGCGAAAGGTAATCGGAATCTGCGCCACCATCCGTTCCGTCGGTGGCGACTGGAACCGCCAGCGTGCCACCGTCCGTTGCGCCTCCTGATCCAGCAGCTCATAACCACTGCTGCGCGCGACACTCACCGCCTCGACCTGGCCGGTGGCATTCACCGTCAAGCGCAGTAACACCCGGCCTTCCTCGCCACGGCGGCGAGCCAGCGAAGGATAGCGTGGCTGGGGGTTACCCGGCAGCGGTTGCAGCTTGGCCTCTTTCGTCGATGGAGCACCGCCAGCTTCCCGAGATGCGGATACGCCGCCGCCCACCGCGCCATCCCCCAGTCCACCGCTACCGGGCATGGATGAAGGCGGGGCCGACGTGGACAGCGGATGATGGGCGGCAAGCCGAACCGGCGGGTCCAGGGCTGATTCGGCGGGCTGGATTGACTTCGGTTTAACCGGCTTCGGCTTGACCGGTTTCGGCTTGGCTACCGGACGGATGGGTTCACGGGGTTTAGTAACCTTCGTCGTAACTACCGGACGGTGTGGCTCCGGTGGCTCCGGCTTGGATTCCGGTTTGCTCGGCACGGTTTGGAGAACCGGCGCGATTTCGGCGACGGATGCCGGAGCCGCAGGTGGCGCGGGTGCGACTGGACCGGGTGCGACTGGACCGGGCGCGACTGGACCGGGCGCGACTGGACCGGGTGCGGCGACAGGTGGCGCGGCCGGTGGCGACAACAGGCTGATCTGGATCGGCACGGCCGGCGGCACGGCCGGCGCACGCCAGGCAATCGGAACCTGAGCCAAAGCCAGATGCAGCAGCATCGCCAGCAGGGTGGCGATTGCCAGTCGCGCCGAATCCGCTCGGCCGGGCAGCGAGCTATACTTCACCGCTCTCCTCCGCCGCCAACCGTCGCCACGGCAACACGTAGCGCTGGTCTTCGTGCTCGCCGCGCAGCGCCGTTACCCGGTATGCCTCGGCCAAATGCACGGCCGACAAGACCTCGTCCGCCGGTCCGCGAGCCACCAGTGCCCCCTCGCGCAACAACAACAATTCGTCGCAGAATCGCGCCGCCAGAGTCAGATCGTGCAATACCACCACCAGCGCCGCGCCACTGTCGGCGTAATCGCGCAACAACTCCATCACTCGCAATTGATGATAAGGGTCCAGGGCGGCCACTGGTTCGTCGGCCAGCACCAACGGCGCTTCCACCGCCAGCACCCGCGCCAGCATCACCCGCGCCCGCTCTCCGCCGGACAGGGTATCGAACGGCCGTTCGGCCAACTCGGCGATATCGGTGCGCTGCATCGCCTCCTCCACCGCCAATCGGTCGGCGGCGACGGGCGTGCGCCACGGCGCCAGATGCGGCAACCGTCCCAGCTCGACCAGCCGGCGCACGGTCAGCGGCCAGTGGGCGATATGGCCCTGCGGCAGGTAAGCGAGAACGCGAGCCCGTTCACGCCGACCCAGCGTCGCCAGTGGCCGTCCCTGCCATCGCACGCTGCCGCGAAACCGTCGCAATCCGGCCAGCGCCGCCAGCAACGTGGTCTTGCCCGCGCCGTTGGGACCGATCAGCGCCAACAGTTGACCGGCGGCGGCGCGCAGCGAGACCTGGTTCACCACCGTTCGGCCGCCTAGATCGACGCTGATCCGTTCCGCTTCCAGCAGTGTCATGACAGTGTCCGCCGGCCGCGCAGCAGCAGATGCAGAAAAAACGGCGCGCCGATCAAGGCGGTGACCACGCCCAGCATCAACTCCTGCCGAGTCGGGACCAGTCGCACCAGTAAATCGGCCGCCATTAACAACACCGCGCCAGCCAGCGCGCTGGGCAGCAACAGCCGACCAGGCTGGTGACCAAGCCAGGGTCGCAATAGATGCGGCGCGATCAGCCCCACGAAACCGATGGCGCCGGTCACCGCCGTGGCCGCGCCCACCGCCAGCGCGGTGCCGCTGATCACTTGGGCACGCAAGCTACCCAGTCCGATGCCGAGGCTACGAGCGGCTTCCTCGCCCAGAGTCAGCGCGTCCAAGCCACGCCCGGCGCTGAGCAGCAACACCCAACCCGCCGCCATGAACGGCGCCGCCAACGCCACATCATTCAGTCCGCGATCACGCAGCGAGCCGAGCAACCACAACACCATCTCGCTCAACGCCAGTGGGTTGGGCGCCAGATTCAAGGCCAGCGAGGTCAGTGCCACCGCTAGGCTCGACACCGCCAGTCCGGCCAGGATCAGGCCAAGCGAGTTGGGATCGCGGGTCGCCAATACCGCCAAGCTCGCGGTGGCCAGCAACGCGCCGCCCAGCGCGCAGAGCGGCAGCGCCCAGGCCGAAACCTGCGCCAACCCGAAGTACAAGGCCAGCACCGCGCCTAATCCGGCGCTGGCCGACACGCCGAGAATGCCGGGTTCGGCCAGCGGATTGCGCAACAGCCCTTGCAGCGCCGCGCCGCTCAGACCCAGCGACGCACCGACCATCCAGCCCAGCACCACGCGTGGTAACCGGATCTCCAGCATGATTAAGGCCAGCCGTTCGTCGCCGCCGATCAGTCCGGTCAGCACCTGCCATGGCGACAGCGGCAAAGGTCCCAGCAGCAACCCGGCCAGCGTCAGACCCGTCGCCAACACCGCCAGCACCACGATCACCCGTCGGCCACGCCGGACATCGGCATCCACGACTCGACTCATGGCGCGGGCTCCGCTGGCAGATGCTCGGCGATATAGGTGGCGGCTTCGGCCAGAAACCAGCCGCTGCACGCCCAATAGCGATCCGGTACAGCGATGACCGGCCGCTCCACCAGCAGTCGGCGGAACACCGGGTGATGGGCGAAGGCCATGCGCCGACTGTCGCCGCCCTGATCGAAAAAACCCAGCACCACCAGATCCGGCTGGGTTTCCGTCAACTGCTCCAGGTTGAAGGAGCCCCAGCCGTTCAGCCCCAGCACCGTGGCCAGATTGCGCGTGCCGGCGGCTTGCAGTACCGCGTCGATGAAGGTGCCGGCGCCGGCGCTGCCGCCATCGGGCAGGAAGTAGGCCGCCAGCGGTGGCGCGGCGTGACGGCGAGCCGCCCACCGCGCCAAGTGCTCCAACCGCGTCCGCATCTCGGCGACACGCGCCTCACCCTGTTCGGGACGGCCGAGCGCGGCGGCGATGGCGCGGGTGGTGTCGGCAATCTCCTCCCAACTGTTCGGCAGCGGAATCGAGATCACCCGGACTCCGAACCGGTCCAGCCGCGCGGCAGTTTGCAGCGGCATCCAGCGGTCGGTCAGCACCACTTCGGCGCGTAGGGCAATCAATTCCTCGCTGCTACCGCGATGGACCGGATAGCGAGCGGCCTCGGCGGCGAACAGCGACTGATTCGGGTCGGTGGCGGTGGCGGAGACGGCGACGATCTGCTCCGGGGCGGCCAGCCCCAGCAGGTACTGGTCGGCGCACAAGGTCAGCGAAGCGGCGCGCGGCGGCGCCGCCAAAACCGCCGAGGTCGCCAGCGTCAGCGCCGCCGCGATCAAGCGTCCGCGCACCGCCATTCTCTCAAAACTGATAGCGGGCGCCGACATAGATCCCGCGCTCGACGCCAGCGTAGCCAAACACCTCTTCGTATTGCTCGTTGAACAGGTTGTCGACCCGTCCGAACACTTGCCAGTGATCGTCCACTCGGTAGCGCGCCGCCAGATTGACCACGGTGAAACTATCCAGCGTCACCGGGAAACTGGCGAAAGTTTCCGAGTCGTAAGCCAGATCGGTGGCCGAACCGCTGTAACGCACCGCCAAGTTGAAATCGGCGCGGTTGTCGAAAGCCCGGTAGTTCAGGTTGAGGCTGGCCTGATTGCGCGGACGGCGCGGCAACTCCTGGCCCTGCGGATCTTCGGTATCGGTATAGGTGTAGGCCAGGGTGGCGCTGAGATCGGCGGTCAGGTTAGCGCTGGCGCTGAGTTCGACACCGCGACTGGTGCTCTCGCCCGGCAGATTGACCACCGAGCGCCCGGCGCCGATGATGATGTTGTCGATGCGGTTGTCGAAGACGGTCAGATCCAGACGCAAGCGTTGGTCGAACAGTGCTTGTTCCCAGCCAAAGTCGTAGCCGCGACTCGTTTCCGGCTGCAAATCGGGATTGCCCTGAAAATCGCCGGAGTAGCCGAACAACTCGGTCAGGGTCGGATTCTTGACTGCGGTGCCGTAGCTGGCGTGCAACCGGCCGCCGATGTCCGGCCACAGATAGGCGGCGGTCAATCGATAGGTATTGGCATCGTCGAAGCGGTCGTTGAAGTCGCGACGGAAACCGGCGGTCAGAAACAGTTGCTCACTCAATCCCAAGCTGTAGTGCAAGCCAACCCCGGTATTGCGGATCGAGTTGCTGGCGAAATAGGTGCTGTTCGCTTCATCTTCCTTATCCTTGACCAGGAAAGTCAGGGTGTGCTCGGCGTTGGGCGTGGTGAAGAAATAGTTGCTCTGGTAATCGATCTGGTTGGAGTGGGACTTGCCGTCGAAGGTCTCGACCCCGGCGCTGGTGGTCTTACCGTCCAGATCGTAGCGGCCGACACCGAGCAGGTGTTCCCAGGCGCCGCCGAGCAGGCTGAACTTGCCTTGCAGACGTAACAGGTTCTGCCGATTATCGGCACGCTCGTCGCTGTCCACCACCGGCCGAATATCGCCACCCAGGAAGGCGTCGAAGTCATTGCGGCTATCGGTGTAGCGATCAATCAGACTGAGTTCCACATTGTCGTGCGGACGAACGCTGCCCTTGAACAGCGCGGTGCCGATGCGCAAACCATCGTCCTCGCTGTTACCGCGCCAGGTGCTGCCGGACGACCAACCGTCGGTGTTGAGCCAACTACCGCTGAGCAAGGCATCGTAGTGATCGTTGCTGGCGCCTAGGCTGGCGCTGGTTTGCCAGGTCGAAAAGCTGCCACCTTCGAGCCGGGCACTGGCCTGGAGAGGTTGGTCGGCGCGGCGGGTGACGATGTTGATGACGCCGCCGATGGCCGAGTTGCCCCACAGCACGCTTTGCGGACCACGCAGCACCTCGATGCGCTCCACCGCCACATCGAGCAGACTGTTGAAATCGAAAGCGCCGCCGTCGGGATTGTTCACTTCCACGCCGTCGATCAGCACCAAGGTTTGGTTGGATTCGGCGCCGCGCAGATAGACCTGAGTGATGCCGCCGGCGCCGCCGCTGCGGCTAACCGTGACGCCGGGCACGTCGCGCAGAGCGTCGGCGACCACGCGGATCTGCCGCTGCTCCAGTTCTTCGCCGGTGATGACGGTGATGGCGCTGCCGGACTGCTCGGCGGGTATCGGCACCCGGGTGGCGGTGACCACCATCTCCGGTAGTTCCTGCTGAGCCATCGCGCTGCTGGCGGCCAACAGGGTAAATGTTGCAGCCGGCGGAACCAGACGGCGGCGAGTAATGCGACTACTGTGGTTGTCGTGGTGATGCATGAGGCGAACGCGCTCCCTGAGAGTCATCGTGATGAACCGGCCGTGCCGGTTCGCCGTCCGTTGGAAAACGCGCGATCGCCACCTGGCGAGACCAGGGCGAAAGAAAGAGAGATTGGCGTCCCCGCCGGGCGAGGGCACCGGGTCTGCCGTCACGGCGAGCGCTCGGTTTCCCGCATCGCCAAACGGTGGACCGTCCCGCCGAAAAAACCCGTTCGGCGGCCAGGCGATACTGAGACGGCAGGTCTCCTGGCTGGCGGGTCATCGCCGGGCGTTCGGCCTTCCCAGTTGCCCAGTGGCCTTGCTTGAACGCTGGCTTGCCGCTCACAGTTGCGGGAACAGCCGCGGCTGCGCCCGGTTGCACCGGTGCGTCCGCGTTCCCTATTAATCCCCGAGGGGGAACCGTCCTGCTTATAGCTTAACGTTGCGCGGGAATCGCGGCAAATCGACCTCCGCCTCGCCGCCACTAGCGCGGGTCGCGCCGCTTGCCGGCCCCGCAGGGGCTACCTTGGGTAAAGGCCCGTGCCGGCCGCCGATCCGGCGTCGGTTTGGATGAATCCCCTCGGGTTCCTCCCTTTTTCAAGGGGGGGACAAAAGGCTTGGAGTCATCGGCGCGCGGCGGCAGGCCGGTATGCTGGGTCAGAAAGGTCTGCGGTCCATGCTTGCGACCGGCGCGCTGGCCTTCGCCGCCGCCTAGTCCCGTACCAGCCGGTTGCCAAAGTGGAATCAGATGGCGTTTGCCGTTGCCGATCAGATCGGCGCGGCCCATGCGCTTGAGTGCCTCGCGCAGCAGTGGCCAGTTCTCGGGATCGTGGTAGCGCAGAAAGGCCTTGTGCAATCGCCGCTGCTTCAGTCCCTTGGGGGAAACCACGGTCTCGCCCCGGTCACGATGGATGCCTTTCAGCGGGTTGCGCCCCGAGTGGTACATGGCGGTGGCCAGCGCCATCGGCGAGGGCAGAAATGCCTGCACCTGATCGGCGCGAAAGCCGTTGCCCTTCAGCCACAGGGCGAGATTGAGCATGTCCTCGTCGCTCGTACCCGGATGCGCGGCGATGAAGTAGGGAATGAGATATTGCTCTTTGCCCGCTTCCTTCGAGAATTTCTCGAACAGTGCCTTGAAGTGATCGTAGGCGCCCATGCCCGGCTTCATCATTTTCGAAAGAGGACCAGCTTCGGTGTGCTCCGGGGCGATCTTGAGATAACCGCCGACGTGATGGGTGACCAGTTCGCGCACGTAAGCCGGATCGCGCACCGCCAGATCGTAGCGCACCCCCGACGCGATCAGCACTTTCTTGACGCCCGGTAGATCGCGCGCCTTACGATACAGTGTGATCAGGGACGAGTGATCGGTATTGAGATTGGGGCAGATGTCCGGGTGGACGCAGGACAGTCGGCGGCAATGCCGTTCGATGTCCACCGACTTGCAGGTCAGTCGGTACATATTGGCGGTGGGTCCGCCCAGATCGGAAACGACGCCGGTGAAACCCGGCGTCCGGTCGCGGATCTCTTCGATCTCGCGCAGGATCGAGCCTTCCGAACGCGACTGGATGATGCGACCCTCGTGCTCGGTGATCGAGCAGAAGGTACAGCCGCCGAAACAACCGCGCATGATATTGACCGAGAAGCGGATCATCTCGTAGGCCGGAATGCGGGCGCCACCGTAGCTCGGGTGTGGAACGCGGGCGTAGGGCAGATCGAACACGGCGTCGAGTTCCGGGGTGCTCAGCGGAATCGGCGGCGGGTTGAGCCACACGTCGCGGTCGCCATGACGCTGGATCAAGGCGCGGGCGTTGCCGGGGTTGGTCTCCAGATGCAGCAGGCGCGAGGCGTGCGCGTACAGCACCGGATCGTTTTTGACCTGTTCGTAGGCCGGCAGACGAATGACGGTTTTGGCGCGGTCGTGGCGCGGCGGGCGGGAATGAACAGTCGGCGCCACCCTCGGCGTTGCTCCCGTTGGTCGAACGGCGTAGGGGTCGGGATGCGGTTCCACCGGTCCGGGCCGATCCAGCTCGGTCGAGTCGATTTCCAGCCAGCCGTCTGGCACCCCCTTGTCGATGAAGGCCGTGCCGCGCAGGTCGCGCATGGCTTTGGGATGCTCGCCGGCAGCGGCGCGATGGGCGATTTCGACGAGGGCGCGTTCGGCGTTGCCATACAACAGCAGGTCGGCTTTCGCATCCAACAGCACCGAACGGCGTACCTTGTCCGACCAATAGTCGTAATGGGCGATGCGGCGCAGGCTGGCCTCGATGCCGCCGATCACGATGGGCGCGTCGGGATAGGCTTCGCGGCAGCGCTGGCTGTAGACGATCACCGCCCGGTCCGGGCGCTTGCCACCTTCGTCGTTGGGGGTGTAGGCGTCATTATGGCGCAACCGTCGGTCGGCGGTGTAGCGGTTGACCATCGAATCCATGTTACCGGCGGTGACCCCGAAAAACAGGTTCGGCCGACCCAACGCCCGGAATGGCTCGGCCGAGGTCCAATCCGGCTGAGCGAGAATGCCGACCCGGAAACCTTGCGCCTCTAGCAAGCGACCGACGATGGCCATGCCGAAGCTGGGATGATCCACATAGGCGTCACCGGTGATCAGGATGATGTCGCAGGAATCCCAGTCGAGTGTATCCATCTCGGCGCGCGACATCGGCAGGAAGGGCGCGATGCCGAAGCGGGCGGCCCAGTAGCGGCGGCGGGAAAACAGGTGGGGAGCGGTAAGCATTACAGTCCGGGCGGCGTGAGCCGCTGAATAGCCGAGAAAAGAAGTCGGAAATTATACGGGGGTGAGCGGCGGATGTCGCGCCCAACCCAGCAAGCGCCGATAAAACCACTGATCAATATCGAAGTCATAGTAATAGATCCGTGGCAATGGGTATTCCCGTCATGAAAAAACCACCAAAATCACCGCCCTCGCCTCGTCCGACGCATTCCCTCCCTTTCGCCGGCATCGGCGCCTCGGCCGGTGGGCCGGAGGTGCTAGAGTAGTTTTTATCCTGTTCCCCTGGACAACAGCCCGACCTTTACGATCATTCAGCACCTTGAAGGCAGAGTACCCCCGGCGGACCAAGACCAGCCAACGGAGATTGCGCGATGGCCGAGAAAACGGCTCCCCATTCGGTGGAACATATCGAACCGCGCCGCCAGGCGGAAGAGCGATTGCCATCACGGATCGCGGAGAACCCGCGGCTAGTTCACGAACTGCAAGTCCACCAAGTCGAGCTGGAAATGCAGAACGAAGATCTGGTGCGGATGCGCGACCAGCTCGGACAAAATCTGGAACGCTACGTCGATCTCTACGACTTCGCTCCGGTCGGTTACTTCACCCTGAGCGACGATGGAACCATTCGTGAAGTCAACCTGACCGGTGCGGCGCTGTTGGGCCAGGAGCGCGCGTGCCTGATCGGGCAGAGATTGGGACTGCTCGTATCGACGGCAACCTTGCCTGCGTTCAACGCCTTTCTCAACCGGGCGCTGACGGGAACATCCAAAGCATTCGGCGAGGCGGGCTTATGCCTGGCAGGATTGCCACCCCGTTACCTATCACTGGCGGGCGTGGGCCTAAAAACCGAGAGCGAGCGATTGTGCCGCGTCGCGGCGCTGGATATCACCGAACACCACCGGATGGAAGTGGCTCTACAGGCCAGCGAAGCCCGACTGCAAAGCATCCTGCGCGTCGCTCCGGTCGGCATCGGCGTGGTCCGCAGCCGTATCGTACAGGATGCCAACGACACGCTGTGCCGCCTTACGGGGTATACCCGCGAGGAACTGGTCGGACACAGCGCCCGCCAGCTCTACCTCAACGACGAAGATTTCGACTGGGTCGGCCGGGAGAAATATCGGCAGATCGTCGAACAAGGTACCGGCGCCGTCGAAGTCCGCTGGCGCCGCCGGAATGGCACCAGCATCGATGTCATCCTCAGCTCCGCGCCGCTCAATGCCGCCGATTTGGCTCAGGGCGTCACCTTCACCGTGCTCGACATCACCGAGCGTAAGCAGACGGAGGAACTACTCAAGCTCAGCGAAGCGCGCTACCGAGCCATCGTCGAAGGACAAACCGACCTGGTGTGTCGCTGCCTGCCGGACGGCACGCTCACCTTTGTCAACGCTGCCTACTGCCACTATTTCGGCCTCGCGCCGGAAGACTTGCTAGGCACCAACATTGCTCCCTTGGTCCTCGACACCGACCGGGCCAACACGCTGGCCCAGATGCTAAGCTGCGACGCCGCGCATCCCAGTAATATCCAGGAACATCAGGCGGTACGCGCCGACGGCGCGCATCGCTGGGTACAGTGGCACAACCACGCAATCCTCGATGAAAACAATGCCCTGATCGAAATTCAAGGGATCGGCCGTGACGTCACCGAGCAGCGGGCGATGGAAATCGAACTGCAGCGACTCGCCACCACCGACCCGCTGACCGGTCTCTTCAACCGACGCTATTTGCTGGCGGCGCTGGAAACCGAGACCGAACGCGCCCGCCGTCATGGCCGGTCGCTGGCATTGATTCTGTTCGATCTCGACCACTTCAAGCAGATCAACGACACCTGCGGCCATGACCAGGGCGATCGGGTGCTGCAAGCGACCGTGGCTCAGGTGCGGGGACGGCTACGCCGCAGCGATGTGTTCGCCCGCTGGGGCGGCGAAGAGTTTCTGATCCTGACCCCAGAGACGACTGGACCGGCCGCCGCGGCGCTGGCCGAAACTCTGCGCGCCGCCCTGCGCGAGCTACCCCGCCCTGACGGCGGTCCGGTCACCGCCAGCTTCGGGGTAACCGCCTACCAGCCGGAGGAAACACTGGATCAATGGTTGAAGCGGGTGGACGAGCGGATGTATGCCAGCAAGAGCCAAGGCCGCGACCAAGTGAGTGGGGATAAGAACGGTCGGCCATGACGACAGGCCTATTCGCCGGCTTCGCCCAGCGGGCTCTGAACACGTAGCGCACGAAGGCTGCGGGTACGGTCTAGATGCACCGTACCCCGCCGTGCTGAAATAACAAGCCTTCCCATGATTTGGCTTCCTTGGCGACCCACTCGACACTGTCGTTCATGGTCTGTTCCCCCTGATCCAGGCGTGCTTCAATCACAAAGGCCGGCATTGCACCGGCCTTTGTGCCAAGGCCTTACCAGCATCGGTCCTTGGTGTAGGAACCGCCGCTCACGCCCTTGACCCCGGTATGGGTCAGAGTAAACGTTCCGCAGGGATCGCCGCTTTGCACGCCTTTGGGAGCCGCCTGAAGAGTGTACGAGTTCTGAGCCACAGCCGAAAGGGTGATGTCGTAGTACTTCGTCCCTCCTTCCTTGGGGGATTCGGCCAAGCCGGAACCGGGAAATTGCGTGGCATCAGTCACGGCGGTACCCGCCCGGTTCTGATCGTAGCGGTTATTTTCTGTGTAAAACCGCTCCATCCATTGAGCTGCTTCCAACAACACACCCTTGGCATCCGCCCGCCGCGATTTGCGCACACTGTCTTGGTAGGAGGGATAGGCAATGGCGGCCAGGATGGCAACCACCGCCAACGTAATCATCAGTTCGATCAGGGTGAAACCACGATCTCCCTGGACACGCCACCACACCATCCCAGTCCATCTACTACCCATGTTCATTATTGAAACTCCAGTTGCCGCCAGGATTGCCGGCCAATCTCGGTATCCATGATGGCGTAATTTTCCACCGTCCCTTCCGACGTGCTGACATAGAGGATGGACTTCTGCTGGTCCGGCGCCCGCATGACGTTCGGCGCCGACGCAATACCCACAATGGCCACACTGCTCGGGGCGAAACCGGTGCTCGACTCGGTAACGGACGTATTGGCGTTGCTGCCCACACCCAGGAACGTTGCCGAGAGCCGTTGCCCGCTCGTCGCATTCAATACATTCAGCCAGCTATTACCGCCGAACTGGCAGGGGTCGTCATCCGGCAGAATGCTAGTAAACGCCACCCGGCTGCCGACGATCAGCGGATCACTGACCACGCGTTCGCCCGCCAGCTTCAGGTCAAGATACCAGCCGCGTTGTTGATTCTTTGGCGGATTGTCGGCGCACTGCTTGTTGCCTGCATCGCCATACTCGACGCATCTGGCACTGGTGATCCGAAAGTTTCTGCCGCTGCTGTCGCTCAAAATGCCTGCGGAAGTCACGGTGGTATCATTAGGACCCGGCGCCTGACAGGTCGAATCGGCCGGACTCCCGGGGCAGTAAATTTGCGCTTGCAGGTTGGCCCGAGTAAAGCAGGCCGTGGCGGGGAGAGCCGCAACGGGGTCCACAGCAGGACACACACTGCCGCCACCGCTGTCCACGCCAGTCACATCGTCCCAAACCCCATAAAACGTCTGCTGATTTGTACTGGTCACGTCGGTGGTGCCCAAATAACGCCCTGTGCCGAACACCACCATCAAGGACGTATTCAGATCCGTGGCTGAGGAGGGTTGCCTCGTCACTTGCGGGGCGGCAGTGATCGGCTGCGGGTTACCATTGGCGTCCTTGGCGGCAAACAGTTTGGTGTAGGTCCAACTATTGGGATCGGAGCTACGAATGTCGAATCGCCACAGATTACCTTCCAGGTCGCCCGCGTAGATGAAGTCGGCCGTGTCGTCGCCGTCACTGTCAACCACGCTGGGCGTGGACAACCCTTGCCCCTCGTGCACATCAATCTTCTTGACAAGCGCCCCGGTCTGGACATTTACCACATAGAGGACGGCGGTGGTGGCTGGAGCTTTGTTCGGATTATCGCTGTTGTAGCCATTGCCGAACACCGCGACCCAGGGATTGTTATCGGGATCATTGTCGCTGTCGCTCCGCCGCGCTAGCGAAGGCTGGCTGAAGGATAATCCCAAGTCACTGTCCGCGAATTCCCACAACACCACGCTGTCGGCGTTGGCTTCGGTCAGCGAACCGGCACTCGTTACCGTACCACTGCTGTTGGCGGTACCCGCCGCAGTCACGTCCAAAGCAAAATAGCTGACACCCCCGCTACGTAACCCACCGACCAGCACCGTATGCCAACTCTCGTCACTGAACTGCACATCAATCGCGGTTGGCGAAGCATCCACATAGAACTGGTGCAAGTTTCTATAGGTCAGTTCCGTTAGGGCGCTCAGTTTGTTAAAGACCGCACTGGGCACGTAGGCAAATACCTCTTGCCCGGAGTTGGCATCAAAGCCATGCAGCATGCCGTCATTGGCCCCGATATACACCATCGGCCGACGGTTCTGATGGGTATTGGAAAAAGTCCGGTAGTCGCCGAAAGAATAGCCTGCAGACGGAGCAGCCACATAGAACGGGCTGGAGTTGACGATATCCCCCAGCACATTGCGAACGGTGCCGTCAGCCCGCTTGCGATATTGCTTGCCTTGCGGATCTTCGTTAGTCGCGTCGCCGCGCAGATAATCAAGGCGCGCTTGGCCGTCGCTGTTGTTGCCGCTGCCTTTCAGCGCGGCGACTTGCGCTTGATCCAGCGCGCTCGAACCGGTCTGTGTGTTGGGGTCGCTCGGAATGGAGCTGGGCCACCGGAATGGAATGCCGGTCCCTGCGGAGGGCTTGATGGTCAGGATCTGACGGCCTGTGTTGAAATCCTGCCCACGCAATTGAGCTTGAGCTGTCCAGATCTCCAGTGGTGCTCCCGTCGTCGGATTGGCCTCTACCGCTCCAGTGTTCGGATTGACGGACAGCGCCCGCAATTCACCGGTCCAGTCACCGCTATTAAAACGGGCCTGGAAAAGCCGGCTGCCGGCGATCAGCGAGCTGGAGTTGGCCGCCACCGCCGCCGCGGAACTGGTACGCCGAACGATTTCCTCAAACGTCTCGCTCAACTGCTTCTTGAGTTTGCCCGCGTTGGTCACCAGGAAGTAGTTATCAGGTTTACCGTCGCCATTCCGATCCCATTCGCCCTGTTTGTCCGGCAGGTTGTTGGCGTCATCGGTGTTCTCGATGAAACCGCCCCACTTGGATGCATACCACAACGGATCATGTTTGATGAAGGAGGCGGCCGATGTATCCGCCGAACCGGGCGTAAAAGTCCGACTCGTATACACTGGTAGCATAACCCCATCGCTCCAAGTGCCGCTGCCTGAGTCTGGAGCAGGTGGTGTACCCGTGAAAGTGGGGGGAGTATCCAGGAAATAATCCACATCGCTGCTGGGATTTCCTGAATTAGTAGTTAATCGATTCCAATCACGGACTTCCAAGTACACACCATCATGGGTAGTACCAGAGATTACATAACCGATGTGATGCAGAACGCTGCCCGCTTCGTAATCGGAACTGAGACTGATGACGAGCTGATTGCTGGTATCGACGGCAAAAGTGTAGGTAACGATGGCATCCATGTCATGATCCGAACCGTATTCGGAATCTTCATAATTGATTCTGAATTTGATGTATGGCCGGCCTCCATTGATCGTCGTATCGCTATTTCCAGCCCCAGTATTAGCGATGGTTTCAACGAAGAAATCGACAATGGTATTGGTTGGTTGAAATTGTCCTTTGGTCGCGTTGATGCTACTGCCACCCACCGATTTTGCAAAAGGCACGACAGTAATCTTTTGCCCGTTGGCCATGGGAATTTCTATGGTGGGCAGTGGCGAAGACAGGGACACGCCAAAGACATCGGTCTTAACAACATGGGCGCTAGCCAAACCGGCAATACTGATTTGCCGGATTCCGGTGGTTTTGCCGAAATAGCCCAAACTAGCCGCATAGTAGCCACCCTGCCGGGTCGGTTCTTCCGGCGACAGTCCGCGAATGTTGCCGAAACTGCTGACATCCTTGGGCGTCGGGGCGGTGTCGTAAACATTGCCGGATTGACCGATAAATATCTTCTCCGTAGTGCCGCCTTCCTCATTGTTCCAAATCGTCTGGCCAATGCTGGCAACATTCAGGTTGCCGATATCGCTGCTGATGCCACTACCAAAATTCGAGTCCACTCCAGGCAATTGATCGGTGTCAAAGGAAGGAAGATCCGCGATCACCACTTCGAACGGTCTGGAGCAGTACGGATAACCCCCATTCGCCTCGGAGCGATAAGGATCGGACCAGGTTGGTTTGGGTAGATCGAGCTTATCCTCGGTAACAAAACTGCTAAACTCATCGGTAAAATCGTAAACGGAGGTCGGTCCGGTCTTACCGGCAAAATAGCGCATGCCTTCGTACATCATCTCGGCGATGGGATTGCCCCACATGGCGCAACGGCCTTCCTGCATGGGCGTCACCATGGGTACCCCGCAACCACCGTCATTGTAGGAGTAGCTGCCGCGAAAGCCAACGATCCGCATTTTACTGATCGTGTCCACGATACTGCCGGCGTTCGCGGGCACTACGAACTGACCCGTGCTGGCATTAATCTCGTTCTTGAAGGATGAAATATTCTTGCGCAGGACACCACCCGACAGGTTTTTCTTGAAAGAACCAGTCAGCAAACCAAAAGCCATGCGATCCGTTTCGCCGTAGTCGTGCAGCAATCCGGTCGGCTTATAAACAGTGGGATTGTTCTCTGGATAACCTTTACATTCAGGTTCCAGCAATCCGGTAACACAAGCTTGCACACGGACTACATAGTCCGTCCTGACCGAGGCGGGAATTGTGCGCTGCCACCTTAAATAGTAATTATCGCCTCCACTATTTTCTTCATGCCGGAACCGCAGAGTATGCACACCGGCGGATAAGGAAATCGAACCGGAGTGGTCATTGCAGTTGCAATTGCCATGACCACCATACCAAAAAGCTACGGTAGTGCCATCAATTTGCAAGTCAACGGCATCGTCTCCGTCCACTGAAAAAGTGTACGTTCCTGCCGTGGGGATATTAATTTGCCCGGTAAATACGTTAATATAATTGTCATTATCGCAGCCATTCACGCCGTTGAATGGGTTGCCGCTACCATTAACGGTGGAAATCGATTGGGAACCGCACAGATTGGCCGCGATGGCGTTGGTAAGCACCAAGCTATCAAATTGACTGCTATTTGTTGGATAGGGATTTCCAGTACTGCTATTTCGGGTGGTGACTTTATGCACGGTCTGGGTTAAAGCGAGCAATGTGTTCGGTACGGTTTCCCATAATGTACCTCCAGCAGTCACACAATTCGGTCCACTGCCGCCATCCAGGCACTTATCCCCAGCCACGGGACGTTCGATCGCTACCCATTCCCAAATTCGATAAGCGCTGTTTGTAAGCACTCGCAGCAACGGCAGTTGGTTGGTGTCATTCAGCAATGTGGTATTGGCAAATAAATGACGGGTGTTCGTGGCCGGCAAGTCGAGTGGGGTATATTCTCGAATATCGTATCCGTCGTGAAGAATACTGGCATATTCCTTGCCCCAGCTATGGGCGTCCTGAGGAATGCGCGCCCGTTCGAGAACAGTTCCCGTTGTGGTATCCGTATAACGATAACCGCCATAAAGCACTCGGCGCAGGGCATCCACCCGAGAAGTGGTTAAATAGTTCAGGAAATCGCCACTCCAAGCCCCCGAGCACTTTTTGTTGGTCGTGACGACAGTCGGGGTAAACACTCCATTGTTATAGCTATAGCACTTGTATGAATCAAAATAACCAAAGTAATTGAGCGGTTGGTTGTCTTGAGTTAGACCTGGTTTGTAACCGACATCAATCTGACCGTCTTGGTTAATATCGGAAGCATCGTTATAGGCTTCATAATAAAGTTTGTGATCACGCCCCATGACTAGCATGGCGAGAGGCACACCATTACCGCCCAGAAAGAGCGGTAAATTGGAAATATCCTCTTCAGCATGGGCTTGTGGCATGGAAAATGCGAGCGTTAATCCGACTAGCAAGTTTCCGAACCAACGCCAGGATTTAGTGATTCGTCTGATGTTCATGAAATACTCTCCTAGATTCAATTCAGTGAACCCATCTGAGGATTCATTTTCCGTAAATCGACTGCAACATAACTCGAGCAATGGGTAATGGAGGCGTATCATCGGTCGTTGCGATTCCATAGCCTTGGGTCGTAGTGCGATAATAGTTGGTCAATGCTGTGGGGTTTTTACCAATAACCAGAGAGCCAAGACCACCCAGATACTCAATAATGTAACGGGGTTGCCTGGAAACCGAGGGCATATCTGGTGGTGAATTACCGCTAAGCTTAGTGTAATCTCCGTATTTTCGATAAGGCAATGGATCATTGTTACTGTTTTTTACCGCGTTCCAGTTAATCAAAAACCATTGTGGAGGATTTGTAGTGGCTGGTAAACAAAGACCATCTAACGATCTAGTGCCCGCATTACCGATATTGCAATCAGTGGCAAAATCATTTTTTGTATAATCAGCAGAGCGAAGTTTTTCATTCGTTACAGGATCTTTATTACGGACATCCTGCTCTCCATCGATCAAGCCAACCTCCGCTGCTTGGAAAGCATTATTATAGTCCCGCGTATTACCGGCCATTCGTTCTTCCATAATAGTGGTTCTCATTCCAGCCGTGCCAAGAATCAACATTAATAATAAGATTGTCAGGCCAATAATCAAGGCACTGCCCGTCTGGTGTTTTTTAAGTACAAATTGCTTATTGATCATGTGAATATCCTGCAAATTCAGTTGCGCAGCGCAACGGTAGTTGTGAATACGCGACGCAAACGTCGATCAGTCGGGGTGACTGTTATCCCATTGATCGTATAGGATTGTGGAGACTCAACCAAATTATTTTCAGCGGTTCTCAACACGAGGCTAATCCGTGCACTAAAAACATAATCCCAATTTTGCACATTCGCTGCTGGTACGTAATAAGCAGGAGCACTAATAAGATTACTACCTTTCCTTTCACCGTAAAGAATCTGCATATCTTCCACGTTTTCCAAGATCGGTTGAGGGGTTTGCGCTGCTGTCCCTGCTGGTGTAACAACTTGACAGTAAAGATTAACGATACCTTGAGCATCAGTATTGATGCTCAAGGTATCAATAGAAATCGCTGGCGAAGTTATTGTTTGATTAAGACAGTTTTTCACTACACCTTGACCGCTATTTTCACCCTCGAATCGGACAGTAACCTTATCACTGTTATTATACCCATCATTATTGGTACCCTCGATCCTATCAACACCAAACTTCTGCTTAAAAGGTTCACCGTTCAATATGGTGGTTCTAGAACGATAACCCGCTTGTCGAACAACACGGTTGATATACTCGATTCCAAATCGACCGTTTTCTTGAATACGAGATAAATTTTCCTGAATCCTGGATGATTGTCGGGTAGCGATGAACATCTGTAATAATCCCGCCAATAGAAATAGGCTGAGCACCAATGCGACCATGATTTCAATCAAGGTCATACCATGTTGACGATATTTTAGAATCGAGGTATTCATGGGCGGAAACTCGTCGCAAAGAGTTGCTGTGTGCCGGCCGCTTTATCATCAGTCCACCAAATCTTGATCGCGTAGGTTGCTGTTGCCGAATTTCCTCCTCCTACATTATCACAAGCTGGATTGGTAGGATCACCGTCTTCCGGGGTGCTATCGACACAAACCACCCCTACACCTCCCGGTAACACATCATCAATAGCCTGATTCCATCTAAACAGATCATGTGCCGCCATGGATGCCGTGCTACAACCAGTAACTGTTTCGCAATCGGTATCTTCAGTACCTGCCGATCCTGTTTGGGTAGGTTTATTGTAATATTCCACCCCTCCTTCATTAGCTCGCATGCGGTCAATAATGTCATAAGATTGAATTGTTGCTTGTGTACGAAGATAGGAGCTATGGCCTGTGCGTAATCCAACCACCTGCAAGCCCGCCAAGCTGAGCAAACCTACTGATAACACCACCATTGCGACCAGAACTTCAAGCAGGGTAAATCCATTATCAAGGTGAAACCCATTCATATTATTGATACCATTTTTATTCATGGACAAGTATCTCCAGATTCTTTTTCCCTGACCCTAACACGTCCGGTCATACTAATAACAACAAATCGAGCCTGATCCACACCCCGGCTATCACAAAGTCTGAAAGTTCCTGCCTCAGAGCCAACGCCATTAGGCAGATAGGCTATCGATTTACTAAATACATTACCTCTCAGCGTAAAATCATTAGGGATAGGACTATAAATCTTGAGCACTTCCTCTCCAGCATCAATTATATTATCTCGGTTTTGGTCGATAAAAACGATCCAACCATTCTCCCATATACTCGTCGTATCGGTAGCACAGGTCGTGTCATTCAATCTGCGACAGACCGTAACCCTAAAACCACGTTTAGCCGCTTCGGAACGTGCCAGACTAAGGACACCGACAAACTCGTTTACTTGAGCGGTACGGGAATTGTTAAGAATCGCCGTCCTAAACGAAGGAATGCCGATCGTCATGACGATCGCCACCAAGGCAACCGTGATGATCAATTCAATTAGGGTAAACCCCGATTTTCTGTTCATGGCCTACATGACCCTTTTTACGTTGCTTACCTATAAGTCTAGTTGAGGTCAGCCGCATGGATCATCGGGACGAGCGGTCCGAATTTCGCGACGAACGGAAGCCATCCCATGCAGTTGCAAATCATTCAACTTTGGAATATGTTAAGCACTTAGCTAGATCAGACTAGGTAAGTTACATGCAAACCGTGAACATGCTTCAGGCGAAATCCAGCTTGTCTCGCTTGGTCGAAGCCATTGAGCAAGGCAAGGAACGGGAAATCATCATCGCCCGAAACGGTAGACCCGCCGCCAGGCTCGTACCGATATCAACATCTCCGGTTGGGCCACGCCTCGGTGTTGCCAAAGGCGCTTTCGTCGTACCAGACGACATCGACGCTGACAACGAGCAAGTCGCCCGTCTATTCCTTGGAGAACAAAGCCGTTGAACGTGCTCCTCGATACCCATGTCGCGTTGTGGGCCATCACGGACAGCCCACAGCTTTCCCCCAAGGCACGGGAAATACTGCTGGGCGCGCGCTCGCACCTCTGGGTAAGCGCAGCGAGCCTCTGGGAAATCGCCATCAAGCACAGCCTGGGACGAGGCGCCATGCCCGTTTCAGGAGAAGAAGCGCTGGGCTATTTTCGGCAAGCCGGCTACGGCATCCTCCCGATCGAGCCAGAGCATGCGGTGGCGGTCGAGCAACTCGCCTCCCATCACCAGGACCCCTTTGACCGCCTTCTGGTGGCGCAGGCACTGACCGAGCCCATGCGCTTGCTCACTCATGATGAAAGGGTCGCATCCTACAACGACGCCATTATCCTGGTCTGATCGTAACGTGCCGCTGACTAATACTACAGTTGTAGAAACTCACATAAAGTCATGGGAAGGGGATGGGACTTTTCAGGTTGTCACCGGCGCCAATGATAATACTGGGCGATGCACTGCTGACGGCGCCGCCACCGAAACCCATGGAGCATACGGATGCGGTGAGAGGGTGGTTCGATCAGGGAGGTGATGAGCCTCACAAGTGTAGGTTTTTTGGAGGATTGGCAAGGGCAGCGAAGTCAGGCATCAGGCTCAAAGGCGGTGGGATAGCCCAGGGTTCGGGCTGGCCGTGGCCGATTGGTAAGGGTTGTTGGGTGAACAAGGCGGCAAGGAGGCGGTTCCAGCCTTGGCGAAAGACGCTGATCAAGCGCGGGTGACGCGGGCGTGAGCGGACGGCGGACGGTAGGGGTGGCCATGTTGCTGCTGGAATGGCCGCTTCGGCTTCACCGCCGACGGCCAGCAACCACCCAATGGCCAGGGCGATAGCCAACCACAGTCGCTCGGCGCGGGCGGGATCGCTCATGCGGGTATATTGCCACTGCCAGCCGCCCCGCTTGATTTTCTTGAAACCGTGTTGAGTCTGTAAATCAGATTGTGTAAATGCTCCACTGTAGGAAACGAAAGCACCGAAGTGTCAGGAGCATTGACGATGACTATGCCATTAAACCCAGT
Source organism: Candidatus Competibacter sp. (assembly GCA_035447285.1). Classification (GTDB taxonomy): domain Bacteria; phylum Pseudomonadota; class Gammaproteobacteria; order Competibacterales; family Competibacteraceae; genus Competibacter. The sequence goes on from DAOTGT010000037.1 coordinate 21,228, forward strand.
CGAGCGGGAGTTCTCGCCAGAGTTGGACAAGCTGGCGGCGGAGCTAGCCAAGCATATCAAGACGGAACAAGATTTGACGGCTCTCAGCCGGCACTTGTTGAAGCTGACGGTGGAAAGCGCGTTGCAAGCGGAACTAGATGACCATTTAGGTTATGAGCGGCTTGCGGCAGAGGGCCGAGGCTGCGGCAACAGCCGGAATGGGTATTCGAGCAAGACGCTCAAAGGCGAGTTGGGCGAAGTGTCGATCCAAACCCCGCGCGATCGCAACAGCCGTTTTCAACCGCAACTGATCGTGAAGGGGCAAACACGGCTTCAGCGACTGGATCAGCAAATTTTGGCGTTCTACGCCAAAGGGATGACCACTCGCGATATCGCCGACACCTTGCGGGAGGTGTATGGCGCGGAGGTCTCTCCCACGCTGGTGGCGAAGGTGACCGACGCAGTATGGGAGACGGTACAAGCGTGGCCAGGCCGGCCGCTGGACACGATTTATCCGATTCTGTATTTGGACGGTTTGGTCATCAAGGTCCACCACGAGAACCGGGTGCTTAACAAAACCCTGTACGTGGCCCTAGGCGTCAATCTGGCGGGCCATAAAGACGTGTTGGGACTGTGGCTGGCGGAAACCGAAGGTGCTAAATTTTGGTTGTCGGTGCTGACCGCGTTGCAAAATCGGGGGCTGAAGGATGTCTTTATCGCCTGCGTGGACGGCTTGACCGGCTTTCCCGAAGCGATTCGGACCGTCTACCCACAGGCTCAGATCCAGCTCTGCCTCGTGCACTTGGTGCGTAATAGCCTGCGCTACGTGGCGGATAAAGACAGCCGACCGGTGGTGACGGATTTAAAACGCATCTACCAGGCTCCGACTCTCGCCGAAGCCGAGCGAGCGTTGGAAACCCTGGCCGAGCGTTGGGATCACAAATACCCTTCCCTCAGCACCTTGGGGTTACGTCATTGAGAGCAAGTCATCACGATTTTTGACTACCCTGAAGACATCCGCCGGGCGATCTACACCCCCAACGCCATTGAATCGCTCAACAGCGTGATTCGCAAGGCGATCAATAACCGGCGGATCTTCCCGAGTGACCGTTCCGCCTTCAAGATCACCTACTTGGCCATCGAACAAGCCGCGAAAAAATGGACGATGCCCATCAAGGACTGGAAACAAGCCCTCAATCGTTTCGCCATCCAGTTCGAGGGTCGCTTGCCACTCTGACTCAAACCGCATTTACACAGAAAAACTGACAGACCCGTCGTCCGCTGGCGCAAAGCCGCCGACCTACCGCCCGCCAGCACCCGTTTCGAC
>DAOTGT010000038.1:0-22372 GCA_035447285.1 Candidatus Competibacter sp.
GGCGGAAATCAATAATCCCATTTTCTCATAATCAGGGGTTTTTCGAGGTGCCCTCGGGGTGACGTTGAACACTTTCCCCCACCCGCACCGAAACGAATAAAAAGCTGGATTCGGCGCTCAGCGGTCGTTCGAAGGCCGGGGCCAAGGTTTGGCGAATGACGGTTCCTGGCGCTAGAGACTCGCTAGTCTCTAGCTCGACGCGAACCTCAACCAACGCATCCACCAGGACTCATTGCCAAACGTACCGTCTATTACGGAATACGTAATATGTTATATACGTAGGTCCTCTCCGGCGTGGAGGTCGAAAAAATGACGGCGCGGGCGATTATTTTCACTTCCCCTAAGTGACCCTTAGGGGAAGTTAGAAGGGTTCAAAACACCTCATTTCGGATCACGCGTCAAGAGGGAACGGGGCTGCCCGTGGACCTCAACAGGTGGACCGTGCGATCCATGCAGGCTAGGGCTAGGGCGACACGAACAATGATTCGTGTACAATAGGTCGTGTCAATATCACACGAGGAATCATCCCCCGCATGGTAAAGAATATTACTTTTTCCGCCGAGGAAACGCTGATCCAGCAGGCCCGCGAGGTCGCGCATCGCCACAAGACCACGCTCAACCAGGCCTTCCGGCTCTGGTTGGAAAGCTACGCTCGGCAGCAAGACGTCGAGCGTTTCAATCAGCTCCTGGACCACCTGCAGGGCCGCTTGCATTCCGGCGGGCGGCGCTTCAGCCGGGAAGAGATGAATGAGCGCCGTTGATTTCTTCGACAGCAACGTACTGATTTATCTTTTCGATGACGCCGAACCCACCAAGCAGCGGATTGCCCGGCAGCGAGTGGCGCAAGCGCTGGCGGAAGGCACGGGTTGCATCAGCCATCAGGTCGTCCAGGAAACGCTCAACGTCCTGACCGGCAAATTTCAGCGGCCCGCCTCCAGCGAGGACGCGCAACAAATCCTCGAACGGGTGTTGGCGCCGCTGTGGCGAGTCATGCCCACCGTCGATCTCTACACCCGTGCGCTCGACCTGCATAAGCGGTACCGTTACAGCTTTTACGACAGCCTGATCCTGGCGGCGGCTTTGGAGGCGGGCTGTGTACGGCTGTACAGTGAAGATTTTCAGGACGGCCAACAGATCGAGGGATTGACCCTCGAAAATCCCTTCAGACTCTGACCACCCCGGTGATGAGGTCTTTGCCGATGGCGAGCACGAACTCCAGGGTCAAGGCACCGCCCGCGCCGACCGCCACGCGTACGGATCTGGCGCCGGTGCTGCAACCCTACATCGAGGCGGCGCTGGCCGACCGCACCCGCCAGGAATACCGCGCCGACCTGCGCCGCTTCCTGCGCTGGGGTGGGACCCTGCCGGCCGCGCCCGAGGTGTTGGCGGCGTACTTGGTGGCCCACGCCACCGATCATGCCATGGCCACCCTGCAACGCTGGCTGGTGAGTCTGGGCCGGGCGCACACCACTCAGGGCTGGCCCGATCCGACCAAGACGGAATTGGTGAAAACCACCTTCAAGGGGATTCGCCGCCGCCACGGCCGGCCGCAGCGCCAAGTCGCGCCGCTGGTCCGCGACGAGCTGGTGGCGCTGTTGTCCACCCTGGACGACAGCCTGCACGGGCAGCGCAATCGCGCCTTGCTGTTGCTGGGCTTCGCCGGGGCGCTACGCCGTTCGGAGCTGGTCGGTCTTCAGCTCGGTGACCTTCAGTTCTCGCCCGCCGGCTTGACCGTTCAGTTGCGCCACTCGAAAACCGATCAGGAACATCGGGGCCGCCCCATCGGCATTCCCTTCGCGCGCGATCCCCGCCATTGTCCGGTGCAGGCGGTACGCGCCTGGCAAGAAGTCCTGGTCCAGCATCTACCTTGGACGCCGAGCGCGGAGGCGCCCCTGTTCCGGGCCATCAATCGCCACGGTCAGATTGCCGAGGCCGCCCTGACCGGCCGCTCGGTGGCCCTGATCGTCCAGACCTGTTGCCGCGACGCCGGACTCGATCCGACCCGCTACGCCGGGCACTCGCTGCGCGCTGGGTTCTGCACCGCCGCCGCCCTGGCCGGCAAACCCAACTGGCAGATTCGCAAGCAGTCCGGGCACAAGACCGACGTCATGCTCAATCGCTACATCCGCGATGGCCGCCTGTTCGCCGACCATCCCCTGGAGGGAGTGTTGTAGTGTATGGAGACACCAGAAACCCTATTTTTTCACAAAATTATGGATATTTCTAGTGCGTACAACCGCTTTATTTTCATTTATATTCAAATAGTTGAATTTCTTATCCATCCATTTTTCCATGCAATAGTCTCTTCTGGTTCACAATACTTGCAAATAGCAAAGATAATAGATACATATACAACACATATCGGTTCCGCATAAAGATCTCTAGTAACGCGAACTAGGCGCTGAAAATCGACCAATCTCGTCGGTGATCCGGTGACTACCCAGCGGAAGGCGATTGATCAGGGGAGGTTTTTTGAAAGCGGGCCTTGGTGTATCCGCGATGGATTTTATCGTCCTGGGCAATTTGGACAATCCCAGAACCACAACACCTGCTCGGTACCAGGATTTCTGGGGGTGGCTCAAGCTGCTGCTGAGCTTGATGGGGTTGTTTGGGTTCTGCCTTTGGCTCGCACCGCCTGCGTACGCGCAAGATGCCCTGTGCGCCGAGGTCAAAATTGTGATCGAACAAAAGCTATCGCTGGAGCGGCAAGCGTTCGACGCACACATGACCATCACCAACGGATTGGGCAACGCGGCCCTGGAAGACATCCGCGTCGTCCTCAACTTCGCCGATCAAGACGGCAATCCGGTGGTGGCCACCACCGACCCCAATGCCACAGGTGCCGCATTCTTCATGCGGCTGGAGTCCCTGACCGGAATCGGCGCGGTGGATGGTACAGGACAAATTGCCCCAAAAAGCGCGGGGGACATCCATTGGTTGATCATCCCCGCCGCCGGCACGGGTGGAGCAGGTGGCCAAGGGCAGCTCTACTACATCGGCGCCACCTTGGAGTATCGCCTTAACGGCGAGAATGCCACGGTAGAGGTCACGCCGGATTACGTGATGGTCCGGCCGCAACCGCTACTTCAACTCGATTACTTCCTGCCGACCGACGTTTACGCCGACGATCCATTCACCAGTGCCACCGAATCCCCCGTTCCATTTACCCTGGGAGTGCGAATCAATAATACGGGCGGTGGCATTTCGGCCAAGACCAGCATCTTATCGGCGCAACCACGTATCGTGGACAACCAGCAAGGACTGCTGATCGATTTTCAAATCATCGGCGGTTACGTCGACGACGAACCCGCGGGCAAAAGCTTGCTGTTGGATTTCGGCGATATCAATGCGGGCACAGCCCGCATGGGCCGTTGGAGCATGGTGACGACGCTCTCGGGGCGCTTCGTCGAATTCGATGCCGAATATCAGCATGCCGACAGTCTCGGTGGCGCGGTGACTTCCCTGATCGATCAGGTGACCACCCACATCTTGGTGCACGATGTCAAAGTCGATCTGGCCGGCCGCGATAACATCTCGGATTTTCTAGCCCTGGATAGCGATACCCTCCGCGTCTACGAATCGGACAACGTCGATACCCTGGTCGCCGATCAATCCGTTGGGGCGCAACTGGAAAATGTCGGCGCCGGGACGACGCAACTCCGCTTTCAAGCCAGTGCCGGTTTTGCCTACGCCCGCGTACCCGATCCTTATCAAGGCACCCGTCCACTCGCTCAGATACTGCGATCAGACGGCAAAGTGCTCGCCACCGAAAATGCGTGGCTCTCCAAGACTCAGAATCTGGATCATTCCTGGTCCTACTTCATCAACATTTTTGATGCCGATACGCCGGGTCTGTACAACCTGAGATTCGCCACCAGTGCCACCGGCGCATTGGCGGGGATCGTCTACAACGACGGCAACGGCAACGGCCTGCGCGATGTTGACGAATCGGGTATCGGCGTCGTTCCCATCGCGTTGCATGGCAGTGACGAGAACGGTGCCAACGTATCCGTCACCGCGTACACGGATGCCTCGGGACAGTATCAGTTCACGGATTTAGTACCGGGCCGCTACACCCTCACCGCTGGCTTGGTCAACGGCTACACGGACGGTATCGCTCGTGCTGGTACATCTGGCGGTGTTGCGGTACCCGGTACCATCAGCGATATCGTTTTGACGGCGGGATCGAATGCGGAGAGTTACCTGTTCGCCAAGCGCTCGGGCGCCGCACCGCCTGTGGATGAATCGCAAGCCGATCTGGCCGTGACGATGACGGCCACACCCACTCGCGTCAAAACCGGCGATACGATTTCGTTGGTGATCACCGCCCGCAATCAAGGGTCCGATGCCGCCAGCGCGACCTCGGTATCCGTCACGATTCCCGGAGAATTGAGCGTCGCCAACAACGCCCAGGCGAGCATGGGTTCCTATGCCGAGGGACTTTGGACGATCGGCGCTTTGGCGGCTGACGCATCGGCATCGCTCACCTTGACTTTGACGGCCGGCACCTTGTCGGAACCGATCTCCGTCAGCGCGCTCATTGCCTCCGCCGCACTGGATCCACAGGCCGCGAATAACAGCGCCCATGTCACCTTGATACCTGAAGACGATCTCGTATCGATCCGGCAATCCGTCTTGCGGGAGCCGCGCATCGTGCTGTTCATCGCCTGCCCTGAAGCAGGGGTAGAGAGCGAGCGGGCGGCCTGTGTCGCGCGTAAAACCCAAGTTGCCGAGGATTACCTGACGGCGCAAGATTATCGCCATGAGATCGTGACACAAGCCACTGCCTTCAAACGCGCCCTGCGCGGAGGACGGTTCAATGTGTATTGGCTCAGCGGTGTTGGCGCGCTGCTGACGGAATCGTTGGCCAACGAACTGCGCTTGGCGGTACTGCGCGGCGAAGGGTTGATCCTCGATGGCGCCGCCGAGATTGGTATCACCGCACTAGAAACCGTAACTGGCACGCAGGTTGGCACGACGACTCTGGGACAAGATCTCTCTATCGCCCTCACTGGAAGCGGGACGCTCATTCCCACACAAGGGTCAGCCTGGCCGCTCGACTTACAGGGCGCCACTATCCTTGCCACCTTCGATTCCGGCCAAAATGCGATCAGCGTTTACAACCAAGGACTCGGTCGGACGTGGGTGGCCGGGTTCGATCTTTGGACATCGCTGGCCCAGCCCGCCGCCGAAGTAGCCTTATCCACACTCGTGAGCGGGGCACTGGATCAGATGGCATCAGCGCCGACTGAACCGGTGGTGGGTGGCCTCTATGTGCCCTTGACCAGCACCGTGCAAAACGACGGTGAAGCCCGCGAGCTCACAATGCGCGTTACCCTGTCCGACGGCCTTGGCTGGCTGGATGCCGAGCCACTGCCACTGACTGCCGACACCGTGCATCCGATCTGGTCATTGAGCATGCAGGCGGATGAATCGCAAACATTGCGATTGGGACTGCGCGCACCGACCACCAGCGGTACCGCCACGATTCAGACCGAGCTGAGCGATACAGACCAACAGCTCACCGTCGGCTCAGGTATCTTTGAATTTGAAACGGGTGTCCGCCGCCGATTTGTTGGCGCAAGCCAATACCCAAATTGAAGCGCTTGCCCCCGTGGGCAGCAACGATCAAGACCGTCGCGAGGAAGCCCTCACCGCGCTCAACGAGGCACAAAGCGCCTACGCGGACCAAGATGACGAAGCGGCGCTCACCGCGCTTTGTGCGGCCGAGGCCGCCTTGGCAGAGATCTCGGGCGGTGCGATGCAAGCACGCGAGGCGGTTAGCCGAGCGGCTCAGGCCATCGGATTGGGTGCCACTTCGCCTTCCAATGACCCTGCCAACATCACCGCTGTAGGGGGCACACCGCAAGAAGCCGGCGTGAACACGGCATTCCCAGCGGCCCTGCAGGCACAAGTGCGCGATGCGCAAGGCACGCCCGTCGCGGATGTCACCGTCACCTTCAGTTTGCCAACAAGCGGCGCGAGCGCCCGCTTGGTTGGGGATCAGACCACGGTGACCGCGACAACTGACGCGGACGGGATCGCCCGCAGCCCGATCCTGACGGCTAACAACGTGGTGGGAAGCTACGAGGCATTGGCCCGAGTGACGGGCGTGGCGGAATCGGCACGTTTTGCCCTGAGCAACACCACGACAACACCCCAACCGCTCACGTTGGCGGTGTACTCGGGGAACAATCAGCAAACGCGAGTGACCACGACGTTCGCCGAACCGCTGGCAGTGGTGGTGCGCAATGCGATTGGAACACCCGTTGCCGGGGTGACAGTGATCTTCACCACGCCATCGAACGGGGCATCGGCCCGCTTTGGAAGCGCATCGAGCGTATCGGTCACGACCGACGCGGACGGAATCGCCCGCAGCCCGACCTTGACGGCTAACAGCGTAGTGGGCAGTTTCATCGTATCGGTCACCACCGAACGGGCCATCGCACCCATCGAATTCCACCTGAGCAACACAACGAGTATCGCCACTGGGCAGACTTTCACTGGTATGACCGCCACTGGAACTGGCGTGATGACCGCATCGATCGCGGGTGGTGGTCCGAACTGCGCATTCGATCTGACGGCGACCCGCCTCTCGTCCGCGGAGGGATTACCCGATTGGCTGGGCAAATTCCTCTTACCCCATGGCGTTTTCACCTATGCCTTGGTCGGATGCGAAACAGGTAGCACTGTCCAAATCACCATGACCTGGCCCGATTTGCGTGGAATCACCGGTTATCTCAAATATGGCCCGACACCCTGGTCAAGAACACAACCGGTTTGGTACGCGCCGCGGAATTTGCACATTGAGGGCCATACCGTCCGTTACACCGTGCAAGACGGCAGTTGGGGCGATGACGATCTGACCGCCAACGGCGTCATCCGCGATCCGGGTGGACCCGTCATTCAACGGGCAGGCGCAACCGCGGCAGCGATCCCGACCCTGAGCGAGTCGGCCTTGGCAGGCCTGATACTGGCATTTTTATTACTACTGGGTGGTAGGGCTTTCCGTCGTGGGCGTCGCTCGTTCCATCATGCGGGAGATTGAGCGTGGTGCCTCAACCCTTTGCCCGGATCGCAAGACCCACGCTTTGGTCGATGGGACTCCTACTGGGCATGGTTTCTGTTGGGAGCGGTATCGCACGGGCGCAAGCCCCCGAAGCGGGTCCCGATTCGACACAGTGTTGGTCGACCGAAGCCTCCGCACCCAAGGGACCGTCGGTTGCGGTGCCGTCCGGGGAATCTCGCATTGCCTCAACCGCGCCAGCGCCGAATTTCCCAGCCTTGCAAAAAGCTTGTTGGATTGAACTCGATCAGATCGATCCATTGATCGATCCGCATACATCCAAGCCCCTTTATTGGATCGATATTCGCTCTTCACGCCCAGCCAATGCCCTGCCACTGTCCGGCGCGTTGCGGATCACCGCCGACGAAATCACCCTCAAACCGTTCTTGCGCTCAGCGACACTGGTTTTGATCGGGACGGGTTGGGACGACAGCGTCGTACTCACGGCCTGCGAGCGGCTCACCAAAGCCGGTTTATCCGTTCGGGCGCTCAAGGGTGGTGTGCGTGCGTGGCAAGCGGCTGGTCGACCGGTCGGTTGGGTGGCGAAGGGCTGGGGATCGAACGAAATCGATCCGAGCGATTTTATCGAGGCGGCTCCACGCGAGCGCTGGCCGGTAATCGGTCTCGATCTGCCCGCGACGTTTACAGCGCCGGTTCCCGCCAAGCGCTGGGCGCGGGCGAATACGCAATCCTCGTGGTCGCCGAGCCGGTTGTTTCCCACTGCCGCCCGGCAGAACCTCCCCATCGTCGTTTTGGCCGCCGAACCGACTGTCGCCCGGCATACACCCGTGGCCATTCAAAACAAACAACTTATTTGGGTCCGGGGCGGCGTTGCGGCCTACCAGAAAGCCCTTGAACAGCAGTACGCCACCGCCGCCAAATCGAGTCGTGCCCTGACACGGGGCTGCAAAGAGTGATGCATCGATGAAACCACGAATCCACCAGGGGAATGACACCGTGTGGAGCACCTGCGTGCGCATCGGTCTACGGACGATCAGTGGGTGGGGGATTGTGTGGCTGATGATCGCGGCCGGACTGGCATGGGGGCAAACAGTGGTCCCACCGGGTGCACTCACCGCCGATGTCACCTGGACTCGCGCCGGTTCGCCCTACACGCTATCGGGCGATGTCAGCATCGAGTCGGGCGCAACCTTGCGGCTTGAACCCGGCACGGTGGTGCACTTGGGCGATGGCGTTAATTTGATCGTCCAGAACGGTGCCCTGAACGCATCGGGTCTTGCGGACGATCCCATCGTCCTGACTTCACCGTTCGATATCGCCAATTCCTCTCAATCGCCCGCCCCCGGCGACTGGGGGCAACTACAATTTCTGCCCGGTACCCGCGCCGCCACCACCTTATTGCAAAACGTTCAGATCAAATACGGTTCCGGTATCGACGTGCAAGGCGCCGCTCCGGTCTTCAACCATCTGCGGATTTTGCAAAACGCAGGCCCGGCGATTCAGCTTGATCTGGCGGCCTCGCCAAGCGGGCGTGGTTTGAGCGCCAGCGGCAATGTCCTCAATGGCATCAAAATCCCGGCCGGAACGATCACCAAAAACGTGCGCTGGGGATTGTGGTGGGGATTCCTTATCTCGTCGAAGAAGGCTTCGTCCAGGTCGGTCTGGCGTCCCTGCAATTCGTGCCTGCGGTGCTCGATCTCGCCCCGAATGAGACAGGACAAGTACAAATCGTTTTGACCGAACCGGCCCCAGTGGGCGGTTGGGTGTTAGATGTTGCCAGCAGCGTGCCCGGAGTCGCGACGGTACCCACGACCGTCACGGTTCCAGCGGGTGCGCTGGAGGTAGAACTAAGCGTACAGGCGCAGAGCGAGGGCAGCACTACGCTAACCGTCAGCCATGCCAACTTGGGAACCGCCACCGCCAGTGTGCGCGTCAAGGATCGACCGACTCTGATGCTGACGCCCAAAACTGGAACTCTAGGGATCACGCAAACATTGGCTCTGACGGTTTCCCTGCCAACCGCCGCACCCGCGGAAGGCGTAGTCATCACGTTGCTCAGCTCCGATACGAGCAAAGTGCGGGTACCGACCTCCGTCTTGATTGCCGAGAGCGAGCACAGCGTGGTTGTTGAAGCCACTGGCGTGGCGGAAGGCGAATCGCTCATCACGGCGAGTGCAACCGGCTATAACGCCGCATCGAGCACGCTGACCGTGCGTCCGCTGTCCCTGGTATTGCCAGAAAACTTGCTCGTCCAACCGGGGAACACTCGGCCATTACCCATCACGCTGACCGATCCGGCCCCAGAAGGCGGCCTTACCATCAGTCTGGTCAGCAGCGATGAAAGCGTGGTCACGGTTCCGGCCTCGCTGGAGGTAGCAGCGGGTGCCACGACGGCGAGCACCACGATCAGTGGCGTGGCCGCAGGCAGTGCCCACATCACCGCTAGCGCTCCCGCTTACCAGAATGCCAGCACCGCTGTACAGGTCGATCTGATCACCATCGACTTGCAACCGTCCGGGGCGATTTCGATTCCGCAAGGTCTGAGCCAATCCTTCCAGGTGCGTCTGTCCAAACCTGCGCCCACGGGAGGTGCCACGATTGATCTAACGATGGCCGATACCACCATCGCCGGTATCGAACCCACACCGGTGCTGATACCAGCCGGTCAAACCGCTTCTTCCGGCACCGTGACAGTGTCTGGAATGCTCAAGGGCACAACCACCTTGACCCTTGGTTCGCCGGGCATGACCAGTAAAACCATCAATGTCACGGTGAGCGATGCCGCAACCCTGCGTTTTGAATCGAGTTATGGAAGCAGCGCGGTGGGTCGAGGGATGCGCTCGGATGTTTCGGATTTTTATGTGGGACGGAGGCTGAACAACCAATGGTTGAACGGCGCCGAGGCGGTGACGGTAACCCTGACCAGCGCCGATCCGGGCAAGCTCACGGTGCCGGCGACGGTCACGATACCGGCGGGACAGAGTCTTGTCCGTTTCCAGGTCGAGGGCGTGGGTCTATCGGCCGATCCGGTAGCAATCACCGCCAGTGCGACGGACTACACACCTGAAACCCCGTTGGCGCTGAAGGTAGTGACCCCCTCGCTGACACTCAATGCCTTGGACGGGGTGCGCAGTAGCGCGAGTGAGCGGGATGATTTCACCGTCAGCATTAGCGTCTCGGGTGGATCAGACAACACACAGGTCGCGGATCTGTGGGTGGATGTCGGACTCACAGCGCTCGATCCGGCGGGCATCGTCAGTGGATTTTTCGATGCCGCCACCGGCGGCAACGCCGTCACGCGAGCGCGGATCGCGGCTGGCGACAGCCAATCCGGTAAAGTCTATGTGGAGCGACCAACCACTGAGCCGGGCCACTATCAGGTGACGGCCACTGCGCCCGATCTCTCCTCCATCACCTCATCATTGCAACAAGTCACTTCTGCACAACTACGTATTGATCGTACAGAGGCATTGATTATCACCAAAGGGTTTACCGCCACTATCACGGCTTACGATCAAAATACAAAAGTTTGCCGTGAACTCGACCATACGGATGTAGTCCTTACGGTTTCACTGACGAGCGCTGAACCGACTCAGGTTGGGGTGCCTGCCACAGTGGAGATCCCTGAAGGCTGGGACTGTGCCCGTTTTGGAGTATCGGGATTGGAGATCACGGATACACCGGTGGCGGTGACGGCCAGTGCGCCAGGATATCCCGCTTCCGCGCCACTGTGGGTGACGGTGGTGATGCCACAGATCACCTTTGATGGATTGGATGATGATCGCAGCGTGGAGAGTGGTCGGGATGGATTCACCATCCGCCTCGCGCTGCCCGCCAATAACAGTGATATAGAGGGATCCAAAACTGGTTGGCGAAATCGGTACGATGTGACCATCGCACCCATCACAGTTGACTTGGCGATCGTGGAACCGGAACCCAACTCCATTATTGAGGGTTTCTACGAAGCGGCGATGGGCAATAACCTGATCGCTCAGGTTACGATCCCTGAGGGTGTTTCTACGGATTATTCTTATTTCGATTCCGCTAATCTCGTTTCCACACCCATGGTTTATGTGGGCCAACCCACGGCGGCAGGAAGTTATTCGGTGGCAACCAATGTGCCCGGTATCGGAACCGCGCTGTCTACCGTCCAAGCTGTCGACATGCCCCGACTCCTCTTTTCACAGGCATCGCGTGTCGTGGGTCAAGGCGTGCGGGAAGATTTTGTCGGGATCAGGGTTGTTCCCGAACCGTCCACCGAATTAACGGTGACGTTATCGGTCTCCGAAACAGGAAAAATCGAAGTGCCGGCAACCATCACGATACCGGCGGGTATTTCCGACACCAGCCTTTCGATCATCGGTCGGGAATTGACCAGCAATCCAGTCCTGCTCACGGCTCAGGCGCCAGGGTATGCGCCAGGAAGGGCGTCCGTCCGCGTAGTTCAGCCGCAGTTGCGAATCGAAGGTCCGACCTCTTATCAGAATTTGGCCAGAGGCCGTTACGATTTTCGGATCGGATGGATGGTTCCAGGTTCCGATAGTGTTTATCACGCGCTCGTGGAAGCGGGCATGGCGAATCTGCGGCTGGAAGAGCCCTCTCCTCCTGGCATCGTCAGCGGTTTTTTCGATGCAGAGACCGGCGGTAACCCGCTGACACAGGTCACGCTACCTGAGTATAGCTACGGGATGTCTGACCCCGTTTTCGTGGCCCAGCCTACTGCGCTTGGTACTTATAAGATCACCGTCAGCGCGCCGGGCTTCACACCCGCGACCAGCGCCACGATCACCGTGCAGCCCTGAGGAACTCGCCATGAATGCGGCCCAACAACGGCATGAGCGACTCTCCAGCGGGCATCGCGGTGGATCGGCGACTGGCAGGCATCATTTCCTCCGTGCGTGGTGGGCGCGGTTGATCGTGGGATGGCTGATGCTGCTTCCGATGCTGGCCGGCGCGGCGCAACTAACCATGGATGAAGGGGTCGTGGTCAAATTCGGAGACGGTGCGGGACTGGTGGTGCGCGATACGCTGCGAACTGATCGGGACGTGGAGTTCACCAGCCTGGCCGATGACAGCGTGGGTGGCCAAAGCCGACCGACGACGGGTACACCCCACACCGGTGACTGGTCCGGGGTGATACTCGATCCGGCGGTACTGCCCGCCAACGTCACGCTGGACGGACTCCGCCTGCGTTACGCGGGCGGTGCGGGCGGTGCGGCGCTGTCGTCGTTCCAGCAGCGCGATTACGCCTTTACGGAACTGAGCGTGCGCGACAGTCTGATCGGCATCCGCGCCGCCTCGGGCGGCACAGCCCGCCTGACCGAGCTGTTTCTGACCGGCAACGGCGTCGGCCTGCAAGCCCTGGGCGGCGCGACCCCGACCTTGACGGGTTCCGACCTGCACGACAACACGCGTTTTGGCGTGGAAAACCAAAATCCCGCCACGGTGGTACTCGCCACCGGCAACTGGTGGGGGGATCTCAGCGGCCCGGCCGATCCCGTAGGCAATCCCAGTGGCCTCGGTGATCCGGTCAGCACCGGCGTCGATTACGGCCAATTCCTCAGCACGCCGCCACTCCTCAACTGCGCGGTCACGCCGCAAGACGGCTACACCACCCGCGGTGCCACGATCACCCTGCAACTGACGTGCACCAACGCCACCGACTACCGCCTGAGCGAACTTGCGGACCTCAGCGATACAAGCTTCGTCCCGATGGCGGCGTCCGCGACCTTTACCCTGTCCGCCACACCCGGTGAGAAAACGATCTACGCCGAATATCGAGGTGCCGATGGCGCGACCCGCATCGTGTCGATCACCCAACCGATTCTCTACGCACCGGACGGACCCCAGATCACGCTGCTTACACCGACCGCCGGTGCCATCATCACCGACGATACCCTGATTCAAGCCCAGGCTAGTGACGATCAAGGGCTGTCCAGGGTGGAATTCTGGATCGATACGACCCGCTTGGCGACGGTGACCACGCCGCCCTACCAGATCTTATGGGCCTTGGGAACGCTCGCCAACGGATCGCACACGATCAAGGCCATTGCCATCAACACCCTCCAGCAAAGCGCCACGACGCAAATCACGGTCACCGTGCAACGTGAGGACCACGATGGCCCCACCTTGGAACTCCTATTCAACGGTGTGCCATTGGCAGCCAATGCCACCGTGACCACGCCTGGCACCTTGACCTTGAAAGCCAGCGACACCAATGGCGTGCAGACCGTGACGCTTGCCTTCGACGGCCAAACCATGGCCGCCGACAACGCGGGCGGTGTCGCCACCTTTATCCAATCGCGCACGCTCGACTTTTCCAGCATACCCAACGGCAGCCACACAGTCGCCGTCACCGCCACCGACACCGCTGGCAACAGTCGCACGCTGAGCGTGCCGTTCGTCCTCAATCTCGCACCTCCGGTGGTACCCCAGATCACCGTGCCCGCCAACGGCGCCACGGTCACGCAGGCGACGCTCACCCTCTCCGGAACCGCGCAAGCCGGTAGCCAAATCCAGCTGTATCTCAACGATGTTGCCACCGGCTCACTGCTCACGGTCAACACCAGCGGCGGTTTTTCCGCGGCCGTGACCTTATCCGCCGAAGGCAGCTACACGCTCTCCGCCGACGCCCGCAATGTACGCGGTACCAGCGCACGCAGTGAAACCGTGACGGTGAATTTCCAGATCGCACCACCGACCGTGTTGTTTGTCAGCCCTGCCCAAAACGCAATTCTGATCGATACCGCCAACATTCAAATCAATGCCCTCGACGCCAGCGGTATTGTCGAAGTCGCGCTCAGCATGGACGGCCAACTGCTCACCCAGCTCACCGAAGCCCCCTACCAATACATGTGGGATACCACGACGGTTGCGGAAGGTACCCATGTCTTGACGGCCGTGGCGACCGCCAACAGCGGCAAAAGTACCCGTGTCGAACGCAGCGTCACCGTGCGCAAGACGCCCGAACCATTGCCTCCGACCCCCTACACCGGTGAAGTGAGCGCCATCGCGCCGGTGGTCTCCTACGGTCCGCAAGTGATCCAAATCACCGGCCGGGCGATCGACCGATCCGACCAAGCGGTCCCGAACGCGACCCTGCGCCTGGTGCTGCAAGTGGGCCGCTTCCAACGGCAAATAGCCCTGGCAAGCGACAGTACCGGTGCCTTCCAATACACCTTCGTGCCCCAAGACAGTGATGCCGGTACCTATCGGGTATCGGTGATCCATCCCGACGAAACCACCTGGCCCGATCAAGGGCAGTTCACCATCAATCGAGTGCGCTTCAATCTCAATCAGTATGGTCTGCTCGCCGTGCGTGGGTTTCCATCCACGATTGCAGTGACCGCCACCGCCAGCGCCGGAACCGGCGTGCAGGGGTTGCACTGGGTCGCTCGCCCTGGCGATCAACCCAGTGGTGCGTTACCGTCCGGCATTCACATCGACGGCGGTACGGGTATCGATCTAGCCGCCAGCGCCAGCGCACCGATAGCTATCGCTTTCAGTGCCGATACCAACGCCGCACAGGAAACCGGCACGATCATTCTGACTGCGTTGGCCACCGACTCGGGCACCACGCCGCGCGGGACGCTGCGCATCGATTACCGCCTCGGCGACGCACGCCCCGCCTTGTTCGCCGACCCCACCTATCTGGATCTGGGTGTGCGCCAGAACGAAACCGTCAGCGGCAATGTTCGTATCGGCAATCGGGGATTGGCAACCGCCACCGGGGTTACCGCTCGCTTGGTGGGGAGCGACGGCGGTACGCCACCTGCTTGGCTCTTCCTGGCCAGCACCGCCACGCTCGGAGCCTTGGATGTTGGCCAAAACCAACTCGTGCAAGTGACCGCCGCACCGGGCGCAACGGTGGCCGATGGCGTCTATACCGCCAAGATCCGGATCGCGGCGAGCAACGCCACGGGGGGCGATGTACCGGTCTCGGTCAGCGTGACCCAGCAGGGTGAAGGCGGTGTCCGATTCCACGTTTCGGATATTTTTACGGAAACCCTGGACGCACAAGGCCAACGGATTTTGGGGGTGACCGGGGCGACGCTGACCCTGCAAAACGAAGCGGTCACCAGTATTCAGCAGCGGGTCGTGACCGACGCCGAAGGCATCGCTCTGATCGAAGATCTACCGCCGGGCGCCTACCGCTACCGGGTCAGCGCACCCAACCACGGCGATGCCAGCGGCCGCCTGCAAATCCAGCCGGGCGTCATCCTTAGTCAATCGGTCTTTTTGGATTACGCACTGATCAGCGTCAGTTTCAACGTCACCGAAACCACCATCCAAGACCATTACGATCTGACGCTGACGGCGACCTATCTCACCCAAGTACCGGCCCCCGTGGTGCTGATGGAACCGCTGGCGATCAACCTGCCGGATCTACAGGTTGGTGAAAGCATCACCGGTGAGCTGACCATCACCAACTACGGCCTGGTACGGGCCGATGAGGTTGTCTTCGCCCCACCGGAATCCGATGACTACTACACCTACGAATGGCTGGTGGCCGTACCAGAGTCACTCCCGGCCAAGACCCGGATCACCGTGCCTTATCGCATCACCGCCCATACGCTCCCGTCTCGGGCCTTCCAGATGAAGACGGTTTTAGAACCGCTGATGGGCGCGATGGGCGATGGGCGCTTTGCCAAGACCTTGCGTGAAGTCATTGGTGGGCAACTGAAAAGCAGTTCCTGCTCTAGCTACAGTGTTGTGGCCGGCCTGAGCTATGACTACGAGTGCGCCAACGGGGAAGTCCGCGCCGGCGGCGCCAGCACCGTGATCAGCCACATTCGTGGCAGCAATTGCACCTCGAGCGCCGGCCCGCAATATGGACCGTTGAACCCGCGTTGCACGGCGACCTGGTGTCACGACGGCGGTGGCTTTGGCGGTGGCGGCGGTTCCAGTTCCAGTGCGATCCCGCTGACTCCAAGCTGTACGCCGGACTGTTCGCCTAATTCGAGCTGTTGCGGTGGTGCGGGCGGCGGTTCCAGCGGTGGGGGTGGCAGTGGTCCCGGTGGCGGCGGTCCCGGCGGTCCATCCTCGCCTCCGTGGGGCGGTTCCTCCGGTAGCATGGGCGATGGCGGCGGTAGCGGTTCCGGCGGCAGTGGCGCACCCTGAGTTTGCACATGACCCCGCGCCACGAAGATCTCTTTCAAGAACCTGAGCGGATAATCCGCTGATGGACGGTGCCATGATCCACCCGAGCGACGCGACTGACCTGACCGACACTCCACCGGTGCCGAACCGGCCGTTACGGCGGCGCGCGGGATGGATGATCGGCTTCTGGCTGTGCTGCCTTGGGTGGAGTCTGTCACATTGGGCGGTGGCCGAGGTGCGGTTGCCGAACGGGGAATATATCGAACGGCACACGGACTTAAGCGTCAAGGTGCTGGGTGGGCAGGTCGTGCTCAATCGGACCTGGAGCAATGGCCGTTGGTATCTCAACCCGGCCTGGGCCGCGTTGCGCTTCGTGCACGACCCCTTGGATGGCTCGGTCAAGGCCATTGATCGCGCCGGTTCGCTGTACTTGCGCCAAGGCACGCTGTACGTCTTCGATGGCGTGCTCGACCGCCAGCGATTCATGGAAAAAACCGATGATGGCTGGCGGTGGCGGGATGGGTTCGGCAACTGGATCACTTACGACAACGCGGGCCAGGCCATCGCTTATGGAGACCGTGACGGCGTACAGGTTCGCTTCGTGCTGGATGCCGAAGGCCGCCGTAACGAAGTCCGCGACCATCACGATCAACTGGTGTTTCGTTTCAGTTATCAGAATGGCCGCTTGGTGGAAGCGCGCGACCGCGCCGACCGGATCGTGCGCTACGCCTATGAAGGCGACCGCCTGACCACAGTCACCGACGCCGGCGGCGCGATCTGGCGGTACGGCTACGACGGGCAAGGCCAACTGAGCAGTCGCACCGACCCGCTCGGCGGGGAAATGAAGATTTTTTACGCGATTCCGGCCCCGGCGGGCGCCTTCGCCCTGGACGGCGACCGGGCGCGCGCCGCCGAGACCGAAACCGAGGTGGGGCAAACCGGTCTACCGGAGCGGGATATCAAGATCGCCCGCGTCGGCCAGATCACCGACGAAGCGGGCCGGGTGACCACCTATCAATACGCCTATGATCGGCTGACGCGCCAATACACCATAACCATGCTCCCTCCAGGGGGGCCGACCACCGTCGCCCGTTACGATCGTGAAGGGCGATTGCTGGAACGCACTGTCGGCGGCGAACGCCAACGCCTGCTGACCCGCGATGGCGATCGAATCGAAAGCGTCACCGATGCCCGGGGCCTGATCACCCGCACCGAATACAACGCCGACCGCCAACCGGTGGCGATCACCACCCCCGACGGCCTCACCGTCCGTTACGAATACGAAGCGCAGTACGGGCAGATCGCCCGCCACACCGACGAGCTGGGCATCGAAACCCGCTACCGCTACGACCGCACCGGCCATCTGATCGAGCGGATCGAAGCGGCCGGCCGCCCGGAACAGCGCACCACCACCTGGACCTACGACGACTTTGGCCAAGCCCTGAGCCAAACTCTCGGCACCGGAACCGACGTCGCCACCACCCGTTGGAGCCACGACGACTTCGGCAACGCGGTCACCCAAACCGACCCACTGGGTCAGGTGACGAACACCACCTACAACGTTCAAGGCCAAGCGCTCACCGGGACAATGCCCGATGGGACACTCTGGCAAGCGCAATACGATGCGTTAGGGCGGCTCACCGCCGTCATCGACCCGCTCGATCACCGCACCACCCACACCTACGACGCCTTGGGGCGTCGCACCAAAACCACCGACCCCACCGGCGCCGTCACCCAATACCAATACGACCCCACCGGCCGGCTGATCGTCCAAACCGACGCCCTCGATCAAAGCACCCGCTTTGACCACGATACGGCCGGTCGACTCAGCACCGTGACCGACCCCGCCGGTAACGTCACCCGTTCCACCCATGACGGCCTGGGCCGGCTGGCCACCATGACCGACCCCGCCGGCAACGTCACCCGCTACCAATACGGCGATGCCGACGACGGCCTGGAAGGGTTATTGGCCGCCGTGATCTACCCGACCTACCGCATCGAGTATCGTTACGACGTCCGCGACCGCCCGGTGCAAACGATCCAGGTGCTGGACGCCGACACCCAGCGCATCACCCGCGTCAGCCATGACGGCAAGGGGCAGGTAGTCAGCACCACCGACCCCGCCGGACACACCACGCTGCGCGAATACGACGGCCTGGGCCGGATGATCCGCAAGATCGACGCGCTCGGCGGCATCACCCGCCATCAATACGATCCGCGCGACAACCTCGTTGCACTGACCGACGCCAACACCCAGACCCACCGCTTCGAATACGACCTCGCCGGTCGTAAAACGCAAGAAACCCGTCCCCTCGGCGGCACCACCCAATACACCTACGACACGCTCGGTCGCCTCATCACCCGCACTGATGCTAGTGGCGCGGTGCGTCGCTACGAGTACGACGCCGCCGGTCGCAAAACCGAGGAAACGTATGCCCTCGGCAGTGCCGCGCCCACGCAAACGATCCAATACGATTACGACGACGCCGGGCGTCTCACCGGCTACCAACAACGCGGCGACACCGTCTCGCGTGCCACCTACACCCTCGACGCCCTGGGCCGACCGACCGAGGAAACCCTCACCTACGGCACGGGCGCCAGCGCCATCACCCACACCCTGGGCCATGGCTACACCGCCGATGGGCAACGCCAAGCACTGGCGTATCCGGGTGGAAAAGCGGTGCGGTTCGCCTACGAAAACGGGCAACTGCAAACGGTCAGTTTGCCCGGTGGCGAAAGCATCCGTTGGACGACCTACAAAAACACCCAACCCACCCAAATCGTCTTTCCCGGCATCGTACGCCAAATCGACTACGACCCCTTGCAGCGACCGATTCAACTACACGCCCAAGCCCTCGGCACCGGCACGGCCGACGCACCCACCGGCGCGGTGCTGCTCGACTGGCAATACACCTACGACGCCACGGGGAACATCACCCAAAAGGACACCCAGGACGGTCGGTATGCCTACGCCTACGACGCCCTCTCGCGCCTAACCGCCGCCACGCCACCCTCCACACTGCAAGCCGGGGCCGCCAATCCGAACGGTCTCCCACTGGAACGCTACACCTACGATGCGGTCCACAACCGCCTCAGCAGCGCCCACCAACCCGGACTCTGGGCCTACGACGCCGACAACCGGCTCACTCAATACGGCCAAGGCGACGCACTCACCGCCCTCAGCCACACCGCCAACGGCCACCTCGACACCGCGCAACGGATCACCGGTCAAACCCGATTCACTTATGATGCCGGCGAACGGCTACGCCGGATCGACATTGACGGCCAAGAACGCGCCCGCTACCAATACGACCCCTTCGGCCGCCGCATCGCCAAAATCGTCGGTGGCCAAACGACCTGGTATCTCCACGCCCCCGAAGGACTCATCGCCGAACTCGACACCACCGGCCACCTGATCCGTGCCTATGGCTGGCAACCCAACACTGCTTATGGCACCGCCCCCCTCTGGCAGGCCGAAATCGTGGGCACTGCGTGGCGGCCATACGTCTTCCAGACCGATCATCTCGGCACCGTGCAACTTGCCACCGATGCCCAAGGTCAAATCGCCTGGACAGCCCGCTCCGAAGCGTTCGGCCAAAGCACGCCGGAATCGGGCAACACGATCACGATGAATCTGCGCTTTCCGGGTCAGTATTACGACGAAGAATCCGGGCTGCATTACAACACCTTCCGGGATTATGATCCACAGACGGGACGGTATATCGAGAGTGATCCGATTGGATTAGAGGGCGGGGTTAATACGTATGCGTATGTAGAGGGGAATCCATTAAATTTTATTGATGCAGAAGGATTACAAGCTCAAGGATTAGCCGGACTCTGTGGGCCATATGCCTTGGTATGCGTAGGCGGTCTAACAGGGGCCATGATGGCAGCAAAGCCGATTGGGGAAGCGATTTCTAATACTGTTAATACTGTAAAAGAAATTTGTGGTTGCCTAGAATATAAAAATACCTATGATCCTGGGGATAATAATCGACCGAAACATGGTGATGTCTCATATACACGATCCACAGGAGATGATGTTTCGCCTGCACCAAGAAATGGCCAAGCAGCGCTAGATAATTCCGTACCATCTGGTAAAGGTCGTATTGGGGTTGACCCAACAACAGGCGAGATTGTCATATTTCAAAATCATTTTACATATGAATATCCGAAATGTGAAAAATTGTGGCATGGATATGTGGTGCTTGAAGGCAATCTTAATTCGAAGCAATGGAGCAACGCTAAAAAAGGTGGGCTTCCAGGTTTCTCAAAAAAACAACCTCCAAGAGGACGGTAAGTTGTGGAAAACATAATAAAAAGCCTACATTTTAAAAATTTCTCTATTGAATTTAATATAGATGTTAATAAAACAATTATAGCGACTAACCAGTACTGCCCAAAAGATATAAAGGATTATCTTTTTATAGTTGCGACTGGATGGTTAAAAGTTAACGACCAAATAACTCTTTTAGCCTCTGAATGGCATATATATAACTTAATCATATTCTTAGAGCATTTAAAAGAAATGATTGCTAATCCAATAAATTTAGACAATATTCTTGATATTGAGTTAGGTGGCTTAAATAAATGGAGTCGAATATATTTAAATATATTTGATGAAGATTGTAATAGGCTTACTGATGATACTATCTATGACAAAATAGAGTCTGCATTTTTAATAGATGATGGTCATAATTATTTATCTATTTATTCACAGTGTGATTTATTACTTATTGAAGCTACTACTGAAGATAAAGCTGGAAATATTGTCGAATGTTATTCTAATTTTAATAAAGAGGAGACAGTGGTTGAATTGGAAATTATCAAAGCAGATATTAAATTAGAATTATCTAAAAAATGGTACGATATAGACCAAGATCTGATACTAGAATGGTCAGTACCTGAAAATCATTGCACTATTTGTTCTACAGCACGGTAGGTTGGAGGAAATACGATCGTCTGGCAGGTCGACGATCAACCCTTCGGCCCGATTGACCTCTTGACCGCTACCATCGAAAATCCTCTGCGTTTACCGGGTCAGTATTACGATCAAGAATCGGGGCTGCATTACAACTTCTTCAGGGATTATGATCCGGCAACCGGGCGATATATCGAGAGTGATCCGATTGGACTGAGAGGGGGGGTTAATGTGTATAACTATGCGGGTGAAAATCCAGTTAGTCATATTGATCCTAAAGGTTTATTTACGGTTGATAAAGAATGTTGCAAAAATGATCCTGATCTAGAAAGATCAGTAGAAACCGCATGCCAGCGAGTAACGGCATTAATTGGAAACCCAAAAATTAGAGAGTGTATAAAAAATCGTTGTAAGGAAGCGTATATAACTTGTGATGGATTGTGATGCTGGATAACACGAGCAGCGGGATGGGCATGGACTATTGGCTATCCTCCAACTGCTAAAATTTGTATGAGGGTAAATCCAGGAATTACAGGACTTTCACATTGGGGATGTATTTTAATTCATGAGTGGGCTCACACTTGCGGTTGGGAACATGATGATGCAGGAGGGGTTCCTGGAACACTTGGAAAATATGATCCTTATGAATGCAGAGCATATTGGGAGTAGCTATGATTTTAGCAATTGCTGTATATAAATAATTAAAATCAGCTTCTATGAGCCACTTCAGAAGTTTTGACTGGTTACCAAATCGAATATTGGTAGCGTTTTTTTTAATCTTATTGTTTCTTATTTAATAGATACACATTACTACCGCCCTGATATTCCATCTCCAAGCCATATAGGGTATTCAATAATTTTTTCTTCTGTAGTTGGGTTACCTATATGGGCTCTATTTCCGTCTTTTATTTCAAATAAATCCATAAAGAAAGGCGTGTTGTTATTGTTTTTATTGGTTATTTTTTGTTTTTTTAATTTTTTTGTTCTATTTATAATAACGATAAGATATTGACGTTTTGCTTTTCATTCCAACGGGTTTGGCGTCAAGTTGGTAAAATTGCGTCTTTCGTGGACGACGGCAAACATCGACACCTAATCACCGTCGGTCCAATAGATCAAACGATGACCCTGGACGACAAGTTCGCGGATGTCCTCGCGTTGTGCTTCTGGCATCGTTCGACTCCGGCGAGGAAAGAGGGCTAATGTTTCAGCGCTCTTGAAACATTCCTCAACAAACTGCTTGGCGGCGGCGGAAGAATGTGGACTCAAATATGATCCTGCCCCCCTTACGTGGACACCTCACTTATGATGGAAGCCAACGAGGT